>CALVNT010000014.1 GCA_944349925.1 uncultured Clostridia bacterium
AATTTTATGGGTAGGTTGCAGAGCGGCCAAATGCAACGGACTGTAAATCCGTCGACTTCGTCTTCGATGGTTCGAATCCATCCCTGCCCACCATAGTTTAAATCGCTATAAGTCTTATATATAAAAGTTTGTAGCGATTTTTTTGTTGACACAGTATTTTTGGACATAAAACTGAAAGTAGTTAAATTTTCATGTCAAAAAGTTAAAAAACTGTGTCAAAAACTGTGTCAATTTAGGTTGTATAAATTATTATATAATTTAAGTATTTTTTCTTTGCTTAAATGACACAAATTATTGATTATAAAACAAGAAAACTTTTTAATAAGCTGATTTAGATAAATTTTTAACCATAAGTTTTTTTAAATAAAGCATTGACATTTTTTTTTTGTGTGTTATAATATTACCGAATTAAAGGAGGCACTATGGATAAAGAAATGGAAGAAGAATTTAGTAAAGCAATTGAAGTGATTAAAAAAGATGGCTTTTGCCCAACTGATTTATATCTTTTGAGTCTTAAACGTGATGATCTTTTGAATTTAATAGATAAACATTTAATAGAAAATAATGATTTTGATTTAACCGAAGATTTAAAAAACAAAATTATAGTATCTACTGTTAGTAGTATTTTAATGTTTACTGATGCAATACAATTGGACACGAGTGATATTTCAAAATTGGTTTCGTATATAAAAAAGTTTGGAAATGCTGAATCAATAGACTTTGATTTTTGGAATGATACTATTATAGGAAGGTTAGGGTTTGAAAATACTTTAGAATTTTTGTCTAAGATTTTATATGATCAAACACGAAATAAAGTATCTAGATATAAATTGTATTACGAAAAAATTGGTTTGGTTTGTAGTGTGTATGGTACTGAAAAAGCAGAAAAAAAGATGTTGGAAAAGTTAATTTCAATGCACATTGATATTGATTTGATAAGCAAAATTGAACAAGATGAATATGATATAATGCTTAGGTGTTTATCTTGTGATTTGCTACAAAATCTTTACGATAGTTTAAATAATACCGAAAAAGAGAAATTGGATTATTTTAAAAAATTTTATTATAGTGGGTCTGTTTTAGCACGTCGTGGTGTAAGGGAATCATCATTAAAGAATAGCTTAAAATTTAAGATGTGTGGTTCAAGTTTTTTAAAATCTGTAAAAAACGTCGTAAAACATCCTTCTTCAGTAATTGATGGATCACTATTTTTGATGGTTGCGCTTGTTGGTGCTTTAGCATTCAATACTTTATATCCTTTAGGAAAAGCTTTGAAAAACTGTATTGAATTAAATATAAATTACGACCAAATTGTAGAAAGTATAGGTGAAGATGTAAATGGTAATGCAATTTTTTCTCATTCACAATGGAAACCTGTAAAAAATGAGAAAGGATATTTCATAGAATTTAATGGCATAAATGACTCGAATAATGAAATAAATAATTATGTTGTAGGATATAAAATTGACAAAGAATTGTTTGATGAATTAATTAAATTCGTGGATATTGAATACACTTACGATTCAGATGGGAATATAATTGGAGAAACATACAACACAGATGGTAAATGGTCTAGTTTAGACCAACAAAACGAAATCTATAAGAAAATAAAAGATTTAACAGATACTTCAAAACCGGAATACGTTAAAATTCTAAATAAAACCGACAATCAGAAAGATTCGGAAATGTGATGTGATTAAAAAATGCTATGATTAATTAATACATAAATTTAAATAACAACAATCAAAATTAGACGATTATTTAATGATGCTGAAAATAATTTAAAAAAATTAAATATAGATCGGGATTCTTTAAAAAACATTATCTGATGTATTTATTTCAATTGAATTAAATATATTAATAAAAAATCGTTATAAATTTAAAGATAGAAAGGTTTATAACGATTTTTTATTTTGTTAGATATTTTATTTGTGATTTTGCATTTTGTGATTATTTAATTTTATAATTAACTTTTTCTCAACTCATAAATAAAATGTTGTATTTTTGTTTTAATAATAGAAATAATTTATTAGTGGTAAACATGGAGATATTGAAAGGTAAAACTTATTTTGATAAAGAAAACATTAAAAAACAGTATCCTTATTTAAATAATGATGTTAAATGTGATGTTTTGATTATTGGTGGAGGTATTGATGGGGCAATAGTAAATTATTATTTGTCTAAAAAATATAAAACTATTTTAGTTGACAAGGGAAGATTTGGTCTTGGGAATACTGTTGCTGCAACTGCATTGCTGGAATACCAACTTGATGATTTTGCAGAAGATTTAAAACCTTATTTAAGTGAAAAAGAGATTGAAAAAATTTATAAATTAGGACAAAAAAGCATTAAAGAGATTGAAAAAATAGATAAAAAATATAAAGCTAATTTTGATTTTAAGTTGAAACCATCATTGATTTATACAGATAGCAAAAAAGATGTAGAAGATTTTGAAAAAGAATATAAATTTAGAAAAAAATGTGGCTTAAAATGTAAATTTATTACTTCACAAAATAATCCTTTTTCTTTTGATTTAGAAGCCGGATTATTTTGTGAAGATGGAGGTGCTGAATTTAATCCTTATTTATTTACTCATGTTTTATTAAATAAAAGTAAAGGTTTTAAATTTGAAAACACTGAAGTTGTTTCTATCGAAAACAATGGACAAGAACTAGTATGTTTGACCAGTTATGGCTATAAAATGTTTTGTAATAAAGTTGTTTGTGCTACTGGTTTTAATGACAATTTGCTTTCAAAAAAACCTTTGTCTGAAAAATTTGTTTCATATACTATAGTTACAAATCCCATTAAAAATTTAGTTTGGGAAGGTGATGCTCTTATTCAAGACTATATGAGCCCATATCATTATTTAAGAAAATTGCCTGATGGAAGAGTTATATTTGGAGGAGAAGATACTTTATATAAGGGTATTATTAAAAATGAAGATGCAAAATAAAAATATATTCAGCCCTATAATATGCTAGCAAAAATGTTTCCTGCCTTTAAAGATGAAATTAAAGTAGAGTATGCATTTTGTGGTTTGTTTGCTTCTACCTTAAACAATATGGGAATTATTTCAAAAACAAATCAAGAAAATGTGTTCATTTTTTCAAGTTGTGGTGCAAATGGAATAATAAATGCCTTTTTTGGTGTTAAACTTTTAAATGATTTGTTCGAAGGCAAAAATGATTGGCTAGAAAAAATCTTTTCGCTGAAAAGAAAAGTGTATTAAAGTTTGACAATTATAAAAAAAATTTATAAACTTAAATTATGCAAATGTGGAATCCTTGGCATGGGTGTCATAAGAAAAGTGAAGGCTGTCAAAATTGTTATATGTTTTATTTTGATAAACAAAGAGGTATTGATAGCCAAATTTTTTTTGTTACAAAAGATTTTGATTTACCTTTGAAAAAGAAAAGAGATAAAACATTTAAAATTGAAGATGGCTCAACTATTATGATTTGCCTTACAAGCGACTTTTTTCTTGAAGAGGCAGACAAATATAGGGATAAAATTTGGAACATTATAGAAATAAGAAAAAATGTAAAATTTGAAGTAATAACAAAGAGAATTGAAAGAGTAGAAAAGTGTTTGCCAAAAAACAAAATATTAGATAATTTTTATTTAAATGTCACTATAGAAAATCAAATAAGGGCAGATGAACGATTGCCAATTCTTTTAAATTTAAATTTAAATTATCGCGGGGTTGTAATTTCTCCTATGCTTGAAAATATAAACATTGAAAAATATTTAGAAAGCAAAAAAATAAATAAGGTTGTTGTTGGTGGTGAAAATTATAAAAATGCTAGACCTTTAAATTTTGATTGGGTAAAAGATATTGCAAAGCAATGCAAAAAATTTGATGTTGCTTTTGAATTCTATGACACTGGAAGCAATTTTATAAAAGATGGTAAACGATATTTATTGCCACATAAGCTTGGAAAAGAACAAGCAAAAAAGGCGATGAAATATTTATAGTTTGTACGTTTTAACATTTTTTGATTTTTAAATAAGAAAGCTAAAGCTTTCTTTTTTTTATGTGTTTTTTCTCTAAAAAGAGCAATTTTTCGCATCAAAAAATGTGTTATTGTTTTTTTAGAAAAGGAGCACATATGCAAATTAAAAGCAAAGTATATAACAATACGCTTTATGTTCTCTTATGTGGAGAGCTTGACGAACATTCTGCAACACACACGCGTATAACGCTAGACAATGTTTTTGCGGGAGGCGATTTTAATCAAATAATAATAGATTTATCTGAACTCGAATTTATGGATAGTACAGGAATCGGTGTTTTAATAGGAAGATACAAAAAAATGCAAGAAAGGCAAATTCCTATTTATATTTGCAATCCATCTAAACAAGCTGAAAAAATATTTAAAATGACAGGGCTTTATGACATAATGCCGAAAATTGTATAAAGGAGTGTGGGTATGAAAAACAATTTTATGGAAGTTACTTTTAAGGCGATATCGGTAAACGAAGGATTTGCTAGGGTTTGTATAGCAGGTTTTTGTTTACAGTTAAATCCTACAGTAGACGAAATAAACGATATTAAAACTGCGGTTTCAGAAGCGGTCACAAATTGCGTTGTGCATGCCTATCCGAAACATAATGGAATGGTGACAATGAGATGCGAAATTGAGGGTGATATGGTGAAAATCACTGTTATGGATAAGGGGATAGGAATAAAGGATATCTCTAAAGCTCGCGAACCATTTTTTACAACCAAGCCTAGTGAAGAAAGAAGTGGAATGGGTTTTGCTGTTATGGAAAGTTTTATGGATAAAGTCGAAGTTGAAAAAAATGACGATAGAGGAATAAAGGTTACTTTATTAAAAAGATTAAATCATTTGCAAGAGGGGTTGGGCAATGCTTGAAAATGCACAAATTTTGGACTTGGTTGTAAAAGCTCAAAATGGTGACCAAGATGCAAAAGAAGTGCTTCTTAAGGAGAATAGTCCTCTTATAAGATGTTTAATTAAAAGATTTAAAGATAAAGGCATAGAGTATGATGATTTGTATCAAATTGGATGCCTAGGTTTTTTAAAAGCACTAAATAATTTTAAAGAAGAATATAATGTAAAATTTTCGACTTATGTTGTGCCAATGGTTATAGGCGAAATAAAAAGATTTATGCGAGATGACGGAGCAATAAAAGTTTCTAGAATGCTTAAAAGTTTAAACTTGCAAATCAACAAGTATATTGATAAATTCTTTGGGGAAAATCAAAAAAATCCAAGTATTGAAGAGATAGCAAAACATTTTAATGTTGATGAGCAGGAAGTTATCTTGGCTATGGATTCTTCTAGAATGCCGGTATCACTCTATTCTCCACTGGAAGATGGAGAAGAAGGGCTCACGGTTATGGACAGGGTGGAAGGAGAAGACCAAGGACAAGCGATGTTTGATAATTTAGCTTTGAAGGAGCTATTGCACAAATTAAACAAGCGAGACCAGAAGATAATCATGCTTAGATTTTATTATGATAAAACTCAGTCTGAAATTGCACGGCAGCTAAAAATATCTCAAGTTCAGGTCTCTAGATTGGAAAACAAAATTCTTGAAAATTTGCGAAAAAAGCTTGTATAATGTATGTAGTATGTATGCATAACTACAATATATTGAAAAAAAGAGATAGTTTATATCTCTTTTTTAAATAACTTTTGAACCTTTTTCTTCTTTAATGATTTTTGGCGCTGTAAGTTTTCTAGCTATTGGTTTTATTTTATCTATATCATTTGCGATAAAATTTTGTATGTTTTTCGGGAACAAATTTGTCTGTTTGTATTTTAAATTTTTTTGCTCTTGTTTGGCTGTTTTTTCGACTTGGTTTGATTGTTTAGTTTGGTTGTTTATTGCTTTGTTTGATCGTTTGTTCTCGTTTAAATTGCTTGATAAAATTTCGCTGCTGTTTTGCTTTTCGTTTAATAAATTTTCATTTTTGGTATCTAGATTGCTTTCTTTTTCTAAGCTATAAATTTCGCGTTTTTTGTTATTATCATTAGGGCTAGAAATTTTAACATAACCGTTTTCTTCATTTACTAAATTTTTGTTTTCTGTGACACTTTTAATGTTGTCAGATTGGTTTCTATTTTGCCAATTTTTTGTATACAAATTTGATTGTTTGTCTTTATAACTTTCTATATAATTTTTATTTTTTTGTTTTGTATTATTAGAATTTAAATTATCGTTTGCAGTTGAAGTTATTTGACTGTTTTTTGTAAAGTTTGTTGAGTTTAAGTTGTTAGTATTATTTAAAGTACTGTCTAAGTCTATTCCATTAGTATTATTTATAGAATTGTCAGTGTTTATAGTGTTTAAATTATTTATAGCCTTGTCAGTGGTTAAGTTATTTGTATTTTGCTTATTTACATTGTTTGTGTTATTTGGGTTTGTGAAAGTGTTGTTAGAATTATTGTAATTATAGTTAAAAGACTCGTTATTTCTATAAGTATCAATGTTTTTTGATGTAGGACCATACGTGTCTGTGTTTCTGTTAGGATTGAAGACTTGGTTTTCATAGTTATTGTAATAATTGTAACCATTGTAATATCCATAACCGTTGTTGTAACCATATCTATTTCCATATCCATTGTATGCGCGATTATAGTTGTTTGAATTTATGCCATAGTTAGGTCCATATGGTCGATTGTTATATAGAGAGTTATATTGATTATATCCGTTATAATTTCGGTAAGTGTCTATGTTTGGTGTAAAACGCGAAGTATTTTGCTTTGTTGTTTGAATGTTTTGAATATTTTCTTGCGAGCTGTTGGATTGCAAATTATTATCGACAGTTTCTGCGTTTTCATATATTTCTTCTACTTCTTGCAACGACCCTAAAAGATTTTGTAAATATGTGTCGCGCTCTTTTAGGTTGTTGTTCAATTCTACATAGCAAGAGTTTAACTCTTCAATATTTGTATTTGTTATTTTATTTTTATTTTTAATTTTATTTATGCTGTTTTGAAGATCGCTTTTGCTGTTGCTGATGTATGTTAGATATTTGCTTATATTTTGAGATAAATTTTTTATAGCCGAAGCTTTGTCATTTCCAAGTTTAATAGAATTTTGACTGTATGATTTAATGTTTGAGGTTGTTTGCAAAATTGTCTGTTGCAAAGATTTTTCGTTTTGACGATTGTATAAAGATAAATTTTTTTGACTGATTAACTTTGTATTGTTTTGGTTTTCTATAAAATCGCTTGGCGTAATTTCGTTTATGCTCTCAATATTTGAAGATGATAAAACATTTTCTACTCTGTTTAGTTGATTATTTAAACTTTTATTGGCCTCGCTATCACTCACTCCGCCACAGCCAATTAAAAGAAAGGCAGAAGCTATACATATTGACGATAAGATAATTTTTTTCATAATTCCTCCATTTTCTTTAGTTTGCTTAAAACTTGTAAATTTATACTTAACTCATTTGCCAAAACGAAGCTAAAATTTAAATTCAATTTTTAGCTAATTTTGATTTAATGGATAAATAAACAAGCACTTTATTTTGTCAGTAATAAAAATATCTATATGTTTAAAACCTTTTGTTATAGGCAATAATTTGTCAGAGGTGTAAAAAATGGATGAAACAAAAAGAAACGAAGCTTATAATAGGTACGTAAAAGCCAAAATTCCAAAGACCAAAGCGTGGCCAAGTTTATTTAATTCTTTTTGGGTTGGAGGGGTTATATGTTGTTTAGGGCAAGGCATAAATGATTTGATTTTATATTGGTTTCCCTCTATGGCGGAACAAACTGCTTGGGCATATACGCTCATAGTACTTATTTTTCTAGCTTCATTTTTAACAGGTATTGGTGTGTATGATAAAATAGGTAAATTTGCAGGGGGAGGTTCAATAGTCCCTATTACAGGCTTTTCAAATTCTATCACTTCACCCGCATTAGAGTTTAAACATGAAGGAATTATATATGGAATATTTGTGAAAATGTTTACTATTGCTGGGCCTGTTATTGTAACAGGCGTTGTGGCAAGTTTTATTGTCGGGCTGATTTATATATTTATTTAAAGCTATAAACAACGCATAAAAGGAAACAGTATGAAAAAAAATCAAACGGTTAAATTTAGAAATAAACCAAAAATAATAGGTAGTTACTCTATTGTAGGCCCTAAAGAAGGGAAAGGTAACTTTGCTCCTTTTTTCAACTATATTATGAAAGATGATTCGTTTGGTGAAGATAGTTATGAAAAAGCAGAGAAAAAAATGTTTGAGCATGCTATTGTCAAAGCAATTGAAGACGCTAAAATTCAACCAGATGATGTTAATCTTTTGCTTGCGGGGGATTTGCTTAATCAAATAATTTCATCTTCTTATGCGGCAAGAAATTTTAATTATGCATATCTTGGCCTTTTTGGTGCTTGTTCTACTATGGCAGAAAGTTTGGCTGTGGGAGCGTCTCTTATAGATGGCGGTTTGTTTGATACTATAGTTTGTGCGACAGGTTCTCATTTTTCTACTGCCGAAAGGCAATTTCGATTTCCGCTAGAACTTGGCAATCAAAGACCTCCTACATCACAATGGACTGTTACAGGGGCTGGAAGTTGTGTTTTATCGAGTAAAGGCGATGGCCCCCGTATAACCATGGCGACATTTGGCAAAGTTATAGATTTTGGTATAAAAGATGTAAACGATATGGGAGCAGCTATGGCAGGAGCAGCAATGGATACTATGCTTGCTCATTTTAGAGACACAAAAACAGTTCCAGATGATTATGACCTTATTGTTACTGGAGACCTTGGAAAGCTTGGCTCTGAAATTTTAGTTGACCTTATGGAAGTTAATGGTGTAAAACTTGGACTAAATTATAATGATTGTGGTCAAATGTATTATATGAGAAATCAAAATATGCTCTCAGGTGGGAGTGGTTGTGGCTGTAGTGCAACGATTTTAAATTCGTATATTATAAACAAACTTCGCAAAGGTGAGTTGAAAAGAGTTTTATTTATGCCAACTGGCGCTTTGATGTCAACGACGGCAACTCAGCAAGGTGAGAGTATCCCCGGAATTTGCCATGCTATTGTTATAGAATGTGACCCGCAGTCAGCTGATAATTATTATGAAAAAGTATCAACTACAAAAACATATAAGACTTCGCGAGGGAATAGAAAAAAGGGGGCGTAATGTATTATCTTTGGGTATTTTTAATTGGTGGGTTTATTTGTATGCTAGGGCAAATGCTCATCATATATACAAACATAACTTCTGCAAGAATACTTGTTACTTTTGTTTTGATAGGAGTGATTTTACAAGCATTTAACATTTTTGCTCCCATCTCTGAGTTTGCAAAAGCTGGAATAAATGTACCGATTATTGGTTTTGGTGCGTCACTTGCAAAAGGAGCGATGAGTGCTGTAAAATCAAAGGGTTTATTGGGGGCTTTTACAGGTGGTCTTGAGGCAACGGCAGGAGGTATCGCTGCGGCAATAATATTTGCTTTCATTTTTAGCTTGATTTTTAAATCCAAAACAAAATAAATATAATATATATGCTATTATGTGTTGCATAATAGATACTATATATTGATTTTTTTAGCATTTGAAACTTTTAACCGGTTTACGCATATATATTTATGTGCAAACTTATAAAGTTGTAAAAGTACGTCATAAATTAAAAAAGAAGACAAAAGTTAAGGCAATCATATCTGCCCTGCTTATTTTTGTTATTTTGTTTTTGATTTATTATTTTAAAGTCGTTTGTCCAGCAGTAGTGGCTTTAAGTGAAGAAAAAGTGAGAGCTATTGCAACACAAACAATAAGTGAAGTTGTTGGCGATGTTTTGTCGAGTGGGGATTATTCTTACGAAGATTTAATAAATGTATCATATTCTTCAGAAAATAAGGTTAGTCAAATATCCACAAACTCGACAAATGTTAACCTTTTAGTTAGGGAAGTCACCGCGCGTGTTCAAGAGCGTTTTGAAGAACTTGATAATACTTCAATTTATGTCAATTTAGGCACTTTTAGTGGAATACCTTTTTTGTTTGGGTATGGCCCGCAAATAAAATTAAACCTCGTTCCCGTAGGAACAGTAAAAACTTCGTTTGACACCAATTTTGTTTCAGCTGGAATAAATCAAACATTGCATTCGCTCTATTTTGATGTAACAGCTATTTTAGGAATGGTTTTGCCATTTTCAACTCAAAATTTTCAAGCAAATCTAGATATTCTTATTTGTGAAAGCATAATTGTAGGAGAAATTCCTAATATATATTTGCAAGGACAAATTGTTTAAAAAAGTTTAATTAAACAAAATGATTTACATTGCATTTATAACTCTTTAAAAGAAATTTTGAATGTAATATCATACAAATAATGTAAAAGCAAGAAACAATTCTTGCTTTTTTAATTAAATTAAAACAAAAAGCGGTTTGAATAACATTTCAGTTTTAAATGTACAAAAATTTGTCAAAATCAACAAACTTTTATTTTTATTTGTAAAATTTGATAAAAAAGTTTAGTTTTTCCTTTATTTTGTAGTTTTTATTGTTTTTTTTATAATTATCGAAAGGATTTTTAAAATATTTGTAGTATAATAAAATTGAATAACTTTTTAGGAGACAAGATTGCAAAACAAAGGATTTCCAGCAGATTGGTTATATGAACTAAAGCAAAAAAATAATATTGTTTCTGTTATTGAAAGATATGTTCGTCTTGAAAAAAAAGGTAGAAATTATTGGGGGTGTTGTCCTTTCCATAATGAAAAAACTCCTTCTTTTTCTGTGAGTGAAGACGAAGGGCTTTTTTATTGTTTCGGTTGCAAGGAAAGTGGTGATGTGATTTCCTTTGTTATGAAATATGAATCTTGTGATTTTTATGAAGCGGTAAAAATTCTCGCCAAAAATGCTGGCATGGAGGTTCCACAGTTTAGTGGTGATGAAGAAATTGTGGCAAAGAAAAAAAACAAAGAAAGGTTAATCTTACTTCTCGCAGAAGCGGCAAAACATTATAGTGCAAATCTTTTGCTTTTGGAGGCTAAACCTGCACAAGATTATATTAAACTTCGACAGTTTAATCGAAAAACTTTAGAAGATTTCAAACTTGGTTATAGTATAAATCGTATAGACATTATATCGCATTTAAAATCTAAAGGTTTCTCGGTAAAAGAAATGATTGATGCTGGCATAGTTCAAGAAAAAAATGGTTATCAGTATGATGTTTTTGCTCAAAGACTTATTTTCCCAATTTTTAATTCTTTTAATGAATGTATAGGATTTAGTGCAAGAGTTTTAGGAAAAACTGATTTTGCTAAATACATAAATACTGCCGAAACTTCTCTTTTTAAAAAAGGAAAAGTTGTATATGGAATTAATCTTGTAAAAAAATTGAAACAACAGGGGCAGTTAAATCAAATCATAATTGTTGAAGGGCAGATAGATGTTATTGCAATGCATAAGGCGGGCTTTAATAATACTGTTGCTTGTATGGGTACTGCTTTAACAAAAGAAAATGCACACGAACTAAAAAAACTTTCAAATAATGTTGTTTTGATGTTTGATGGTGATACAGCAGGACAAAAAGCAACATATCGAAGTATTGACATATTGCGAGATGAATGCTTTACGATAAAAATTGCACTAATGCCTGAAAAACTTGACCCTGATGAAATATTAAAGCAGTTTGGAACGGAAAAAATCAATGAAATAGTACAAAATG
>CALVNT010000015.1 GCA_944349925.1 uncultured Clostridia bacterium
TTATATCAGTATTATTTTTAGAATTTACGTAATAACCTATAAAGAAAGCTAAAGCAACTGCCATTATAGAAAATACAACTAAAAAAAATACATTCTTTGATTTTTCCATAAATATAAACTCCTTTTAGAATAAACTTGTAATACCTAACCAATCCAAAATTGTGCCTAACCAAGAAAAACCTTTTCCAATTAAAGTAAAGATAAAACCAATTAGATCAAGAATCGCTGGACCAAAAACAACTACAGCTATTACAATTAATAAAATTTTCCACCACATTTTAAAATTCCTTTTTATAATTTAAAGAAAATTAAGGGACAAGGGAGAAAACCCCGTTAACCCCTTAATAATTTCTATTATTAAATTGTTCCTATCATGGACAAAGTTTCTTCCGTTTTTTCTACAGTTTCTTGAATTTTTTCAGGTGTAAACCAATTTTGTAAAACTTCAACAAAATTCATACCTGTAAACCCACCATAAATCAAAACAGTAAGGCAAAAAAGTGCGCCAATTGTAAGAACTATCATTATAGTATACAAAATTACTTTAAGCCACATAGGCATATCGCTTCTATATCTTGACATAACTTCAACTCCTTTTACTTAAATTTCTTTTTATTTAAATTTGATTTGTATGCTTTTGCATTATCTTTACGAGCAGTTATATAACCTACACGCCAAGCTCTTTGACTTTTTGTTAAAGTAAGCTTTTTACCATTTTTATCTCTTTTAACTTCATGATTGTTTGTTGCTCTAATTCCAGCCTTTAACTCAGCAGAATATTTTCTACTTTTTTCAGCTGGATTTAACAATGTAATCTCTTTACCTGTCTTACTTTTTACAACTCTCATTACTCATTACTCCTTTTAACCCATCGATTACTCCCTGCTCAAAAGATTTAATAAAATCTTCTACTTTTATTAACATTTCAGTCCACTCATCTTTTGCTAGATAGTAAACTCGATAGGCAATTCCAAATGTCTTTAAAGCTTTAACTTTTGACATTAACTCTTGAGTATCTTCACAATGATAAACTTTATTGTTTGATACTACTAAAAATGGTTTTTCTTTCATAATTACTCCTTATAATCTAACATTTAGTTAGATTTAATTTAATTATAATAACAAAAAGTTATTTTGTCAATCAAAAATCTAACAAAAAATTAAAAAATCTAATTTTTTTTTAGAAATATTGAAAAAAACAAAAAAAAATGTTAACTTTTAAACAAGGAGGTTATAATGAAATTAAAAAAATTGAGATTAGAAAATAATTTTACACAAGAAGAAATCGCAAAAATTATTAACAAATCAGCTGTTGCGTATGGGTATTATGAATCAGGTAGAAATGAACCAGATTTACAAACTCTTATAAAATTAGCAGATCTTTATCACACAACTATTGATTTTATAGTAGAGCATGAAGTTCCATATTTACTAGATAAAAGTATTTTAAATAATGAACAAAACAATCTTATAAATAAAATTATAAATTTAAATAAAGAACAATGCATGCTTGTAGATGCTTATATTGAAGGTCTAAAGGTTGGACAACAAAAACATAACGAACTAATAAAAAAATTAAAAGGGGAATAAAATGGAAGAATATATAAAAACTATTTAATGAAATTGAAGAACACAACAAAGAAATTGCTTTAAGAATCAACATGTTTTATACATTTCTTAAAGGCGAAAATGAATACAACAAACCTTTTTTGTTAATTGATAATACTAAAAATGAAAAATCGTCAACTAAAATAAAAGGAGTTGACGAAGACATGAAAAACATATATAAACGCAAAGACGGTAGATATGAATATTCTAAAATGATTGATAATGAAAGAATATACATAATAAACCGAAGTAAAAGTGAATTAGAAAAGCAAGTTCGAGAAATAAAATTAAAAAACAAACAACAAAGAAACACACATTTATTTAAAAATATTGTTTTAGAGTGGTATCAAAATTTTAAAGAACCCTACATAAAAGAAAATGCAAAACAAATATATAATGCGTCTTTAAACAAACACATATTGCCAAAACTAGGCAATAAAAGTATAAACAAAATTAATTTTAAAGAATTGCAAATTTTTATAAATCAAATTGATAAAAAACGCATGCAAGAAATTATTTGCCAACATATAAAAGCTGTATTTGATTACGCATATTCAAACAGATATATAAAAATAAACCCAGCAATAGCTTTAAAATTACCTAAAAAACAAAGCAAAGAAATTATAAAACCTTTAACTATTGAAGAACAACAAAAGTTATTAAAAGAGATAAAGGGGAACAAATTTGAAACATTTATAATTTTTAGTTTAATTTTAGGAACTAGAAGAAATGAAACTCTTGCGTTTAAAATTGAAGATATAAACCAAGAAAAACAAATAATACATATAAACGGAACAAAAACCGAAAATGCAGAAAGAAATATAAAAATATCAAAAGATATGATAAAACTTTTATTAGATAATAATAAAACACAACCATACTTTAATTTTAAAAGTGATTATGTAACAAAAGAAATATCAAAATTATTAAAATCACTAGGTATAGAAAAAACTCTACATGCTTTAAGGCACACAACAGCAACTAATTTATTTTACCTAGGTTATAAAGATAAAGAAAGACAACAATATTTAGGACATGCTAACATAACCACAACAAACAATATTTACACATACCTTGAAAACGATATTAAAAAAGAAGAGATACATAAATTATATAATAATTTATATTATGAAAATTGACGACAAAATTGACGACAATTTTCACAAAACAAAAAAAAATAGATACCATATATTGAATATATGATATCTAAATAAGCACTATTGGTGGAGAATATCGGAATCGAACCGATGACCTCTTGCTTGCAAGGCAAGCGCTCTAGCCAGCTGAGCTAATCCCCCTTAAGTTTGCTTACTTAGCATAACATAGATTTGATAAAAAGTCAACAAATTATTTCATTTTTTTTAATAAATCTATATTTTTAATAAAAAAATTTCGCTTTAGCAAAGTTAATAAACAAAAATTCTTTGTTTTTTAAAAAAAATTAAATTTAGCTATTGAAAATTATATTTTTATGTGTTATAATAAAAACAAGATTTGGAGGGAATATGTCTAGAAAATTATTAAAAATTTTAGCTGTTTGTGTGTTTGTCACTCTTATTCCTGTGGCAATCGTGGCTATTGCTATGACAGCAACACTTTCAGCACCATTTACTGTTAAAATAGAAGTTAAAGGAGAGCTTGAAACTTTAGCTAAATATCCAAGTGAAATTTCTATTTCAGTAAACGATAGAGAAAAAGAAGGTTTGTCTGCTGGAGTTAAAGCGAATGACAAAGTGACTATTTCTTTTGAAGGTGTCGCATACGATGTTAAAGGTATTTATGATGGAAATGCAAACTCTATCACTGACGCATCGAAGCCTCTTGATGACAAAGCATCGTATTCTTTCACCGTTTCCGGTGATAGAACATTAACTATTTGGGTTGAGGCAAAAAGTTTTGATATTTCATATTCTAGTGAAGAAATATCTTCTGAAAAATTGTCTTATGGGGACAGCCTTGGAGTTATTTCAGGTGAAGACTTTGTTGGTTGGACAATTGTAAGTGCACCAGAAGGTGTGGATATAAATAATCAGGTTTATACTACAGCAACATTCCCTATTAGTGGCGCTTATACTCTTGCTCCTAGTTATGCAAAATATATGACAATAAACTATCATATAGGTAATGCAATTGTTGAGGATAAGGTTTATCAAAACAATTACAGCCAGTATGTTTTGCGTAAAGCCGATGATGAAAAAGTAGCTAATGCTATAGAAGTTGGATATACATTTGGTGGCTGGGCAACTGCTCTTGAGCTTGGCGATAATGTTACAGAAGTTCCTGCTTTTGTAATCGGAGCGAAATATGATCTTTATTTAATTCAAGATTTAAACACTTATACAGTCAATGTAAAATTCCACGAAGCTTCTGATAGCATTACTGAATTAACATTTAATGTAGAAAATGGATTTGCAGAATATGTATCTAGAGAAAATTACAATTTGAAAGCATTTAAATATGAAGATAAATTATATTACGCAAACGATACCAAAACAGAATTCACAAATGACCGCGGAGAAACCCTTTCTCAGGTTATTGCAAGCGAAATTAACCCAAGTGAAATAGTTCAAATAGTAGCTGTTTGGGAAGTAAATAATGCAAATTATATTATAAAAGACAACTTTGATAACTATTCATTCTATTTCTTTGCAGATCAAGATGATAAGTATCTTCAGTTTTATGATGGAAATCAATGGAAGAATATTGAGGACTCTGGAACAATTAACATGTCATTTAACAATAATCCTGTTTATGATTTAAATCAATCATTGTTTGATTTCTTCCTTGGTGAATATGCTGAACTTGTTGGTCCTAACGGAATTGCTGAAGATTACGATATATATTATTATATAGATTCTACTACTGGTGATGGGGTATATATGGCAAGCGAAAATGTCGCAGATGAAGACAAAACAACTTTTGCAGATGTAATCGATGCATTAAAAGTTAATCCAACTTTAATTTATATTTATTTTCAATTTTAAAAACAAAAAACAGTCAGTCATTGACTGTTTTTTATTATACATAACTGTTTATCTTTAATAAAATCTTTATAATTGCAACCTATAAATATAAAGTTTGCTAAAATTTTAACCATATTTTTTTATGTGGAGTTTGTAAATATTGTAAAGATTTAACAAATATTTTTCTAATTTAATATATGTAAATCACATAATAGTTTACTATTATAGAAATTGACGACATTTTTTGCATTGCAAAAAAAATAGATACCATATATTGATTATAAGGTATCTATTTTCACACAACTGGTGGAAGTTATAGGGCTCGAACCTATGACCCTCTGCTTGTAAGGCAGATGCTCTCCCAGCTGAGCTAAACTTCCTTAATTTTTGTGCATATATAATATATCAAAATTTTATTTACTTGTCAACAGTTTTACAAAGATTTTTTGTTTTTAAAGTTGTTTTTTTATATTGAGATTTGATTTTTTGTTTTGTTTTTTCTGTGCCAATGATTTGTTTTATAGAATAAATTGTATTGGGCGTGAAAAAAGGAGACTTCTATATGCCTTGTAATTTAAATTTTAATCAATGCAATTCATTTATAAACTTTCCTCAACCAATTTATAATTGTAGATGCAGACTTATATCTTTGTTAAATTCTTCAACTACGACGGTCATAAACCCTTCTACGAGCGCATTTGCATCATTTGTTGCAACTGCTCAAACAATCTCTTCAGAAGGAAATTTAGTTGCTAGTTTGGCTTCTTCTTCAGGCAGCACAATAACAACTGATGGCTCAGGAAATATAACTCTTCCAAGAGGCAATTATTTAATTGTTGCAACTATAAATGGTGTTATTCCTACTGATGGACTTGCAAGTTTCGCACTATATAAAAATGGCTCTCAAATTGCATCATCTGTTTCTGAGACAAATGGTACAAGTGGAGAAAACTTTACTAGCACTTTGAGTGGAGTGGTGAGCGTTAATGATGAATCGGACATTATTTCTTTAAGAAACACAAATTCGGTAAGTCAAACTGTAAGCAATGCAACAATATTTATACAATTATTATAGGTTATCCCGCATGAATATGCGGGTTACATAGTAACATTTTCATATTAAGTTGATTATGATGTATAGTGGAGTACAAAAGATATTGTGGGAAATATTGAAATTACTATTCTAGGCGCTTGTTTTATTTTTTTTATGACTTGTTTAGGAGCATCTTTAGTTTTCTTCTTTAAAAACGAAGTTAGTCAGAAAATTTATTCGTTATGTTTAGGATTTGCTTCTGGGTTAATGGTTGCGGCATCTATTTGGTCGCTGATTCTTCCTTCTTTAGAAAGAGCTGAGAGTTGGGGAACTTGGAGTTTTGTTCCTGTTGCGGTTGGTATCATTTTAGGTGTTGGGTTTTTAATATTATTAGACTTAATTCTTCCTAAAATTTTTAATAAACGCAAAAAAGATGGCAGTTATCATCTTAGCAAATCTTCAAAACTTTTTTTAGCTGTTACCTTGCATAATATTCCTGAAGGATTAGCAGTCGGTTTAGCTTATGGAAGTGCATTTTTAATGGGAGGAAATGCTTTTTATAGTGCATTGATGCTTGCGATTGGAATAGGTGTACAAAATTTTCCGGAAGGCACAGCACTTGCTCTTCCATTAAAAGAAAGTTTAAAAAGCAAGAAAAAAGCCTTTTTATTGTCTTGCTTAAGCGGGGCTGTCGAACCTGTTATGGTTGTGATAGGGATTATCTTGTCTACAAGCATAGAAGGTCTCATGCCTTGGTTTTTAAGCTTTTCAGCGGGAGCAATGCTCTACGTTGTGTGTGAAGAACTGTTGCCAGATTCTCAAATTGCGTCTAAGCATCATATAGGGACATGGGGTTTTATCATTGGTTTTGTTATTATGATGATATTTGATGTTGCTTTGGGTTAAGTTATTTTAATTTGCGCATGATAAAAAGGGGGATTTTTATGACTTATTACAATTATCATGCTATTGCTAAAAAGTTGATTATAGAAGGACAACTGTGTGGATATGAATTTTGCGAAGATTTTCATGGTATAAAACCCGCTTTAGTTTTATATTTTAAATCTCATAAACCTATTCCTATAAGAAATTATCATTGGGAAGAATACTTGCCGTTTTTAATAAATTTTGATGAAAATAAGTAATTTTGTTTACTTTTTTTTATGAAAATATTATAATCTTATCAAGGAGGCGTAAATATGGCAAATAAATCGTCAAAAAGCAAGAGATCTTCATCTGTTTGGAGCTTAAACAAAGTTTCAATGTGGATTTTGGTTGCAGCAGCTCTTTTATATGTTGTGGCTATGATCTTAAGCTTAGTTGGAGTTAATGCAACAATAGTTTCTGCTCTTCAAAATGTGGCAATGGCAGTTATGGTAGTTATTGTTTCAATTTTGGCTTGGCGTTATGTTCGCAATAAAGAAGCGGTTTGGAAAGTATTATATGTTCTTTGCTTACTTTTAGTTATTGCGGGAATTATCGTTCCATTATGTATAGGTTAAAAAAAAAGCCTTGACTTGAGGTTCACTTCAAATCAAGGATTTTTTTTGTTTTTTCATTTTTTTAATTAACTTTTGGTAAAAACTTTTCATATATAAGGTTATGTTTAATAAAATTTTTATAAATAAATCAAATTTATTACATAATCTTAATTATATAAAAAATTTTTTGGATGGCCGAAAAATTTGTGTTATGGTTAAAGCGAATGCATATGGCCATGGTATGAGCGAAATAGCGGAATGTCTAAAAGACGAAGATGTATCTTTTGGGGTATCAAATCAAGAAGAAGCGTTTAGTTTAAGAGAAATTACAGACAAACAAATTATTATATTTGGAGCTGTTGAAAATTATAAAAGAATAATAGATAGCAATATAGATTTTGCTGTTTTTTCTTATAATCAAATTAAAAATATTTTGAACATGCAAAAAAATATCAAACCTAAAATGCACCTTTGTTTAAATACCGGCATGAATCGTTATGGTATCAACGATAAAAATGAATTTTTAAAAATTATTAAATTATTAAAAAAGCATAAGATTGAATTGAGTGGAATTTATACACATTTTTCATCTTTAACAACCGATGAAAAATACACTGAGAGACAAAAACGATTGTTTTATGATTTTTGTTATTTGTTGCCGTCCGAATGGAAAACTCAAACGCATGTAGGTGGTGGCAAAACCGTTTTTGAAAATATTGATGCTCAAATGTTTAGGTCTGGTATCGAAATTTATGGCTATGGAGACAAAAATTTGTTACCCGTGATGTCAGTCACCAGTCAAATAGTCGACACGGTCAAAGTGAAAAAAGATGAGCACGTTGGTTATCTATGTGGATATACAACGCAAAAAGATATAACCGTTGGGGCAATTCCTTTAGGTTACGGAGACGGATTGCCTCGTAAATTATCAAATAAATTGCAAATAGAGTTCAACAACAATATTTTGCAAAATGTAGGAAATATTTGCATGGATTGCTTTATGGTAAACATTGACAAAAGCAAAGCGAAAATCGGAGACAATGTTGTTATAATGAAAGATGCAACACAACTTGCAAAACTAATAGGTAGTACTGAATATGAGGTTCTAACAAATTTTTGCAAATTTAGAGGAGAAAGAATAATAGAGTAGGTCTTTACAAAGTTTCTCTTTTATGGTATAATACAAATAATACCAAAGGAGAGATATATGGAAAAAAGGAATAATTATTTTTATGCTTCAGCGATACTTACAATTTTGATGGCATGTATAGAAATATTATTAAGCATTATAGGCATAAGTTTATTCTTTTCTATGAAAGAATCAATAATTGCAGGTCTCAATGATCCTAATAATATCGATTTTATACAATCTTCAATTGTGACTCTTACAATAATTTCTATGATTACCGGCTTTTTGACTGTCGTTGTAGGTTGCTTTTTCTTTTCCTTTTCTAAATATGATCAAGAAAAAGTAAAAAATAGAACAGCTTTTATAGTGATAATGATTATCTTGCAAATTATTTTTGGTGGACTTATTGCCTGTGCAATCTCAGTGGCTGGAATTATATCAGGTCAAGAAGGAGAAATGGCAAAAATTGATTATGAAAAAGTTTCCGATAATTCTATGAAGTCAAAACTTTTAGAACTTAAAAATCTACATGAAAATAACTTGATTGATGATGAAGAGTATAAACGATTGAGAGATGATGTTTTGAAAGACTTGAGAAATATTTAATAATTTTTCCTTTTTTACTTTCTTAACTTAAAATTGTTTACAAATTTTATTTAATGTGATATAATACTGCTTGTATTGAGGTGATTATTATGATGATTGAACCATCTATTGATGAATTATTGAAAAAAACTGACGGGAATCGATATATCCTTTGCACTATAATTGCAAAAAGAGCGAAAGAGATTGAGTCTTTAAACCGTCTTGAATATATTGATCAAGACAAAAAATCAATTTCAATGGCTTGCGAAGAAATTGTTTCAGGAAAAGTGCGTCCAAGTCGTTCTAGCGTTCTTTAATTTTTATTGTAAATTAAAATATTTTATGTTATAATTCTATTGTGTCTTCTACCAAAAGATTAACAATAGAATTTTTTTATTTGCTATTAAAAAATAGGAATTTATGTTTGCTAAAATTATTATAGATCAAGATGTTAAAGCAATAAATCAAGAGTTTGAATATATAGTGCCCGACAATTTATCTATTTCAGTCGGCATGCGTGTTTTTGTGCCATTTGGTAAAAGAATATTGCAAGGATATGTTGTTGATTTATCAGACAGCTATACTTACGACGAACAAAAATTAAAAAAAATTATTAACACTATTGAAGATTTTCCGGCAATTAAGAGCGAAATGCTTAAAGTTATGAAATTTATGACTAAAAAAAATCATCTTACTATGGCTTCAACTCTAAGATTGTTTTTGCCTAGTGAAATGCGAGAGGGAAAGGTAAAAGAAATTTTTGAAACATTTTATATTTTAATAAATGAAAGTTTCACTCCTTTAAAAAATGCCAAAAATCAAATGGCTTTAATTGAATTTTTAAAACATAATGGGAAAACTGCGTCTTCTATTTTAGGTGAAAAGTTTGGCTATACGGCAATAAAGTCTTTATGCGACAAAAAGGTTATAGAAAAGCAAGAAGAAAAAATAGAAAGAAAACCATTCATCATTGAAACAAAAGATAAATGCGTAGAACTAAATCAAATGCAAAAAAATGCTATTGAAAAAATAGATGGTGAAGGTGTATTTTTGCTCCATGGTGTAACGGGGAGTGGGAAAACGGAAGTTTATATGAGGTTGATTGAAAGAGAGCTTGAAAAAGGGAAAAATGCAATTTTGCTGGTTCCCGAAATTTCTTTGACACCTCAAATAATGTCAAATTTCAAAGCAAGATTTGGTGATTTTGTGGCGCTTTTACATAGTGGACTATCTGCAGGGGAACGATTTGATGAATGGAAAAGAATATTTTCTGGACAAGCACGAATAGTTATAGGGGCAAGGTCAGCGATATTTGCACCGGTAGAAAATTTGGGGATAATTATAATTGACGAAGAGCATGAACAAAGTTACATTTCGGAGACCAATCCAAGATATTTTACGCATGATGTGGCAAAGTTTAGGGCAGAGCTGAATCACTGCCCATTGCTTTTAGGCAGTGCGACACCTTCTGTAGAAAGTTATCAAAAAGCATTAAATGGAGAATATTCTTTAGTTGAGCTTCCAACTCGGGCAAATGGACGAGAATTGCCTAAAATTCAAATAGTGGATATGATTGGTGAAATTCGCAATGGGAATAGTGGCATTTTTTCAGCTCAATTGCTTGCTGATCTTAATGAAGTTATTTCGCATAATAAACAAGCCATGATCTTTATAAATAGAAGAGGGTATTCTTCTTTTGTAAGATGTCGAGATTGTGGATATGTTGCAAAATGTAGCGATTGTGATGTGAGTTTAGTATATCACAAAGAAGATAATAGATTGAAATGCCATTATTGTGGAAAGCAATATAAGGTTTTGACTCAATGTCCGAATTGCAAAAGCTATAATATAAAACATGGAGCTGTTGGCACAGAACAGGTTGTAGCAAAACTAAGAGAATATTTCCCTAGTGTAAAAATATTGCGTATGGATAACGACACAACATCTACTAAGAATTCACATCAAAAAATTTTAAATGAATTTCGTAATTCTTTGCCTTCAATTTTAGTTGGCACACAAATGATTGCAAAGGGTCACGATTTTGAAAATGTCACTCTAGTAGGCATAGTTGATGCAGATCAAAGCCTATTCCAAGCGGACTATCGAAGCACAGAAAGAACATTTCAATTGATCACGCAAGTGGCGGGAAGAGCGGGTAGAAGTAAAGACGAAGGAAAAGTGGTTTTGCAAACTTATGCACCTCGTCATTATGTTTATAAGTTTGTTGCCAATTATGATTATAAAGGTTTTTTTAAAAAAGAAGCAAATATTAGGCAAACGGCACAATTTCCGCCGTATAGTCGAATTTTGCGAATACTTTTTTCCGATTGTGATGAAAATAATGCACGAGAATTGTTAAAAGTATGTTATACTAATATTGAAAAATTAAAGGAAATCTATCCGAGTGAAATCATTTATTTAGACGCAATGAAGTCTCCTATAAAAAGAATTCAAAATAAATTTAGATTTCAAATTTTAATGCGGATAAAACTTGATAAAGCTGATGAGATAGAACAAAAAGTTTTTGACATTGTCAATAAAGAAACTAAAAATAATGTGTTTTTAGAAGTAAATCCGACAAATATGTCTTAAAAGGAGATAAATATGGCAACGAGAAAAGTTGTTTTAGTTGGAGATGAAATTTTAAGAAAAATTTCAAAACCAGTTAAAGATTTTGATGAAGGACTTTGGCAACTTCTTGATGATATGAAAAGCACGATGGCTGCAAATGATGGCATGGGGCTTGCTGCGCCACAGGTTGGTGTTCTTCGAAGAATTGTGATAGTAGAAGTAAATAATATGTTTATAGAACTTATAAACCCGGAGATTATCGAGCAGGAAGGAAAAGATGTCGAGCAAGAAGGATGTCTTTCTGTTGGAACATTTAGGGGAAGAGTGGAGCGTCCTTATAAAATTACAGTTAGTGCAGTTGATAGATTTGGTTATCCTTTTACTCTTACTGGAGAAAAATGGCTTGCTAGATGTATATGTCATGAAGTTGATCATTTAAATGGAATTTTATTTATAGATAAATGTCTAGATAAATCAAAATATTTAAAGCAAGGCGGTAAAATATGAAAGTTTTGTTTTTAGGCTCTTCACATTTTTCAAAAGTAGTTTTGCAATATATGATTGAGAAAGGGGCTGATATTTGTCAAGTAATAACTTCACCAGACAGGAAAGTTGGTCGCGGACAAAAAATGCAAGCCAATGAAGTTAAAATATACGCGTTAGAAAAAGGTATAGATGTATTATGTAGCGCAAAAATCAAAAATGATATTGAAAAAATTAAAAAAATTGATTTTGATATATCAATTGTCGCTTCTTTTGGACAAATTTTACCAAAAGAATTTCTAGATTTAAAATTTTGTCTCAACGTTCACCCTTCAATGTTGCCTAAATATAGGGGAGCTTCGCCAATTCAAAATTCTATTTTAAATGGTGATGAATTTACTGCAATATCGATAATGAAAGTTGCTCAGGAAGTTGATTCTGGAGATATTGCATTGCAAGAAAAAGTACAAATTATGCCAAATGAATTTTATTCTTCACTAGAAAATAGGCTTGCCAAAATCGGCGCAGAATTAGCTTATAAATCGATAGTGCTTTTCGAAAAAAATGAACTTCAATTTACAAAACAAGATAATTCTAAAGCGGTTTATGTAAAAAAATTTGAAAAAGAAGATGGCAAACTTAATTTTAATAACAATAAATCTCAAATTTACAATCAAGTTCGGGCTTTGAGCGAAAATGTGGGTACATATTTGACGCTTAGAAATCAAACTATAAAAATATTTGATATTGCTATCGTAGATTACAAAACACTAAAATGCGGTGAAGTGTTGCAAGATAAAAAACATTTTGTTATAGGTTGTAAAGATGGTGCTATAGAAATTTTATCTTGTCTTGCACCGTCAGGCAAGAAAATGACAGGCAAAGATTTTTTGAATGGTTTTAAGCCTCAGGGAGAATTTGTTTCATGAATTATGCAGATTTAACTAAACAAGAAATTTGCGAAAATATTGAAAAAATAGGACTGCCTAAATTCAGGGGTAGTCAAGTTTTTGATGCCATTGTAAATGGTTTAGATTTGCAACAAATTAGTGTATTATCTGCAGAAATTAAAGAAAAAATTGAAAATTTTTATCCCAAATATAGAATTTTTAAAAAATTTGTATCAAAAGATGGAACAAAAAAATATTTAGTTCAATTTGAAGATGAAAGCATTGTAGAGTGCGTTTTAATGAGTTATAAGTATGGTAACACAATATGCATTTCCTCACAAGTAGGTTGCAGAATGGGGTGTAAGTTTTGCGCATCAACTTTACAAGGGTTAAATAGAAATTTAAGTGCAGGCGAAATGCTTGGTCAAGTTTATCTTATAAATAAAGAAAATGGAGGAAATAAAAAGGATAGAAAAATTACTAATATTGTTTTAATGGGCAGCGGCGAACCGCTTGATAATTTTGATAATGTCGTAAAATTTATACAACTTGTTTCTTCAGTGGAGGGACTAAACATTAGCAAACGAAATATCTCTCTTTCTACTTGTGGTTTAGTTGATAAAATTTATGAGCTGGCGGACAAAAAGCTAGACATATCTCTTACGATATCTTTGCATGCAACAACCGACGAAAAAAGAAAAGAAATTATGCCTATTGCAAATAAATGGAGCGTAAATCAAATTATTGATGCGTGTGATTATTATTTTAAGCAAACTGGTAGGCGGTTTTATGTTGAATATACTTTAATTAAAGGGGTGAATGATAGTCAAGAAGATTTAAACAGATTGGCTCATCTTTTGAAAAATAAAACTTGTCATGTTAATATTATATTGCTCAATCCAGTTAAAGAACGCTCTCTTTTAGCAACAGACAGAAAGTTTGCAGAAAATTTTTGCAAAAACCTAAATGAATTAGGAGTTTCTGCCACAATAAGAAGAAGTATGGGACAAGATATTTCTGGTGCTTGTGGGCAACTGAGAAATAAATTTTTAAGGAAACAATTATGACAGGACGAGTTGTTAAAAAAAATGCAAATCTTTTTTCTGTTGAAGATCTTGCGACCAATAAAGTTTATCAATTATCAGCAAGTGGTAAAACTCAAAAGTTGGGTATTTTTGTCGGCGACATTGTTGAATTTGGAGAAACAATTAGTAAAGTATTTGAAAGAAAAAATTTGTTAATTCGACCTCCGCTTGCAAATTTAGATAAGATGTTTATTGTTATTGCCCCATCTCCTAAACCAGATTTAATTTTGGTTGATAAACTAATAGTTTATTGTTATGTAAAAGGAATATCGCCAATAATTGTAATCAATAAAATAGATAATGCAGATGATTTATTTGTTGAAAACATAAAAAATATTTATAATAAAGTTGTAAAAGTTTTAATTGCAAGCGCCAAAGAAAATATATTATCTTCGCTTAAACAAAACATTGAAGGAATTTGTGCTTTTGCGGGACAAAGTGCTGTAGGAAAATCTTCTTTGATAAATGCAATTTTTAATGAAGATATTGCAAAAGTTGGTGAATTATCAAAAAAAATAGAAAGAGGAAAACAAACTACGCGAATGGTTGAGCTTTACAAATTCGGCAAGGGCTATATAGCTGATACTGCAGGTTTTTCAATGCTTTCATTAAATATTGTATTAGATATTAACCAGCGAGAACTATCCTCATATTATCCAGATTTTTTAAGCGGCAGAGCAAAATGTAAATATCGCTCTTGTTTACATGAAAATGATAATGACTGTGGGGTTATAGAAAATGTTAAAAAAGGCAAAATTTCCAATGAAAGATATCAAAATTATTTAAAAATTTTAAATGAAATTAAAAATAATAAAAAATAAGAGGGCTTTATGAAAAAAAATATAATGGTTTCAGTTTCAACAGATCCAATTGAAGATTATCAATCTATAATCGATTATGCTAAGTTTATGCAGGGGAAAGCTGATTTTTTGCATTGCGATGTTATGGACGGAATTTTTGTCAAACGCAAAACTATTTCGGCGCAACTTGTAAGCAATGTCAATGCAAATAGCACTATCATGCTTGACGTTCATTTAATGTGTGATGAACCATTAAAACTTATCAAAGACTTTGCTAAAGCAGGGGCTAATATTATTTCTGTTCATTATGAAGCTTTTAAAGACAAAGAAAAAGTTGATAAATGTATAGACGAAATTCACCAAAATGACTGTCTTGCAGGTATAGTTATCAATCCGCAAACTCCGGTAAAAGATATAAAAATATACTTATACAAAGTCGATGTAGTTCTCGTGATGAGTGTAGAGGCTGGAGCAAGTGGGCAAAAATTTATGGCAGAAGTTTTGGATAAAGTACAGTTATTAAATAAAATACGAAAAGAAAACAATTACGGATATAAAATTGAAATCGATGGAGGGATAAATTTAGATACAGCTAAAAAATGTATAGATGCAGGAGTTGATATTTTGGTGAGTGGAAGCTATGTATTTAACTCCAAAGATAGAGAGATGGCTGTCAAATCTTTGCAGAATTTATAATTGACTATTGAAAAATCATATAAATTATTGTATAATAAAATTAGGAGGAAAGTATGTGGTTTAAAAAACGAAAAGATAAAAAAGAACAGTCAGCAGAAAAAGAAGTAGTTAAAGAAGAAAAAACTTCAGCTCAAGACAAAGAAGAAAAATTAGCGAAAAAGACTGTTGCAAAAAAGAAAAACGAAGAAAAAGCGGTCAAAATGAATGAAGTAGCAGAAAAAGAAGAGGACGCAAAAGAAGCGAAAAGTAAAAAAGCCATTTATAGAGTTGTTTATTCTAAAGAAAATAACTCTTGGCAAATAAAAAAAGATGGTGCTAAAAGAGTGATTGACAGCAAACCAACGAAAGAAGAGGCTCTTATAAGAGTTAAAGAGCTAAGTGAAAGCCAAGATTTAAATTTTATAGTGCACAAAAAAGATGGTAAATTTCAAAAAAAAGCTAATATAAGATAAAAAATGCGATTTATTTTTTAAAATCGCATTTTTTTTAATAATTTTTCAAATTCTTTTATAATAATTTGATGAATTTTATCAATAGATTTAGTGGCATCAATTACTTTAAATCTATTTTTTTCTTTTTTTGACATATAATTATATCCATTAAATACTTCTTGATGAAAATTTATATCTTCTTTTTCCATTCTATCAAGTTGAGCATTTTGTCCTTTTCGCATAAAAGAATTTTTTGGATCTATTTTTAAATAAAATGTAAGATCTACCTTAAATTTTCCTAAAATCATTGAATGAAGTTTTAAAATCTCTTTTGCGGTCATAATTTTTCGTGCGAAACCTTGATAGGCTATCGTGGAATCGTAATATCTATCGGCTACAACTATTTTTCCATTTTCTAAAGCTGGTTTGATAACTTTTTCATAAAGCTGAGCTCGACTTGCCAAAAAAAGTAATAATTCTGCTTTAGGCACAGGGCAATCTTTTTCATAATTTAAAAGCAAATCTCTTATTTTTTCACCAAGTTCGCTTCCACCAGGTTCTCTCACAAAAATGAAATTGTCTTTATCTTTTCGAGATTGTACATATTCTTTAAATAATTTTATTTGTGTACTTTTTCCACAGGCTTCTCCGCCTTCAAAAGTAATAAATATACCTTTTTTCATTTGCATTCCTTTTAATCATTGTGGCAATGTTCACAATCGCAACCAACATATTCAATATAACTATCAATATTTTTTGCTTTGTAAAAATTTTCACACATTTTATCAGTTGTTGTATATCCAGGTTCGGCACAGAGTAACTCGGCTATTCTATTTATAACGGTAGCGCAAGTTAACTCTACAGTTGAAGGCCTTTCTATTACTACTCGTGTATTTGGTTCTCCTTCAATTGTCCAGTCGTTACAATCAAATTCATCTTTGTCATAGACTTTGCCTATACATTTGCTTTCAATTACAATTCCTTCCTTAGTTTTTGTTGTGACTACGGCGCTCATACCAGTACAATCACCTTTTTTTATTGTCATGCCTAAAGTAGAGCTGTTTATATCTTTTTTGGCAATTTGGGGCAAACATTTTTGATTTTGCTCTATTACATGAAGACCGAGTTTTGAACAAAGCCAACCATTTACATTCCACATATAAGAGGGGGAGAATTTGCCTGCTTCAATCAATTTTTTACGCTCTTGAGAGGAAATATTGTCGTTTGAAGCGACTTCTTTTTCAAAGGTTTTAACATTTAAACCAGCGCCATGCACTTTAGCAAGAGAGATGCCATAATCTTCAACATTATAACTAGATTTTCCTTTTATTTTGACTATTTTATGTGTTGCTCCCGCCAAAACGCTTATCAAATTGCCCCAGAAAACATCTTGATATCCACTTCCGCAAATAGTGCAATTATTTTGCTTTGCTATTTTATCAAGTTTCTTGGCAAGTTTTGGGTTGGAATTTTGAGCATAAAAAGCTTCTTCACAAGTGGAAATCGCATTTACTCCGTTTTTTGCACAAATTTCATATATAGGATAGTTTTCTGCAAAAATACTTGTTGTTGTTACCACAGCCACATCAATCTTGTGTTTTTGCAAAAATGTTTCAAATTCTTCTGCATTTTTAATTTTTATGTTTAATTGTTTTTCACTACCTATTATTTGACTGATATCTTTTCCAATTAAACTAGGATTTATATCAAATGCGCCAATAATTTTTATACCTTTTTCTAATGCATATCGCATTGTATATGCACTCATTTTTCCGCATCCATACTGAACCATTGTAATTTTTTTCATTTTTTACCCCCTAATTCAATTTAATTATAACTAAATTATATAAATTGTAAAAGCAAATTTTCAAGATGTTACTTAAATTTGTACTTATAAAGCATCTTTTTTATTTATTAATTTTTATTTATTGTGAAAATGATTGTAAATTACGGTTGCTAAATTGTGATTTATTTCATTTACACTTTCAAGTTCTTCAATACTTGCTTGTGCTATTTTGTCGCTTGTCCCAAAAATTTTTAACAAAATATCCCGTTTTTTTGGTCCAACACCTTTTATAGATTCTAATTCTGATTGAGTTTGCTCTTTTGTACGAATTTGCCTATGAAAAGTTATTGCAAATCTATGAGCTTCATCTCTTATTCGCTGTAGCAACCGTAGCTCTGCTGAGCCGGGTCTTAAAAGAGTTGGAGTAGGTGAGTTTGGATGAAAAACTTCTTCAATCCTTTTAGCGAGTGAAATCATGTCGATATCTAGGCCAAAATTTTGTAAAACTTCAAAAGTGGAAGAAAGTTGCCCTTTCCCGCCATCTATAATGATTAAATCAGGCTTTTCTTTAAAACTTTCTAGTTTTCCTTCACAAAATCTATTAAGTCTTCTTTCTAACGCTTCTTTAAGGGAAGCAAAGTCATTTGAGCCTTTTACAGTTTTAATTTTAAACTTTCTATAATCTTTTTTACTAGGCATGCCATTTTTAAAAACGACCATTGAGCAGACCTTATTTGTGCCACTAATATTTGATATGTCATAACATTCCATTCTAACAGGTAAATGTTTTAAGTTGAGTTTTTCTTTAAGTACTTTTATGGCGCCCAAAGTGTTGTTGTATTTCAATCTTTCTTTTTCTATATGCTTTTCAAGATAATCTCTAGCGTTTTCATCAGCCATTTCTAGCAAGCGTTTATTTATAGCATGAGGGTTATCGATAAAATTGATTTTTTTGTTCAAAAACTTTTCAATAAGTTCGCTGTCTGGGATTTTATGCGAAGTTATAATTTCACTTGCAGGTATAGCTTTTTGATAATATTGATAAATAAAATTAAAAAGAGTTTGATTTTCTTCAATTTCTGCATCTAAACAAGGATAGTTTAATACGCCTAAAATTTTACCTCCACGGACAATCATAACGCATATTACCCCACTTAAGCCATCGCTATGATATGCAAATATATCTTTATCGACAGTTTTAGGCAAATTTGCAACGACGCGTTGTTTAAGTTTTTCAACCATTTTTAATCTATCTCGCAAAATTATTGCTTGCTCAAAATTTTCACTTTCAGAAGCCTTTTGCATTTTTGCAGTTAAAATCTTTTCAATTTCTTCGTCATTGCCGTTCAAAAAATTGATAACCTTGTCTACTTCTTTTCGATACTGTTCTTGAGAAATTTTATGGGTGCATGGTGCATAGCAAAGACCTAGAGAATAATTTAAACATTCTCTTTTTGCTGGAGTTTGTAGAGAGATTTTTGTAGAGCAAGTTCTTAGTTTGAAAGCAGAATGTATTGTTTTTACGATTTCGTGTGCATCAAGACCAGCAAAGTATGGACCAAAATATTTTGCTCCATCTTTTTTTACTTTTCGTACAATTTCAATTCGGGGGAACGGCTCCTTTAAATTTATTTTAATATAAGGAAATTGCTTTCCGTCTTTAAGCAGAATGTTATAAAAAGGTTGATATTTTTTTATTAGATTGCTTTCTAGTGCAAGAGCGTCCATTTCGGAAGCTGTTATAAAATATTCAAAATCATCAACATTGTCAACCATTGTTTGAACTTTTATAGGTTTGATAGAAGCTCTAAAATATTGACTTACTCGATTTTTTAAATTTTTTGCTTTGCCGACATAAATGACAACACCGTCTTTATCTCTCATAATATAGACGCCGGGTTTTGTTGTCAAAAGTTTAAGTTTTTCTTGTATTTGATTATTAATAATTTTATTATAGACAAAATAAATATAAATTGCAAAAAAAAGGCAGAAAGTTTATATAAAATTTAAATTCTGCCTTGTATTTTTATTTGGAATTCAAGATAGTTTTTAGACAATCTTCTTTTGATAAATTATATTGAATTGAATTTCTCATGTCTTTTAGTGAATAAACATTTGTTTTAACTTCATCTTCGCCAACAACTATTACAAAAGGAATTTCTTTTTTATTTGCGTCTTTCATTTTGGCTTTAAATGAGCGCTCTTCATATGAAACTTCGCAGACGAAATAATTTGCGAAATATTCTTTAAGTTGCAGACATTCTTTGATTGTATCTCCAAGAGGTATAATTTGTAATGTTACATTAGTTGTAGGAATTTGAGTTAACATATTGTTTGACAACAACAAATCAAAAAGTCTGGTAAAACCAATACTTAAACCGACCCCCGGGAATTTTTTGTCAGTAAAGTAAGTCGCAAGATTATCATATCTGCCACCTCCGCACACCGTGCCAAATTCTTTGTGCTGAGGAATTATTGCTTCAAAAACTGTGCCTGTATAATAATCTTGTCCTCTTATTATAGATAAATTTAGCTCGATTTTGTCTTCATTTATTTCCATTGATTTAATATACTGATAAACTTCTTTAAGTTGATTTATCCCTAATAAAAATGTAGGATTTGAAGATAAACTTTCTATTTTTGACAAAATATCAGAAAATTTTCCATGTTTTTGAATAATATCTATTAAATTTTCGATATTTTCTTGATCAACACCTAAATCTGAAAGTTCAGCTTTCGCATTTTCAATTCCAATTTTATTTATTTTATCAAGTACAGTTAAAATTTTTTTTATTTCGTTTTTATATCCTAAACCTTCAATATAACCAAATAATACATTTCTGTTTGAAATCTGATTGACAATATCTATTTCCAATTTTTCAAAAACTTCATCAACCATTTTTAAACATTCTGCGTCAGCGACTAAAGAGAGCTCTCCATTGCCAATTATGTCTGCGTCGCACTGAACAAATTCACGGAAGCGACCCTTTTGAGCTCTTTCTCCTCTATATACTTTCCCGATTTGAAAACGCTTAAATGGGTAGTGTAAAATTTCGCTGTTCATAGCCACAAAACGAGCAAGTGGGACAGTGAGATCGTATCTCATACAAATATCCGTTTCGCCTTTGTTAAATCGATAAACTTCTTTGTCTATTTCTCCTCCAGATTTAGCAAGCAAAATTTCACTTAACTCAAGAACAGGGGTGTCAAGAGGCAAAAAAGCATGCTTTAAATATACACTTTTGATTTTTTCAATCATTTGGTCAAATATAAGTTGTTGGTTTGGCAAAAGTTCCATAAAACCAGACAATTTTCGCGGTTTAATAATAGAAGAATTGTTCATTTTTTTGTTGTTCCTTTCATTTTATATTATGAAACAAATTTTATAGTTTCACGTTTAAAATATCATTACTTGAATAAAGATTTTTTCATTAAGTTTAGTAGGCAAATCATAAAACTTTCTTAGAAGTTGTGCATCAGGAGTTATCCACATTTCCACAAATAAATAATTATACAAAACTGCTAATTTTTATGCATTTTGTAAAAAATTGCAGGTTTTTTATGCGTTTCATGGCAAGTTATCCACATTTCCACACTCTTATTTTATAATTTCATTGTTTTTAAGTTATTTAGAGTGGTATTTTTACAATTATTATGAGGTTTTCTTTTATTTATTTAAAATTAAATTTAATTGCATTATTGTATTTGTTTCTTTAAAGCATTTTTTTGTAAATTTTTAGTGTAATAAAATTTATAATTATTCTTTTATTTCATCTAAATTTTTAAGAAAAGCAGATGTTTTTTTTGTAGTAGTAAAGAACAGTTTGTGCAGTGCTCGAGTAGAGGAAATATACAATATATTTCTTTCTAAATTGTTTTTATAGTTTTCTTCGTCGGCATTTGGAACTATAACTGCATCAAATTCTATTCCCTTAGCTGTTGCACATGTAGTAACTAAAATTCTGTTTCTATAGTCTTCAGGTTCTTTCATATACACAAAGTCGATATATCCATTCAATTGTTTGCAAATATCTTTTGCCTCTTTATTGCATTTACAAATGATTGCTATATGTTCGTAGTCTTCGCACTGTTTGTTTATTATATCTGCAATTGTTTTGCCTTGAAATGAAGTATTATATACTTTGGGTTCTTGCCCTCGTCTATTAACGTATTCAATATTTTTTATTCCAATCATATCATTAGCAAAAGTTGCAATTTCCTGCGTTGAGCGATATGTCTTGTTAAGATTATAAACTTTGCAACCTAAAAAGTCTGCGGTGAGGGCAAGATATTCTTTAGATAAATTTTTTTCAATGCACTGATTTACATCGCCAACTATCATGTAAGGGCATGACCAAATTTTTTTAAACATATAAATATCAACAGGGGTAAAGTCTTGCATCTCATCTATAATTAAATATTTTGCCGAAAAATCGTGATCTAAGCCATATAAATAATGTTTTATTGCAAGATAAGTACCTTTATCCATATATTGAATTGTGTTATTCTTTTTGCTAGACAACTTTTCTCTTGCCATAAATATTTGGAATATTTGTTCTACATCTGTTATTGGCATAAAAGAATATAAAATTTGTTTAAACCTATCTTTTAAACCTCGATGCTGCATTTTGTTGTAATGGCGCTTTTCAGTAAATACCATTGCATACTGCCAAGCGATTTTATTTATTCGTTCATAAATATCATAACCTTTAAATGTTTTGAAAAACAGGTTTTTAGTTTCTTCTTCTGAAAAAACAATCTCTTCTTTTTCGCCATCTAAATTTTCTTTTATTATATATTTTAAAGTTTTTGGCGTGAAGATATCTGTCAACGGACCTTTTAAAAATCTCAACAAACTGTCAAGAAATTCGTAAGAAGATTTATATGAAATTTCATTTAAAATTTCTTGATTTGGACAAGTTGCTAAATCGTCTAACATATCTTCTCTTGCTTGAACAGGGCGTTTTAATTCTGTTTTTACGATTTGAGCAAAGGTGGTCTCTACTAAGTTATCTTCACCAAGTTGGGGAAGAACCTCGCTTATATAACTTGAAAAGATATTGTTTGGTGAAAGAACCAATATATCACTGCTCTTTAAAGATTTTCTATGTTTATACAAAAGATATGCAGCTTTATGCAAGGCTATTGAAGTTTTCCCAGAACCTGCAATTCCTTGAACCAAAATATTTTCATTCTTTTCTGTTCTTATAATTGCATTTTGTTCTTTTTGGATAGTTGAAACGATTTGACGCATTTTGTCTGATGCGTGCTTTGATAATATTTGTTGTAATATTTCGTCATTGATTGTTAAATTTGTGTCAAAATATGATAAAAGTTGTTGATTTTCAATTTTATATTGTCTTTTTAAGTTTATTTGCCCTTTGATAATTTTATCTTTTGTTTCAAATTGAGCGGGCCCTAACTCATATTCATAATACATTGATGCAATTGGGCTTCGCCAGTCAACCACATAAGCTTTATTATTGTATATTATAGAGCCTAGTCCAATATAAATTTTTTGAAGAGCGGAAGAATTTTCAAAATCTATGCGCGCAAAATAAGGGGAGTCATTTTGCAATTTTAGCTTTTTGATTTCTTTTTCACAGCGAATTTGTTGGTCTTCAATTTGAGAAAGATTTGTAAATGTGTTAGCAAGATCTTGTCCTTGTTTGTACTCGTAAAAGTTGTTGCCTAGTTCAAATCTTTTTTCTTCAAAAAGTTTTTTTATTTCTGCAAGTTCTATTTGCTGTTTTTCTATTTTTTTGTTAATTGCTTTTAATGTATTTGCAAGATATTTCTTTTCAAATTCTTCCATTATCCCTCCTATTCTTCAGGCAAATTTTCTTGAGTTTCAATCACTTCTTCAGATATTTTGTTGGCGTTTTCTTCTAAATTTTCACTGGTTGCAATATCGCTATTATCATTGTCTTCATCAGAGTTTTCATCGTTATCATCTTTCGTTGTGATTGCTACTCCAACAATTTTGTTGTTGTCTTTCAATTTCATTATTTTCACGCCTTGACTTACTCTTGAAAGAGAACTTATTTGATCAATTGCTGTTCTAATGATTATTCCGTTGTCAGCGATAAGCAAAATATCATCATTTTCATAAGATTGTCTTAAAGCTACAAGTTTTCCGGTCTTTTCGTTAAATATGCCAGCTTTAACGCCTTTTCCACCTCTTGACTGAAGTCTGTATTCTTCAACATTTGATCGTTTTCCATACCCATTTTCAGAGATTGTAATTATTTGACTGTTTGGCTTTATAATTGCCATATCAACAATGTAGTCCTCTTTTGATAGTTTCAAACTGCGAACACCTTGGCTGTCTCTACCAGCACAGCGGACATCTTTTTCATTAAATCGAATAGCTTTTCCATCATGGGAAGCAACCAAAATATCATCGTTACCATTTGAAACTTCAACTCCAATAAGCTCATCATTTTCAACAAGCTTGATTGCAATTTTTCCAACTTTTCGGATTGAAGCATATTCAGAAAGTTTTGTCTTTTTGATTAGGCCGTTTTTAGTAGCCATTATTAAAAAGCCGTCATTTTCTTGTTTGCGAGGTATAATAGTTGTCACTTTTTCACCTTCGCTGAGCATAAGTAGGTTGATCATTGCTCTACCTTTTGCGGTGCGTTGAGCCTCTGGGATTTCATAAGCCAGAAGAGAATAGACTTTGCCCTTGTTAGTAAAGAATAATAATTCATCGTGGCTTGAAGTTGCAAATATATCTTTAACAAAATCTTCTTCTTTTGTTTTGTGAGCTGTTATGCCCACTCCGCCTCGTTTTTGTGCTTTATATTCACCCAGACTAATTCGTTTAATATATCCTTGATTTGTCATTGATATAATAACATCTTCTTTTGGGATAAGGTCTGCAATATCAATCCCGCCAGCGTCAAGGCTTATTTGTGTTCGTCTTTCATCGCCGAATGTCTGTTTAATATTTTCAAAATTTTCTTTTAAAATTTGAAGTATTCGCTGAGGATTTGCTAAAATATCTTCAAGGTCAGCAATGGTTGCTTGTAAAGATGCAAGTTCTTCGTTTAACTTTTCTACTTCTAGTGATGTCAAACGAGATAATTTCATTTCAAGTATCGCATTTGCTTGAATTTCGTCTAATTGGAAGTTTGCGATAAGTTTTTCACAAGCATCTTGTTTATCGTCTGAAGATTTAATGATTTTTATTACGTCGTCGATATTTGCAAGTGCAACAACAAGACCTTTGACAATATGTTCTCGTTCTTTAGCTTTTGCAAGGTCAAATTGTGTTTTTCTTGAAAGAACTTCTTTTTGGTGCTCTAAGTAATAATAGAGCATTTCTTTTAAATTTAAAATTCTAGGCTGGTTGTTGACCAAAGCAAGCATAATAATTCCAGAACCTTTTTGTAATTGAGTGTTTTTATATAAAGAATTTAAAACAACTTGAGCGTTGGCATCTTTTTTTATATCAACTACGACTCTCATTCCGTGTCTATCAGACTCTTCTTTAATGTCACTTATTCCTTCAAGACGCTTGTTTTTAACTTGTTCTGCCATTTGCATAATAAATTGTGCTTTATTTACTTGATAAGGAAGTTCAGTAATTACGATTCTACTTCTGCCGTTTGCGAGTTCTTCAATTTCCGCTTTACCTCGAACTACGATACCACCTCTACCTGTTTTGTAAGCGTGTTTAATAGCAGCTCTGCCCATAATAATGCCACCAGTAGGGAAATCTGGAGCAGGAATATATTTAATAAGTTCATCAATATCAATGTCTGGGTTATCGATTAGTGCTTGCAAAGCACTGAGAACTTCAGTCAAATTGTGAGGCGGAATGTTTGTTGCCATACCTACAGCAATACCATCGGCCCCATTTATAAGTAGGTTTGGAATTTTGGCAGGCAAAACTGATGGTTGCATAAGAGTATTATCGAAGTTTGGATAGAAGTTTACTGTCTCTTTGTCAATATCTTCCAGCATCAAAGAGGCAATTTTGGAAAGTCTTGCTTCTGTATAACGCGAAGCAGCAGGAGGGTCTCCGTCGACCGAACCAAAGTTTCCTTGACCATCTACGAGAGGGTATCTAATAGAAAAATCTTGGGCAAGTCGCACCATTGCATCATAAACAGAACTATCACCGTGTGGATGATATTTACCCATAACATCACCGACAATACGTGCAGACTTTTTTGTTGGTTTGTCGTAAAAATTGTTCATCTCTCCCATTCCATACAGAATTCTTCGGTGAACAGGTTTAAGTCCATCTCTAACATCTGGAATTGCACGAGAAACATTGACAGCCATTGCATAAGAAATAAAACTATGCTTAAGGTTGTCAACTGTATCAACTTTTTCTATTTTTGAATTTTGAAAAATCTCTTCAAGCGATTTTTTATTATCGTTTTTGTCCATAATTCCTCCCTAGGCGTCAATATCATCAGGATTAACTAATGTTGCATTATCCTGAATAAATTGTCTTCTTAGTTCTACATCTTCACCCATTAGGTCACTAAACATTTTTTCTGCTTCGATGGCGTCTTCAATAGTTAATTGAATTAAAATTCTGCTTTCTGGGTTCATTGTGGTATCCCAAAGTTGAGTCGCGTTCATCTCACCAAGACCTTTGTATCTTTGTTGTGCGCAACCTTTTCTGCCGTTTGCTTGATACCAATCTTCAAGTTCTTGGTCTGAATAAAAGTAAAAATCTTCTTTATTTTTTGTTACTTTATAAAGAGGGGGTTTTGCTGCATAAACATGACCTTCTTCAAGAAGAGGTCTCATAAAGCGGAAGAAGAAAGTTAAGAGCAGAATTCTTATATGAGCCCCGTCAACATCGGCATCGGACATACAAATAATCTTGTCGTATCGAAGCTTGTCCATGTTAAATTCTTGTCCAATGCCAGTCCCAAAAGCAGTAATCATCATTTTGATTTCTTGATTTTCTAAAATTTTGTTTAATCTTGCTTTTTCGACATTCAAGATTTTTCCCCTAAGAGGCAAAACGGCTTGGAACCGTCTATCTCTACCTGTTTTTGCAGTTCCGCCGGCGGAATCTCCTTCTACAAGATAAATTTCGCAGAATCGTCTATCTTTTTCGCTACAATCTGCAAGTTTGCCGGGGAGTGTAGTATTTTCTAGTATGCTTTTTCTTCGCGTAAGTTCTCGAGCATTTCTTGCGGCATCGCGTGCTCTTTGTGCAGTTATAGATTTTAAAATCAAATTTTTAGCTTCATTAGGGTGTTGCTCTAAATAATCTCCAAACTCTTCCACCATAGCCTTGTAAACTATTGTACGCATTTCGCTGTTGCCGAGTTTGGTTTTTGTTTGACCTTCAAATTGAGGGTTGCGAAGTTTTACACTAATTACAGCCGTAATGCCTTCGCGACAATCTTCTCCAGAAAGTTTTTCGCTTTCTTTTATTATTTTGTTTTTAACAGCATAGTCGTTTACGACTTTTGTCAAACCAGACTTAAATCCATCTAAATGAGTTCCGCCTTCTTCAGTATTGATATTATTTGCGTATGCGTTGATAATTTCACTATAGCCTTCATTAAATTGAAAACATACCTCTATTTCATTTTCAAGTTCACCTTTGCTGTTTCTATTAAATTTGTTAAAATAAACAGGGTAAGCGAGCAATGTTTCTCGGTTTTTGTTTAGATAATCAACAAATTCTACAATACCGCCTTTAAACTCAAATTCCTCTCGTCTTTCCTTTCCTTCGCGTTTATCTTCCAAAGTTATTATTAAACCTTTATTTAGAAAGGCAATTTCTCTAAAACGGTTTTTCATAATATCGAAATTAAATTCGACTGTTTCAAATATTTCATCATCTGGAAGAAATGTTATAGTTGTTCCGCGCTTGTCAGTTACCCCTACTACTTTCAAAGGTGATATAACTTTTCCTCTAGAAAATTCTATTTGATAATGTTGCCCATTTTGGTAAACATCTGCTTTCATATATTTAGAAAGAGCGTTTACACATGAAACACCAACGCCGTGTAAACCACCTGAAATTTTGTAGCCTTCTCCTCCAAATTTTCCACCAGCGTGAAGCTTTGTAAGCACGACTTCTACGGCACTTTTACCTTCTTTTGGAATAATGCCAGTAGGAATACCACGACCATTATCAGTTACAGAACAAGAGCCATCAAAATTGATGGTTACATCAATTTTTGTACAATATCCAGCAAGAGCCTCATCAATAGAGTTGTCAACAACCTCAGTTACAAGGTGATGAAGACCATGCTCATCAGTGGAGCCAATATACATTCCCGGTCTTTTTCTAACAGGTTCTAGTCCTTCGAGCACTTGTATGTCGCTAGCGTCATATTTGTTTGATTTTCCAATTTCTTTTTTTTCAAGTTCAATGTTTTCGTTATTTTCCATGCTTAACCCCTATATATATTAAATATACTATATTATATAATATATTGCCAAAAAACTCAAGCAAAAAACATTACTTATAGGATTTTTTGCTTGTTAAAAAGATTGTAATATTTTGTTTATTTTTAAAGTATTTTTTTTAAAATATTTTGATTTTTGATTTTATTATGTTATATTTTTTTTAAAAGGAATAATGATGAAAAATAGTAAGAAAACATGCGTTGAAACAAAAAACGAAAATATATCTTTGCAGAATGTTTTAGAAACAAAAGAAAATGCAAATGAAAATGCAAAAATAGAAACTGATGGCAAAGAAAGAGAAAATATTACTCAAGAAAATAAAAATTTAAACAAAAAAGAAGAATTTATAAGAGCTTTGAAATTTTTAGGATTTTCTTTGTCTGCAGGTATAATACAAATAGGAAGTTTTGAAATAATGTATACGCTAATTGGTTGGGACAATTGGTGGGCGACTTATCTAATTTCAATTACACTGTCTGTTATTTGGAACTTTACTTTCAACAGAAAGTTTACTTTTAAATCTGCAAACAATGTTCCAATAGCAATGCTTTTAGTTCTAGCTTATTATGCTGTTTTTACGCCCATTTCTGTTTTTGGTGGTCAAGTACTTGAAAATATCGGCTGGAATGGAACAATTGTAACATTACTTATGATGGTTTTAAATTTTGTTACTGAGTTTGTATATGACAGATTTGTTGTTTTTAGAAAAAGCATTAACACAAATTCGTTAGCTAAAGAAAAACAAAATTGAGTATTTTGCTAAATCATTTTGAAAAAATTGAATTTTAGGATAAAATAATTATATGGATTTAGCAATTTATATTGTTTTAGCAGTTTCTTGTTTTATGTTATCCATTTTAAATGGATTTTTTCAAGATAGGCAAAAAACTTCAGGTTTGGTCTTTTGCATAGTTTCGCCTTTAGCATTTTTGCTGTTTGCTATTGTAAGTGGACAGTTGTCATCTTCGTCTAGTGCGTTGTATGTGACAATTTGTACGGCTTTAGCATTCTATTTAGCGGCAGAAGGTTATGTAGGTCAATCAAATAGAGATAAAAACACTTTAATTGCAATTTTCCATAATGCTAGTTTAATTATGTTGATTTTTGGTTGCATCTCTTTAGCACCATTTACTTTATACGGATTGTTAGGAGGACTTTTGCTTGGTGCGGGCTTTGCTTTTACTGTTTTGATAGTTTGTAAAGATGTAACTACAGATAAAAAAATTGTTTATTTTTTAGAGTTAATTTTTGCAGGGACTTTATTGGGCAGTTCAATATCTAGCATTGTTCTTAGCACACATATTATTTCCTGTGTTTTGTATCTTGTAGGGGCTATTTTGATTTTTGTTAGATGTTTGATAAGAACTTATTTTAACCACATTGGCATTTTTCATATAACTACAAAAATTATGTATGGTTTAGCCATGATATCAATTATAAGCTCAATATTTTTTTATTAAAATTTTGAAAAAAGTATTGACAATTTTAAAAAGAGAGCATATAATAATGAATGTTAGATCAAATTGATATCGCGGGATAGAGCAGCTCGGAAGCTCGTCGGGCTCATAACCCGAAGGTCGTTGGTTCAAATCCAACTCCCGCAACCAGTATAAACAAAGGGATGTAGCGATTTTACCGCCTTCAAAAATTGTGTTTTGACACCAATTTTGACACCAGAAAGGAGGTATAAAATTAGGTAATAGTATTGTTATTTTCCCTT
>CALVNT010000016.1 GCA_944349925.1 uncultured Clostridia bacterium
TCTAGCGACTGCCAAAATCGCTAGAAGTCCCTAAAATAAAGGGGTTTAGTGGTGCGCCATGGGCGATTCGAACGCTCGACCTTCTGTTCCGTAGACAGACGCTCTATCCAGCTGAGCTAATGGCGCATATTAAGTTTTTTGTTTCTTTTTTTATGGGAGAAATCGAACCTAAGACCATCTCTTCCGTAGACGAACGCTCTATCCAGCTGAGCTAGCATCGCAAATGCACTAACTTTGCAATGCTTATTATATCACAGCAAAAAATCTTTTGCAAGTTTTTTATCAAAAAAAGGCAAGTTTTGTTGTAATACCTGCTTTTTTTGATTTTAAAATAACGAAGACAATAATCTCATGATGGCTTGTAAAAATTTTGTGAGCCACCGTTTTTTTTGAAAATAATTTATCCCCACTTCTTTACTGCAGCTAAGATCTTTGCTGAAAATTTCTTGATACTGTTTGTTTATTTGTTTTGAGTAAATAATAACCGTATCCTCAAAATTTAATCCAAAAGATCTGTTATCCATATTACAAGTACCAATGCATACTTTATTATCATCTACAAGAAGCGTTTTGCTATGCAAAAAACCATTATACAAATATATTTTTATCCCCAATTGTGCCATTTCTTTCAAATATGACAAAGTTGCAAGATAAACTGTTTTCTTGTCCGGAATTGCAGGGACCATAATTCTCACATCAATTCCGCTTTTAGCTGCGATACGCAGTGCTGAAAAGAACACATCGTCTGGAATGAAATAAGGCGTTTGGATAAACACTCTTTCATGAGCATCGGTTATCATTTTTATGTAGGTTTCTTTTATTTTTTGAACATTACTATCCGGCCCAGAAGAAACGACCTGAATTGTAGCATTACCTTTTATAGAAGGAGATGGGAAAAATCCATTTTCAAGATATAAATGCGCTGGAACATCTTCTTTAGTACAATATCGCCAATCGTCTAAAAATATGTTTTGAAGAGCATAAACGCCTCCTCCTTCAATCCTAACATGAGTATCTCGCCATGGATTCAGCTTTTTGTGTTCACCCATATGGTCATCTCTTATATTTATGCCTCCAGTGTAGGCAATTTTTCCATCTATAACAACAATCTTTCTATGATTTCGATAATTTAGTTTTAAATTTATCAATCTTATATGCATAAAAGGTGGAAAAAACTCTCCAACTTTGCCTCCCGCTTTTTTAAGTTTATTAAAAAATCGACGAGGTGCTTTTCGTGAGCCAACAGAATCATAAATTAGTCTAACATCTAATCCTTGTCTTGCTTTTTCGCACAAAATTTTCATAATTTGCTTTCCGACTTTATCATCAGCAAAAATATAATATTCTATGTTTATTGAATTTTTAGCAAGAAGCAAATCTCTTTTTAATGACTCAATTTTTTCTTTCCCGTTGGTAAATATTCTAATATCATTTCCGGGTATAGGATATGATCCAAAACTGTAACATAGAGTCACAAGTTCTTTGTCTTCCATTAGTATTCCGTCGAGTTTTGCCTGCTCAAGAGTTTGAATGCCTTTTATATTTTTTATAATGTCCCTTTCGGAAATTGATTTTTTACGAATCATTCTTCTTGTTCTAACGCTTAACCCACTACCAAAAATCACATATAAAATAAAACCGATAATTGGCAAAAATGTTAAAACAGTAAGCCATGCAATTATGTTTTGAGGTTTACGCTTCTCAAGAAAAACCATAAAAATTAAAAGAAGGAAATTGATGCATGCTATGCAAGTCATCATAATTGTAAACCAATGCATAATTCCCTCCTTTTTAATTTTTTAAATTTTTTTAAGTCTTTTCAACTTTAAATGTTATAGTACTATTTGTCAAAATATATTCAGTAGTTTCTCCGCTTTTGACTTGCATTTTAATAATATAAGATTTTGTAATAAGCCTGCTTGCTTCTCCTTCTTGCCAGTCGTTAATAGTTATAGTCCCTTCAGTTTTGTTGTTACTATCTATAATTAAATTAGTATTTAACGAAACATTTGTATCATTTTGCTGTATAGTCAAATCATTTTGTTTGGTAAAAACAATTTCTATATTTTCTTCATTACCATCCCAAGAACTACCACACAATTGTGTTAAACTATAGAATGTAGTGCTTGAATTCTCTGTACTATTTTCAAATGTTTGAGAAAATATTTGTTTTCCGTCTTGATAAACAATTATACTACCTTTCGCACCTGCTGGAATTGTAATATTATATCCCGTTGTACGAACCTCTTGTTGTTTAATTGTTAAATTATTCTTTAATATTTCAAATTGTAAATTAGTTGCACTCGCATCATCAATAAGGTCGGACAAAGAAAATTCACGAGTCATCTCTTCTTCACCGTCATTTAATAATTGAATTTCTTTTACTGTCTCACCATTATTTATAACTTTTAATAATGAATCAGTACCTCTTGGTAAAGTAAATTTATAACTATCACTATCATTATTTTGATATGTTACAGAAGTATCTTTTTCCTCGATGACAAAATTTAGATTTTCTAAATCTTCGACTTCGTTTTCATTTATTAAATCTTCTATTGTGTATGTAATTTTTTTTTCATAATTATCATTGTTTTCCATGACAATAGTGTTTATTAAAATTTGATTGTTATATATTTTTAAAGTTGCAGATGTATTTGCTGGAACTAAATAAGTCTGCCCAGCAAATATATCTGTTTTCATTTTAGTAACTGCTAAATTTTGCACATCTACAATGTTTAATTTTAAAGATTGATAATTTGTTATTTCTTGACCAGCAACTAAATCTAAAAGTGAAAGTGTTTGATCTTTTGACTCTTCGGTATCATTTTCTAGTTCTATTTCATTTACAACATCGCTTCCATTTAAAACTTGCAAAGTGGCTTTTGTTTGTGCGGGTACCGAAACTGTGTAATTTACATTGTCATAGTAAGTGCCTGTTGGAAGAACTGTATTTAATTGAAATTCTTGATTATTGCTAACATCTTTTGTCGTTGCAGGGTTTAAAACAACAGTAGAAAGAAGTTGCATATTGTTTATATCGCTTTCAGAATAGTCACCATTTATGCCACTAACCTTTTGATAAATTTGAACTGTTACATAGTGATTGATATCAAAACCTTTTTTCAAAGTCAACAAACCTGTTCTTGCATCAATTGAAGCAAGACCTGTACCCGAACCACCAGATTCACCAGAAGTAACTACAAAGTATAAATTATCACTGTTATAAGAAGTTAAATATTTAGTATCATATCCGCTTCCGTCTGATTTTACTTGAGTATAAGTAATTCCTTGTGCCCACTTAGAAATATCTACTTGAACATCGCTTTCTGTTGCCAAAGGCAATGTCCTAATATTTCCCGAGTAATTTATTGCTTGATATGTTCCAGTGACATCAAAACTATGGGTATAACGGTATGATTTTGTCGGTGCCGTATTACCCTCACCTACTGACCACTGTACTACATAGTACTGATCGACTTTAAATATACCATTCGAGCCAATTTCTGATTTGTTTGAAATTCTTATCATTTCGCTTGTTATATCTTCAATAGTAATAGTGTTATTTGGAACTCGACTATTATTATAATAGAAAGTTGCGTTTTCATCATGAGGAATTATTTTAATAGTTCCACTTGTTAATACTGTATCAAATTGCTCTGAAATTGAACGATAGAACATTTTTTCGTAGTTGTTGTTTAGATTGTTTATCTCTAATTCTACTGTCTTTGTTTGACTAGCAGAGTTTGTTTCTTCAGCAGGGATTGTATATTCTAAAGCAAATTTTGCTGTTGAGCCTGCCTTAACTGCAATTGCCAATGTGTCATCATAAATTGTAAAACCAGATGGACTATTTCCCTCACTAGAAATTTCACTATCTTTTACAGAGATGTAATTTAATAAATCTACGCTTGTATTGTCGGCAATATAACTTGCATTTGACGAAATTGTGGAAGTTTTGCTTAAAAGTATTCTTTGTGTTATATCAAAATACTCTACATCAGAGTTATTCGAAGGATTTGTATACTTTAAAGTAACAACCATATTTAGTTGAACTGTATCATTACTACCATATATCCAAGTTTTATCAGAATCTATTTTTGGCAAGTAAAATTTAACGGCTGAGCCGTTGGCGTCATAGTATCCACCAATTGTGCCTTTCCCTTTTGAGTTATTTAAAGTACTTAAACTTGCAAGTTTTTTATTTATCGTGTTATTGCTACCAACTTGTATTTGGTTTTGACCATCTTCATAATAGTAAACAATTTTATCAACAGTTACATACATGAAGTTTGGCAATTTTAGGTATTTGCTTGTTAATGAATAAGAATTGTTAACAGTATAAGCATTTGCATTTGTACCGCTTGTAAAGTATGAGTTCCCTGATGGGTATGAAGTATAATCTTCTATAAAGCCCCATGCTTCAATGTTTTGAATATTGATAACTTTTGGCGCATTTTCTTCATTTGCCGCCGTTGCGCCCCAACTTGAAGAAATAGTTAAAGGTTGCACCCCTGTGCTTGCTTGTCCTTCTTCCGTTACCGTCAATTGTTCGTATCTAGTGCCGAAAGCCACTTGTTCCCCTTCCGTCAAACTGATAGTTGAACTTCCAGAAGATATATATATAGAAGGGTCTGCTTCATTGCCGGAATCAAGAGTAAAGTACAAATAAAATTTATAACCATATTCGTCAACTGCTTCAAGTATATAATATTGCGAGCTGAACTCTACAACTTTAACATTTTCAAATAATAATGTTTCTCCAGATTTATTCCAAGTATATACGTCATCTTTTTCAGTCCAGTTGTTAGTGTTAGAGTCAATGTTTAATTTAGCAGTTATATTGCCCGGAACATTATATGTCAAATCATATAATCTTCGGTCTGTTGTCATAGAATAATCAAATGCTGCGACTGACTGCTCACCAGCAGTTGCGTCATTTTTGTGAACAACCGATAAATATGCTTGCTCAGTTATTGTATTATTTGAGCCTTCTGGCTCTTTATAAATATAGTCTGCACCAGCCAAAACAACATTTTTTTCTTCTGTCATAACAATTTCGTAAGGGTGCGACTGATTTGAAATAATTCCGTCCGATTCAATTGTTTGGATAGAGCCACCAAAATCAAACTCATAATCAGGAAGAACTAATACTTGTAAAGCAAATTCTTTTGTAAAAGTTGCACCATTTGAATTTACTGTATAGGTCAACGTTAAATTGACTTTTTGACCATCATTGTCGGCTCCTTCACCTTTTATCTGCCAGTTGTAAATGGTTTGGCCGTTATCTGTTTGAATAGCAGAAATTCCTAGATATCTAACTGAGCCAGTGCCTCCAACAAGATTTGTACTATCAGTGGTTAAGTTGAAATTTGCTCCTCCACTTACCATTTCGTCCATAGTGATAGCTTCGCCATTTGATTTTCTTTGAACTTTAAAATCATTTACGACATCAATAGTGTTGTTTACTTCAACAGTTACATATCCATCATTACCAGCAAGAGTTGCAACCGTGATATCGATATCTGGTGCATAAGTATAGCTTTTTTGCCAAGTCTTTTTATTTAAAGAAGTGTTAGAGTTAACATGTCCACCGTTTTGATAACTATATGAGAAACTTGATATTTTTTGAGTATTTCCTATTGCTGAACTTTTTACATTCAAAGAAGTAGACAAAGAAGCTTTTTCATATTTAAAATTAGATTTAAAGTTATCGTAACTTACTTCGTATCCTGCATAAGTAAGCGCAACTCTTGAAGTTAAATCAAAACTAGTAAAGAGTTTGCTATAAAGCTCTCTAGACAAATATTCGTTGATTAAATACTGCTCTATTGAAATCTCTCCGCGATTTTCATCTTGCAAAGCGAGCAAATAAACTTCGTCAGTAAATACATAAATTTTTGTATTTTCATTTAAATCATCAAGATTTGTTAAGCCTGTGTCAAGATAAATTGTATTTAATTTATTTAAATTTACAAATTCTTCTGATAAGTTTATAACCTGACTGATTTGTTCTGCGATAATTGCTCCGCCGTCATTTTGTTTAGCAAATACAATATAATAATCATCAGCCACAGCAGAAGAAGCAAGAGTTGCTTTTATCATTCTATTTTTTGCTAAAAGGTTTTGAGAATTGATTTTATCAACATAGAAAGTTTCTATCTCATTTGATGTATTATTTGAAGCAGTATTTAACGAGAATACAAAAAGATTGTCGCTAATTTCAATGGTATAATCTATAGAAACATTATTATAAGAAATCGTAAGCACAACTTGACTTGTTCCGCCTGCACTACCTCTTCTAAATGTGATAGCATCTTCCATTTCAATCTTGTCATTTACTTTTAAAGAAGTCGAACTTGCACCCTTCAAAACTAATGCGTTTGTGAGCGATTTTATAAATACTGATTTATCATATGTATTATAATCTCCTCCTTCAGACAGATAACTAAATTCATAATAAACAACTTTATTGTCTTCAATTACAGGTAAAGATGTCAAAATTCTATTTGTGTTAGCATAGATTGCTGAAGAGTCTAGGAAATCATCTCCAAAATTGCTGAATTTTGTGTTGTTTTCAATATATTCAACATTTAACATTTCATCATCTGGCGTAGGATAAACAGGAGTAATCTTTACGCTAGGATAGATAACAAATGTCAAATTTACTACATATGTTTGCTCAGTTTGGTTTTCAGCAAAATTAGATTTTACTGATATAGTAACTGGCAATGTCACTTCACTTTTTTGTCCAACATGATTAAATGTTATATCTAGTGTGTTATTAGTCTCATTCCATTTAACCTGATTTATAGCAGAATCACTACTATTTGCAGATAAAGTGACTGTTGAATTTGTTGCATCGTAGCCTTTTCCTAAAACATCTTGTAAAGCAATTTGCGTTGTACTTCCTGAAATCTGATTATCAAAAGTTTTTGCAGTTGCTGTTAAATTAGGTTCTATTGTAAAGTTTTTTATTGTAAATGTATATGAATAATTTCCATTGTCCCATGTTACTGTAAATTCCAAATCACCAGTTATACTTTCACCTATAACCGAAGCAAGTTGTAAAGTTTGATTTTTCTCAACAATTTGATTTTCCTCATCAAGTTGATTTTCCTCATTAAGTTGTACAAAACCTTTTATATTGCCTGATGGTTTCATATCAACCTTTGTAAAAGTTGAGATTATTGAGCCTTCGCTTGTACTCTCGCTTGTACCTATGCTTGTCTTTATTGTAAAGATATCACTCAATTCTAATTCTTGTCCGCCCTTATGGCTTGAATTTATATTTATTGCTTGTGCGTCTGCATAAATAATAAAGTTTACAGTTGCCATGCTACCTTTTTCAGTATAGAATGTCGCTTTAAAATTGTAATCTTGCGATAAATACTGAGGATATCCAACAGTGAAGAGACCAGCTGTGTTATCGTAAGTAAATGTAAAATTGTAACCGTCTTGCGCTATTGTATATTGATTTTCATTTTCTCCCTTATCTGCATCTCCACTCATTGTGAAGAATAAGATGTTTGGAATTATATTTTCGCTTGAGCCGTCACCTGCATTCCAATTTTCAATTAAGTAAACATTTTTAGAATTTTTCCTAACTGAATTTGCTGTTTCATCTTTGTCAGCCCCATCTTGTGTCCAATTGTTTATTTTCCAATCATATTCTTTTACATTGTCTAACCTTTCAACTCCATCTACAATTCTGATAGTATGATTTTGAGAATTATCGTTTAGTATGAAAGTATAATCAATTATTCCACCAACTACCGAAAGTTGTCCTTGTTCGTTACCTCCACTATAGTTGCGACGAACAACAAATTTTATTGTTTGATTTTGCCCTAATGAAGTCAAGTTTATTGTCAAAATATTTCCGCTGTCATCTTTACTAAATTCGAAACTTATATATGAAAGCCATTGTGATGGATCTGTGTAGGTTTGTCCATTGATAGCAACTGAATAAATAGTATCAGTGTAGAGCAATGAAGATAAATCTTGAGTATTTCCTTCAACACTTGTAATTTCAAATCTTGTTTTTCCATTTTGTGTAGTAGTATCATCAAAAGCCTTATCTAAATATATAGGTTCAGTTTGATAAATATATTCAGCGCTATTTCCGTATGGATAATTTGGCTCTTTAACCACTATATCTGGAGCAACCTTAAATAGATAGTTAAATGTTTGAGAAGCTGCCCCATTTGACAAAGTATAACTTAAAACAAAGTAAGCATTTTGGTAAACATCAGACAAATGATTTAGAATAAGAGTGCCTGTTTGGCCGTCGAAATAGCCATTTTTGTATAAGTCGCTCGGCAGGTTGTCACCAACTTTTGCCCCTTCTATTCCAACTAATGTCAATCCGTTTTTCTTGTAAATTCCGACGCTACTTTCATCGCTTAAAGTATTGTCGCTCTCGTCAATATATATTGTATTTGTTTGCCCTGCTGTAATTTGAGCGTATGCGTTATTTTCAAGCAAAGTTGATGGATCTGATAAAGCATTTGCTAAAGAGTTTTCTTGATATTTTCCATCTACTGAATTATTTCCATATAATACAAAAGTTGTACCAATTTGAGAAATGATAGTTGGCTGAGCAACTTCAATAGTTTTTTTGCCATTTTCAAAAATCAAATAAGTGTAAACATTTTGATTGTTTAGACCAAGCAACAAATTTGTATTTAACCCCTTATAAAAAATGGAAGATCCGATAACATCATAGTAAGAATTTAGATTTTTGTCGCCGTCTGTAGAAGACGCTGTTGTTGTATAAGTTAAATTATTGAAATTATAATTTAAGATCTTATAACTTTGACCTGCATCAAAAACCAAGTAATTTATTGAATTTTGTCCCACTTTTTGATATGTTGGAGATAGTCCTGTTTCATTATTAGTGAAAGAATTTTTTAAAGCGCCCCAGAACTCTGCTGGCAATACGACTGAGATTGTAAAATCTTGCGAGAAGTTGTCCTCTGCCGTACCTAAAGTAACCCTAACCGTTTGACGAAGGCTTGTTAAACCATAATCAAATCTAACTTCTTGTGCAACTTTAAATTCTGCATTTCCGTTATCTTGCAAAAATTGGATACCATTTTGTTGAACGATCTCATAACTAACCACTCCAACACTGCCATCACCTTGCGCTTGCTCTACAACAATATAATCCGTGAAGTTTTTATTGCCGTTGTCAAAAGCATTTACTGTCTCCATTTTTTGCGAGAAAACTGCATTTCTTTGAACAATAAAAGAAATTTCGAAAGATGTAGCATACTGATTTATTCCTTCTGGCTGGAATACAATCGTGTATTGTTTAGAACTGTCTGAATAGAAATGGTCAAAGATCATTTTGCCATTTAATATTTTACCAACTACTTTTTCATTAGAATAAGTTTGGCTTATTATAAATTTATTGTTTTCTTCGTTTTGAATTATGTAATAAGTGCCATCTTTATAGCCATCTAATAAACTGTTAGGGAAAGCCACTTCTCCACCATCGGCATCTTGTTCGATAGGATAAGAGTAAGAAATTGAACTTGTTAAATCTATTTTTGTATTTGCATAAATTTTATTTGTCCCAGAGCCAACACTTGTTTGTGAAGAAACCGAGACATTGTCAAGCAACCTTAAAACTAAAGTAAATTGAACCGCGCCATTTAAGTCACTAACTAGGAAAGTCATACTATGATCAGTATCAAAGTTGTGATTTATTGTCAATGACTGCAATTCTATATTTTTTAATGTGTCTGCCGAAACATCAGTTACATCAGAATTCCCAACAGGCTCAAGCGTTATCATTCCGTTTTCGCCAAATAAATCATTAAGTTCATCTTGAGAGCGACCAACTAAATATGTTGGGCTCAATTTAAATGTTACATTATTATAAACTTGATAATCTCCGTTCTCATCAGCGATATAGAATTTAAGAATATCGTTTAAATTTAGTTTGGCACCCTTCATTCCATATTTATTTATAGTTGCGCTAGTTAAGCTTTCGCTTGCCATATTTTCATCTGCGCCATTTAAAGTTGGATCACTAGAGCTGTCATATTCAACTTTTGTTATACCCTGTGCTGTTATTGTAAAATGTATCTTTTCTGCTTCAGATAATATCACATTACCACAAGATACTCCTAAGTTTGCCTCTCCGTCACTAGAAAAAGTAAAATTCTTTCCATCAGCAGAAACTTGCAAAGCAATATTGTCACTAATAAAATTCCAACTGTTAGCTAATGTTTTAGAATCATTATGTTGATCAACTACCACAACTGCGCTAACAATTTTTTCAATCAAACTTTGTAGCGTATCGCCTGTGCTTATTACTGTTTCAAAGCCGTCACTTCCTAATATTTGATTTATAGTTATATTTTTTTCTGTCCAGCCATTTAAACTGATAGCTTCAGCTTTTGGAGTATAAAGATAAACAGCACCACCATTGTATATTTCTTCAAATTCCCATGAAAGATTGTTTTCTTCGTTATCATTTGAATTATAATTCAAACAAATTTTAGTTATCGCCATATCTTCTTGAGTGCTGAATGATGAATTTGCTCTTAATTGATATGAAAGAATTGCTTGACCGTTTGCTTGAGTAATGCTTCCATTTTCTATGATGAAATAAGATGTCAAATCTTTTTCGTTTGAATAAATTTTAAGTTGTATTTTGCCTTGCTCAAATTCTTCTGTGAAAACTTGAATTGAATCAGGTGCTATACTAAACGATATAGAAAGCCTGTCAACATTGCCGTCTGTGCGAGTTGGCAGATATTTGATATCTTCAATCTCTACAAAATCAGCTTGACCAAATTCATTATAATAAATTTCTCCTGAAGTTATAGAATTTTTGTAAAGTGTTTTTGTAACATGAATATTTATTGGCGATTCAACAATTTTGGCAATATCATATAATGATTGATCCTCATTTAAGCCTTTTACAGTTGCAAAATAAAGTTTAAAATCTCCAACTTCATAAATTGTCAAATTATTGCTTGAAATTGATAATGGAATTAAATACTTTTCTCCAAAAGCCTGATAAATACCTGCGAGCGAACTTTCCACTGCTCCATCAAACATTTTTATTGCATTGTTAAGAGCAACTTCATTAGATACACCTTCAAAATAAGCAAAATATACAATATTTTTATAAATGTTGCCATCTGGCACATTAGTTAGTCCCGCCAAATTTAAAAGAGCAGGCGTAGGCTCAGACGCCCCTTCAGCATAACTTAAAGTAACATTTTTATCACTTGTATCATTCCAAGAAATTTCATCATCATTATGCTCTACGACATTTATTGATAATGTTGGCTGAACAGGATTATTTCCTTTTGAAAATAAAGAATAACCATCTTCGCTATTGCCTAGAAGCAAACTAACAGTAACTTCGATTTTTTTCTTTCCAATATTTGGAGCAATTTTAAGTTCCCAATATCCGTAATTATAGTCCCACTCCTCGTCAGAACTTAGCTGTGGATTATTTGGCAAAAAGTACCCCACCGTATTGTCACCGTTTAAGTAAATAGGCTCAACTTTTTCACCACTGGCATTTATTAAAGATAAAATTGAACTATCCCCAGCAGTTGGGTCTTGACCGTCAATTGAAAAACTCAAAGCAACATTTGCTAAAATATTGTTTAAAATAGTTTTGTTTTGAGATCTAACTACTATTGACAAAAATTCATTATATGGTTCAGAAACATTCGAGCCTACGAAAATTTTTAAATTACGATCACTAAATATCTCTAAAGTTTGACCCGCTTTTCCCACTTCAAAAGAATCAATGCTTGCCTGCACAACATTAAAATTTATTTCATCACTATGTACTTCGCCAATTTTGGCATCACTATATTTGTTAATAAACGCATTGTAAATTGTTTCAAAATTGCTAGGGTCTATACCTAATTGTTCTATTTCTGCTTCAATTTTTTCTTGAACTTTAGCATTTACAGCTGTAAATCCTTCAACAATTCCACCTTCAGAAATTTTGTCAGCTTGAAAATGCAAAGTCGATGCACTATCATAAATAGTAGTTATGTCACTTTGAATATTTTTAAGTTGATAATATGTAGTTTTGATTTTTTCTTTGTTGCAGTAAATATATTTGCTTTCTTCAGGATAAAATTTTGTTGTAACAGAAAAATCTTCTTCTTCGATGACTTGACTTGCATTTTCCATAACTGCAATTTCGTTTCCATCTCTATCAACCAAAATTGTTTCAGTTTTATAAACAGGGGTATCAACTGCAATAGTAAGATAGATTGAAGATAACTCTTGATTTTGAGTAGTTGCCATTATAGTAGAAATACCACCACGAATTTGTTGAATATCAATGCCATTTTCTTCATCTAAGTAGTGATAAGTAAGAGCCTCAACTGTGAAAGGCTGACCGATTGTAACTTGTTTTGGTATTCTAATAACGCCATTTTCTAAATAGCCATCATTTGTTTCTGTTATTCCCCAGCCTGAGTTTGTAAACTCATGAGTAGCAGAATTGTATGCATAAGTATTTGTAAAAGAGAGATTAACAGTTTTTGCTGTTATGTTTTCAGTGCTAGAGCCAATAGTTAAAGTAAAAGTTTGCTCAGTAATTTCAAGACGGTGTAAATCGGAGTTATAATTAGGATTATTTTGCTCATTAAAAGAAACATCTTGTGGAAAATTGACTTTTTCTGTAAAGCCCCCCGCAAGATAAATTCCTAAAATTGCAACCCCGACAATAAAAGCAACGGAAGAAAACAAAACGGCAAGAGTCTTGCCCACTCCCCATTTTTTATTATAGACTTTTTCTTGTCCTTCTTCTTTTTTCTCTCTTTTTCTCATAAGGCTCCCCTATAACAAATTCAGTTACATTATAAATTTTTTTGGAGCAAAAAGCAAACAAATTTCGACTTTTCTCGATTATATTATAAATACATTATTAAAAATTATTTATTTAAATATTTTAATAATTTGTTTTTGTAATTTTTTTATCTTTAAAATTAAGTAAAAAAAATATAAATAATTTATTTTTTTATTATTTTTTGTCATAAAAAAACAAATCATTTCAAAAATATTTTTATTTATTATTGTTTTTATTTTTAAATCGCAATTTATTTTTAATTTTTTAATTATTTTATTTTTTATAAATAATTTATTTTAAAAATAATTTGTTTTAAACATGATTTATTTTTTTTATGTTTATAAGCAAATAAAAAAAATAATTTAAAATTATTCAATTTTTAAAATAATTGACTTTTTTGTTCTTATAGATTATACTAAAAAAGATTTATTATAATTTTTGGAGAGAAAAAATGATACAAGTTGTAAATGTTTCTTTAGCATTTGGAAATCGCACTTTATATCGCGATGTGAATTTAAAATTTTCAAAAGGAAATTGTTACGGAATTATTGGCGCAAATGGTGCTGGCAAATCAACATTTTTAAAGATATTAACAGGCGAGCTTGAGCCAAATACAGGCGAAGTTATAATCACTCCGGGTGAAAGAATGAGTGTCCTTGCACAAAATCAAAATGCTTATGATGACCAAACAATTTTAAACACCGTTTTACTTGGGCACAAAAGACTTATGGAAATACAAAAAGAAAAAGATTTGCTTTACTCTAAGGCTGATTTTAGCGAAGAAGACGGAATACGAGCTGGCGAACTTGAAACAGAATTTGCTGAGCTTGGTGGTTGGGAAGCTGAAAGCGAAGCGAAATCTCTTTTGCAAAGCATTGGAATTGTAGAAGCACAGTACAACAACTTAATGGCTGAGACCGATCCAAAAATCAAAGTTAAAGTTTTGCTTGCACAAGCTTTATTTGGCAATCCCGATATTCTTGTGCTTGACGAGCCTACAAACAACTTAGATTTTAAGACTGTTAGATGGCTTGAAAACTTTTTGCTAGATTTTGAAAATACTGTAATCATTGTTTCCCACAACAGACACTTCTTAAACAAAGTTTGCACTCACATTTGCGATGTAGATTATGGAAAAATCAATATGTATATTGGAAACTATGATTTTTGGTATGAATCAAGTCAGCTTATTTTAAGACAAATGAAAGACCAAAATAAAAAGGCTGAACAGCGAGCCAAAGAATTGAAAGAATTTATTGCAAGGTTCTCAGCGAACGCCTCAAAATCAAAGCAAGCGACATCAAGAAAAAAGGAACTTGAAAAATTAACAATAGAAGACATTAAACCTTCTTCTAGAAAATATCCATACATCAACTTTGAATTTACTCAGGAAATTGGAAAAGAAGTCATAAAAGTTGAAGGATTGTCAAAAGAAGGAATGTTTAAAAAATTGACATTTAACATAGAAAAAGGTCAAAAAGTAGCATTTTTTGCAAAAAATAGTCAAATTTTAACAACTTTATTCAATATTATCCTTGGGAAAGAAAAACAAGATAGTGGAAATGTCTTTATTGGCAAAACGATAAAATTGACTTCTTTGCCACAAAACAATAATGAATATTTTGAAAATGTTCACCTTTCTTTAGTTGACTGGCTAAGACAATTTTCCAAAGATCAAAATGAAACTTTTATTCGTTCATGGCTAGGAAGAATGCTCTTTACCGGCGAAGAAAACATGAAAGAAGCATGTGTTCTATCTGGTGGAGAAAGGGTCCGTTGCATGCTTGCTAAAATGATGCTTGAGCAAGGCAACACAATAATTCTTGATGAGCCAACAAACCATCTTGATCTTGAAAGCATAACCGCTTTAAATAAAGGCATGCAAAATTTTAAAGGCACTCTTTTATTTTCAACACACGACCAAGAAATCATCGAAACGGTCGCCGATCGAATAATCGAAATTATTGATGAAGACCATTACATTGATTATACTGGCTCATTTGAAGAATACGCGGAAAAATATGGAAAATAAAATTTATAAAATAAATAAAAGAAAAACACTGCAATTGTAGTGTTTTTATATTATAAAATTTCATAAAATAATTATATTATTATTTACAAAAGATATTTTTTGTGATAATATTTCACTTTGAAGGAGTTTATATGTGGCATAACCAAAATTATCTACCAGAAAAAAATTTAATTACAAAACTTCATATTCCTAAGCAAACAATGCTTAACGACATAAATCATTTGCTGGACATACTTAGAGAGAAGACTAAAGGAGAAGAATATTCAATCTATCAACATTTAATTTGGTTTCGATATAATAACTTGGAACAAATTAAAGATGGCGTTTTCAGATATGGTTTAATTGTAAAAAATCCAAGTTTATCATCAACTACAAATATTACAGGCAGTTTGCAAAAAATAAATGCTGATTCTGTGTTAGATTATCATTATGACACTTCAATCGATACTGTTAGGCACAATCTAGGTTTTATAATACCAAATTATGTAGTCGACGATAAGGGAAGAAAAATACGCTTAGCTTTAGATTCCAAGCATCCAAATATTCCTTGGCAAGAAGGTTTCTTTTCTTCAATACTCGATTTTATTATGGAAAAGCATTCAAATCTTAGCAATTTATATTCATTATTTTTGTTTAAACTTGATGAACAAAACAATGAGTTTTCTTATACTATAAACAAAGCCGCATTGCCTTTTTTACCAAAAGAACAACAGCAACAACATTTTGCGACTCTTTGTCAACAAATCAAGGAAGTTTTAGTTGATAAATATAAAATATTAACCGAGCAGGAGTATGATAATGCAAAGGATATAAATCCTTATATTGACAAACTTATTGAACAAGAATATGAAAAAACAAACGGGATCCCTTATATTGATCCCGCTTGCTGGGAAGAGCCGTAAGGCTCTCTTTTTTTATAAATTTTCTGTTAAAACAAGAGAGCAATATCCTTGCTTTGCTTGACAAAGCGGACAAGTCTGCCAAGCTTCTTTGGCAAAACTTACATAACCACACGCAGGACATATCCAAGCAACTTCTTTTGCTCTTTTATATAGACTTTTATCTTTCATTTGCTTATGCACTTCTTTAAAAATTTTAGAATGCCTTAGCTCCACATCTTTTATCATTGTAAATAATTGCGCAATCTCGCCAAAACCTTCTTTTTCAGCAACTTTTGCAAATTCTTCATATGCTTTTGCTTCATCAGATTCATCTTGCGAAAGCAATTCAAGATTGCTAAGCAAATCCCACTTTTCCTTAAATGGCAAGCTTGTACAGAAATCAATGTTGTCGATCTGTTTCATTTCTGCATCTTGAAGTTTCATGTAAAGCATTCTTGCATGATTGAATTCTTGATATGCTATTTTATCAATAAGAGTGGCAATTGCTTCGTACCCATTATATCGAAAACCATACTCGCAAAATTCATATCTCGTTCGCGCCGCACACTCCGCAACAAAAGCCCTTGCTAAATTTGTAAATGTCTGACTATCTTTTAGTTTCATAAAACCCTCCTAATAAGATTATTTCATGAAAAAAAATAAATATTCACACAATGAAAATTTTTCTGACTTATAACTTAATTTTTTGTAAACAAAATACTAATAAAAAAAGGCTATAAGCCTTTTGAAGTAATTTCTAAAGTTGTCTAACTTTTGGCGCTCACCTCACTTTAAACAACAAATTTTTTAATAAAAGTTTTGCGATGTAGTGGACATGGTCCATATTTTTTTAAAAGCTCTATATGCAATTTTGTTCCATATCCTTTATGCTTTGCAAAGCAATATTGCGGATAAATCCTGTCTACCCTTTCCATAAGCCTATCTCTATAAACTTTTGCAAGTATAGATGCCGCTGCGATATTATAGCTTAAAGCATCACCATGTATTATATTTTCTTGGGCAATATCTGTGGAAATTTTTACTGCATCAATCAAAACAACATCTGGTCTTATTTTTAATTTTTTTAAGCATTCTTCCATACCAAGTTTGGTAGCATTTAGAATATTTATTTGATCTATAGTTTTTTCGTCAACTTCGACAATAGAGTAACTTATCGCAGTTTTAACAATTTCATCAAACAATAAATCTCTTTTTTTAGAAGAAAGTTTTTTGCTGTCATCAATGCCTTCTATAATATTATCAAGTGGCATAATCACAGACGCACAAACAACAGGACCCGCCAAAGGTCCTCTTCCAGCCTCGTCAATTCCTGCAACGATTTTATTCTTATATTTTTTCTCGTAATCTAACATTTATTGCTTTATTTATTTTTATTGTGGAAACTGAACAACCGGAGCAGTAACCATCGCTCCAATTTGAGAATGCAAAGTAAGCTCGGAAATGATGCAAGAAATTGTGCTCGCAAGCACTCTTGCAATTTGGCTATTTTTAAAGTATTCTACACTGTCATCAAGTTTGTCAAATTCTGCAGTGTTTATCAAACACTCAACACCCAAAGCAACTTTAATAGAAAAAATAGTCTTTGGATCAGGCTCAACATTTCTTTGCAAAACAACTTTTACAGCATCTGAGCGAAGCCTTTCCACTTTCATTTCGTCCCAAACTCTCATATTGATTTTATCATTTGGTTGAGGCTCGCGTTCACGAACATATTCAATTTTCTCGATTATAGGTTTAAAATTCATATTTCTTATAACATTTGCCATAATTAAACTCCTTTATTTATAGAATATAACATAAAAAATAAAAATAAACAAGCAAATAAAAAAAATTGACAAAACATTATGCCAATCCTTTTTTCTTGCTATCCATAACTATTTTGTCAGCAATGATTCCAATAAGCTCGCTGTTTGTCGGCTTGTAATCATTTTTATAAACAACTGCTTTATAAAGATTATTTATTTCTAAAAGACCTCCGCAATTATAAGATTGACCAATAGCAAATCTAATACATCTTTCTATGTCTCTTGGTTTAACTCCGTACTCTTTAGCAATGTCTGGATACAGCCTTTTCGTGATTGCCTGCAGATAACTTGGATCTTTAACAGCCATCAAAATTGCTTTCCTAAGATATTCAAACCCAAGTTTATCAGGAGTAATACCCATATTTATTAAAAGTTTTGTCAGTTTTTCGAAAATTTCAAAATCTTGCTCTTCCATCATAATCCCCTTAAATAATAACTTAATTATAACACAAACGTGAGAGAATTCAAAAAACTTTTTTGTGTTTTTTAAAAATTTTTAAATATTTTTACAAAAATATTTAAAAACAAAAAAAAGCAAATTGCAAAAAAAGCAAATCGCTTTTAAAAATATTTGGTATGCAAAGCTTCGACATAACTGCCATCTAAATTGTTTACGATTAAATTTGGTAAAATTTTAACACCACTTTTTGCATTTTTTCTAGCCTCAATAACACATAATTTGATTTGGCCTTTATTGTTTTGGGTAAAAAACATTTTTTTAGGTTGTAAATTGTTTTTTGCTAATTGCTTAAATAGTTCGCACAATCTCTCCGGTAAATAGCAAAGATAAAATCTTCCTTTATCCTTTAACAGTCCCCCAGCACAACGACAAAGTTTTTCAATTGATAAAAATTTATCATGTCTTGCGATACTCTTTACTTTATTTGCATTTTCAAAAGAGCAATTCATAAAAGGCGGATTTGAAAAAACGACGTCATATTTATTTTTACCTAAGTAATTTTCATAATTTTCGATATCATCATTTATAATTTTTAATTTTTTTTGCAAATTATTTAATTCTATATTTTTATTAGCAAGATTTGCCATTGGTTTTTGAATTTCAAATATATTTATTTCATCAACCTCGTTTTTTGCGGTAAGCAAAATTGAAATTACACCATTTCCTCCACCAATTTCTACTGCTTTTTCTCCTTTTTTTATTTTTATAAAATTTGCAAGCACAACTGCATCGGAAGTAAATGTGTATAATTGGTCGTCTTGAATTATTTTCAATCCCTTACACTCTAAATCTTCTATTCTTTCCAAAATATAACCCCTAAACTTTTTAATAGCTTTTAATGTTCTTTTAATACACGCATCATATCTTTTTAAAAATTTTTATGATTTTATTTATCATCAGTTTCTTGATCTTTATTAAACTTAATTTGCTTAAGCTCATATGTTTTTATTTCTGTAGATTGTGCATTCTGAAATTTTACAGAAACTTTCTTTTTGATTAAATCTAAATATATTACTTTGCCATCACCATCAGGTGTGCTTACTATTTTGCCTACTTTAGGCATTTCTTTTAATGTTTCAACATAATATTGATTTTCATACGCTAGGCAACACAAAAGTTTTCCACAAACTCCGCTGATACTATTTGGATTTAAACTTAAAGACTGATTTTTTGCCATTTTGATGCTTACATGCTCATTAAATTTTATTCCTTGACTACAGCAAGTTTGTTTTCCGCACACACCAAGTCCCCCAACCAGTCTTGTCGCGTCACGCGCGCCAATTTGGCGAAGTTCAATGCGATTTTTATATTTTTCTGCAAGCACTTTGACAAGCTCTCGAAAGTCAACTCGATTTTCTGAAGTAAAATTTATTGTTAGTCTCGAAAAATTATAGTTGCTCTCAACTGATATGATTTTCATTTCTAAATTTGCATCTTTTACAATTTTTTTAATTTCTGGCATAAGCTTCTCTGCTTTTTGCTGACTTTCTTTTGCCATTGAAATTTCTTCATTACTTGCTTTTTTCAAAACATTTTTTAATGGATCTGTCAACTGGCTACTCTCAACCAAATGTTTTTCACCCACTATTGTGACAAGGTCTTTTCCTTTTTCAGTTTCCACGATGACTTTATCATCATTTTTTAAATCTAAACCGTTAGGTGAAAAATAGTAATCTTGCACGCCTTTATTAAATCGCGCATTGACAACTTCTATTTGCATAGATACTTTACCTCCAAGATACTAAGTAATAGATTTTCAAAAGCTATAGTCTGACTAACATTGTATGCGAGTTCTTTTTGCATTTTTATTAGCTTTTGGTTTATTTGACACAATGCTTTTGTTGAATATTCTTCGCTCACACCTTTAAGCTCTTGTTCAAACATTGATAGCTTGCATTTGCAGCCAGCCTTTATTTTTAGCAAATCTTCGACAACCAGCGACATCACTTCTAAAATAATATCAATGTTTTTTGAAAAATTTTGTGCTTTTTTAGAAAAATCAAGAATTTGCCTACTTACTTTCATTTTTGTAAAAATTTCCACTCCCAAATTTGCAATTTCGAATAAATTCGGATTTTGCAAAAGTTTAAAAGCTTTTCCTATTCCACCATCACATAATTTGCAACAAAGCAAAGAATTTTCTTCCTTAGGTAAATACGAAAAAATTTCTTCTTCACTAAGCTTAGCAAGCTCTCTTTTCAAACATCTAGATTTTATAGTAGGCAAAACTAAATCTGCATTTGAACATGTTAAAATAAGGAAAACATTATTTGCTGGCTCTTCCAATGTTTTCAACAGTTTGTTTTGCGCACTTTCCATGGAATTGTCGATGTTTTTTATTATAAAAATTTTTTTTGTCGAAAAAACTGGCTTAACAAAACTTTCAGCCACAATTTCTTCGCTATCTGAGACAAGCATCTTTTCTTTTTTAGGATAAAGACACACATCTGGGTGAGCCAAAAGCATAATCTTTTTAAAGTTTTCGCTCTGTTTGTCTACTTTGCCGTCCATAATAAAACTAGCCAAAATTTTCGCGAACTCTAGCGAATATATATCGTCTTTGCTTATCAGCAATATAGAGCTTGAAATTTTTTCGCTTTTAGAAAAATATTTAAAATCGTCATTATTAACAATAGCATTTACTAAGTCCATATTTATATTTTATCATAAAAAACTTCATTATCATAGTGATTTTTGGCATGATTTATATAAAAATCTATATCTAGTTTTGTTTGTTTCGATTAAAATATTTATTTTCAAACTTTGTAATTAGATATTTTATGTAAAATTTTTATTTTTTAATTTAATTTTAAATAAAAAAATTCAAGATTTTTTACTTGAATTTTTTTACTAATCAATTATTTATTGGAAATTGATAAACTAAATATTCATATTCATTAACATCTAAAACTCTCATCAAGAAATAAATTTGACTTCCTTTTACATAACCAGCAACATATGTTTGCGCTGAATCTTCTCCAATTATTATTATATCTCTGTTTGCTACAATTTCATAATACAATTTACTGTCCGAATTATCATACCCATTGTGAAATACAATTGCATTATCTTCAACTAATAAATAATAACTTTCATCATAGTTATAAGTAAATGATGATGTATTTTGTGCTATATCTTTAACAAAAGTTCCTATAGAATAATAATATCCTTCCTCTATTGATATCGAATCACTTTGCTCATCACTTTGAAATTCATACACAAAATATAATTCTTGATTTTCATCAACTCTAGCTAAAATGTATAAGTATCCATTATCTATATATCCTGATTTTTCAGGTGATTCTTCTGTATATTCAATAAATAGCTCGCCATCTTCAGTAATTGAAAAATTATACTCGACTAAAGACCCTATTGTCCCTCCGTTGCCGTTGTATATCTCTATCGTTGCGTCTTGGTTTAATTGTATATAATCAACATTGTTTATAGACATTGAATAATCATAATCTTTTGTATTATTTAAAGTATTTAATACCATTTGTGCTTTGTAAGTATATTTGCCATAATCAAAACTTGTTTCTATGCCAGCTTGATCTCCCGATCCTGCTTGACCACTCATATTACCCTTATTTGGATCATCTTCACAGCCTACCAAGAGATACATACTTGGAATAATAAGAAGAACTGCTACTAATAAAACTTTGAATAATTTGCTAAATCTTTTCATCCTTCACCACCTTACAATTTAGATTAACATATGTTTGACACATTGTCAATACAATTTCAATATTCAATCTTTTTATATTGAAATTTAATCTTGAAATAAAAAAACAAAAAAAGAATTTTATAATCAAATAAAATTTTTTAATTAAATAAAATTCTTTTATCTTTTTTATAATTTGTTTTTATCTTATTTTTTAGCTCTTTTATTTAAAACTTTTTTCTCTATAAATTTATATAATTCGCTAAGCGCAAGCATTAAGAAGCATAATCCTAAAATTATAAGCCATGCCATAGCCGACAATCGTTCTAGCCCAAAAATGTCCCTAAGAGGAGTAAATGCAAAAAGTCCTATTAACACGAAACAAAAAGAAACTGCTAAAATAAAAAAATTGTTTTTAAAAGGTTTGGATTTAAATAAAGGCGCTTCTGTTCGCATAGATGCAAGATAAAACATTTGAATCATATTGAGAGTATAAAAAGCCATAGTAGTTGCCGTATATTGCCCAAACACATATAAACCTATTATATAAGAAAGAACAACCAACAAAGTTTGCACTAGTCCTAAAACAACAATTGATACTCCATTGCCGTTAGAAAACAGCCCTTTTTTAGAATCGCGCGGAGGGTGATTCATTAGATCTTTTTCTGGAAGTTCAACGCCAAGAGCGATAGCCGGCAAAGAATCTGTTATTAAATTGACAAATAATATCTGCACCGGAAGAAGAAAGACATACTGCGGAAATAGCAAAGTGACTACAAAAAGGGATAAAAGTTCTGCCATATTTGCAGAAAACAAAAATTTGACTGTTTTTTGTATATTTTGATAAATTTTTCGTCCTTCTTCTACGGCAACCACAATTGTTGCAAAATTGTCATCTGTTATAATGATATCCGCAACTTCTTTTGCCACATCTGTACCGCTTTTTCCCATTCCTATACCAATGTTTGCCTTTTTTAAACTTGGCGCATCGTTTACGCCGTCGCCTGTCATTGCTACAATATGTCCCCGTTTTTTCAATGCCTCAACTATTCTCACTTTGTTTTCTGGACTTACTCTTGCAAACACACAAACATTTTCAATTTTTTTATCAAGTTCTACGTCGCTAAGCTTATCAAGTTCAATCCCGCATAAAACCTGCTCTTCACTAGTTGCAAGGCCTATTTCTTTTGCTATTGCATAAGCCGTGTCTTTATGGTCGCCTGTTATCATAACCGCTTTCATACCTGCTTTTTTGCATTTCTTCACAGCATGGACAATTTCTTTTCTCGGTGGATCGATCATTCCCACAAGACCGACAAAAGTCAAATCTGCTTCTTCTAGTTTTTCTCCAACATTATTTTTTATTGCAAAAGCAAGAACTCTCAATGCTTTTTTTGACATTAAAGCATTTGCTTTTATAATTTCTTGTTTTATTTTTTCATTAAGCGGAAAAACCTTTCCATTTAACAATATGTGAGAGCACTTGTCAAGCAAATAGTCAACTGCTCCTTTTGTAACCATCACCTCATTTCCATTATCTATAAATGAAACTGACATAAGTTTTCTCAAACTATCAAAAGGCTTTTCTTTTTTTCTAGGAAATAATTTGTCAATATCTTTTTTATTCATGCCATGTGCTAAGCAATAATTTGAAAGGGCAACTTCGGTAGGGTCTCCCAAAAATTCACCTTTTGAAAAAGTCGTATCGTTGCATATTAACATAAGTTTTGCTATTACATCAGTTTGTTTTATATCCTTTTTTATTTCACCGTCAAAATATAACGATGTGACTGTCATTTTGTTTTGCGTGATAGTTCCCGTCTTATCTGAGCAAATCACATCACAGCAACCTAAAGTTTCAACAGCATGCATTCGTTTTACCACCGCTTTTTGTTTGGCTAAACGAGCAATTCCGAGACTCATAATGATAGTTATAACAGCAGGCATACTCTCTGGAATAGCCGCAACCGCTATTGCCACCGCAGTAAGAAAAGCTTCCATAATATTGGCTGGAGAAATGCAAATTTCAATTACAAAAGTAATAAAAGCAATTATTAAAACCAAAAATGTCAAAACTTTGGCGACGCCCTTAATGCTTTGTTGCAAAGGTGTAAGTTCTTTAGAATTTTCTTTTATCCCTTTTGCTATTTTGCCAAACTCTGTGTCCATTCCAAGTGCAACAACAATAGCTTTGCCTCTTCCATAAGTTACATTTGTCCCTTTAAAAAGCATATTTTTTTGCTCAGAAATAGGAAGGGTTTGGTTTGAAATAAAATTTGCATTCTTGATGATAGGAAGACTTTCCCCTGTCAATGAAGATTCGTCAGTTTTTATATCATAACACTCTAACAGTCGACAATCTGCCGGTATAATTGTTCCTGCTTCTACAGAAATTATATCACCAATCACAAGATCACTAGATGATATTTTTTTTAATATTCCGTCTCTAAAAACAAACACTTCTTGCTCAGTTAATTTCTTTAAGGCCTGAAGTGATTTTTCTGCCTTGCTTTCCTGCACCACACCGAAAACCGCATTCATGAGCACTATAGCGAGAATAGCAACACCGTCAATAATTTCTTCATCAGTTTTTTGCACAATTCCAATAACAATAGAGACAACCGACGCTAAAAGAAGAATTAAAATCATAAGGTCAAAAAATTGAGCAAAAAATTTGCTTACTATTCCATGCTTTTCATCAAAAAATTCCTCTCGCAAAACATCTGTTTTTCTGCTTTCAACTTGCTCTCTTTTTAGCCCATTTATGGAAGAAGATGTTTCTTTTAAACATTCATCAGCTGATTTTTTATAAAAATCCATAACTCTCCTTTATAAAATAAAAAATGTGAAAATTGCAATCAAAACTAAATAAAGACTAAAGTATTTCAAACTAGAATTTTGAGTTAATTTAATCATCAATTTTATAGAAAAAATTCCTACTAAAAAGGCAATCAAAAACGATAAGGACAGGCCTATCCACGAAACAGAAAGAAATATATCTGTCGTTGCAAATTCAAAAATTTCTAAAAAAAGTGAAAGTAAAATAATTGGAACACTCATTAAAAATGAAAAATTCGCACACTCTTTTTTATCACGACCTGCAAATAGCCCTGCACTAATGGTCGTCCCAGATCTACTTATTCCGGGGAAGATTGCAAGGCCTTGTGCTATTCCCATAATAATTGCCCCTTTATGATCAAGTGGTTTATTTTTAAATGGTATATTCTTTTTTTCAGCAAAAAATAATAATATTGCACTTATTAAAAATGAAAAAGCTAAAAATTTTCCTTCGAACGCCTCTCCAACAAATGGCATTAAGATCAGCGCTATAATACAAGTTGGAATTGTAGCTAAACAAAGATTTATACTTAATGGAGAAAAAGGATTTTTTATAATTTGCCAAATTTGTTTTCTAAAAACAATAATTACTGAAAATAAAGTTGCTAAATGCAAAATTATTGAAACAAAAAGCGTTTCACTTACTCCAAACAGTTTTCCGAACAGGACAAGATGCCCACTAGATGAAACTGGTAAAAATTCTGTTAAACCTTGCAAAAGCCCTAAAAATACTAACGCTAAAATTTCCACGTTTCCTCCATAAAATAAATATACAAAAAAGGACATGCTTTTATGACAACATGTCCCTTTTTAACAAAAATTTTATTTTATTTTTGTGCGCAAAAATTTGATGTTTAATCTTTTTAAACCAACAAATTTAGTGATTAGAATTCTTTTTATCAATAAAACTGTTTTGCTTTTTGTTTTTAAACTTATTGTAAATTGCAGCGCCCGCAAAACCTATGGCAACTGTGCCTACACCTACACAAATTATGGTTAAATACCACCATTGCTTATTTACCTGCTTTATATAAATTGAAATTTGATTTTCTGATTGATAATTGTCTAGTGTTCTTTGCCAAACATGATGATAAAGTCCTAGCTCACTATAAAAAATAGAGTCCGCATTAGAATGAATTTTGCTAGAAGATACGCCATATTCATATACAAGCAATGGATAGTAAATGTCTTGAGCATTTATCGAAATTTGCTCGCAAGAATCCAGATACAAATTTGTCAAGTATTCTCCCACAGTTTGATTTGTACTAGAAAGATTTTGTGAAAATATTATTTCTCCGCTTGATGTTTTAGTGGTAATAAATTCAATATTTTCCCCGCTTTCTTCACCCTCTTCTTTATCACCTTGATTTGAAGAAGGGTGATAATATTGCCAAGCCTCAGAGGAAGTAAAAAGCATTTGAAAGCCAATAGTTTGTTCATCATATAGTTTTACCGCACCAAACTCGAGACCACCTCCGTCGCCAATGGCAAACTGTTCATCTGGATTTTGCATATATATGGAATAAAATGATGCCACTAAAAGATTGCGTAAGTGATTTATTTTTGTGCTATAAGATGATGAAAATAACACAATGCCGCTTTCACTTGCCCCTAGTTCTTTTAACAAAGAAGAATTTAAGGAAAAGAAAAATCCTTGAGATACTGAGCCATCGGCATAAACTAATGTTTGAATTTTTATAGAACCTGTCGTTTGCTTTTCTTGTTCTTGCGCGAAAGCTTCACCGCTTCCCACCAAAAATAATGGCAATAGAAAAGCAAATAAAACTAAAATGATTTTTCTCATAAAAATAATTTATTCCTCTTAAAGTGTTATAATTACATTTTTTTACTTCTCTAAAATAATTTTTGATTTGTCTTGCGAAACAATAAGTTTATATTCCCCCGCAACAAATTCTTGATTTATAGAAATTGCATCTGGCAATTTTTGTATAGTAATGCCGATAATAGTGTTGTTGTAAGCATATATTTCGCCATTTTGCGTTATGTTTGCGCCACTTGCATAAGCAGATGCTAAAACATTGTTGCCTGACATTTCAAAAACATATCCAAAAGTTCCCGAACGGAAATAATAAACGATACCGCCCACTCCTTGTGGAGAAGAAATTTGTCCATTGTTAAATACATATGTTATTTGACCGACATTTCTAGATGCAATAGACGCAACAACACTTGTGAACTGATAGTTGCCAGAGACTGTAATATTTGCATTATTTCCACAGGCGGTGATCTCTCCGCCATTGTTTTCGCAAACAATACCGCCAAGGTATATACTTGACAAATCTCTTCGAATAGTCAAATTTATTTGTCCATTATTTTGGCAACCTTTTATCAAACCTTGAGTATGATTTACAAGAACTATTCCGCCATACAATACTCTTATTGCACTTTGAGATGGATAACGCTCATCAATAACAGAATTGTTTTGGCTTTCTTCTATGGTTCCAAAATTAAAGCCTACAATTCCACCAATTGCTAAAGTTGTGATGTTGCTTGATAAATTTAGATCCGCGCTGTTTATAGTTACTTGTGAAATAGTTCCGTAGTTTATAATAGCAAGTGGACTAAATACAATTGGCGAGAAAGATGAAACCGCAGAATAATCTAATGAATAATCAATTACAAGATTTGAAACTTTCGCATTTGCAGAAATTTCTTTAAAAATACTTTGCCCATTTTCAAATTGAACTGAAGTTGTTGAATTTCCTAAATTTACGCTATAAAGTATGCTCTTATTTTCTATAACTTGAGTTGTCGCATTTACTTTTATTGTGTAGCCTCTTCCGTCAAGTTGCCCATGGAAGATGTCAAAAATATATTTGTTTGCTTCATCTAGATTGAGTTCTAACGAATTTGATAAAGCAAAATAAACAGTGTTATTTACATCATCTCGCAAAGCAATATTTCTAAATTGCTGTTCATTTTCTATAATATATGGATCATTTTTTGTTCCATTTCCCCCAGCAAAAAGATCAAATATGTAGTTGTCAATCCATGAGCCAACAAAGTTATATATACCATAGACATTTTCTTCTGATGTTAAGATTTTTGCATACAAACTAATTTTATTTATTGCTCCCATTCTTTTTGGCTGATAATAGAAATAATTTTTCTCGTTTTTTATTGTGTAATTGTTTGTATAAGCACTTTCAATCAATCCATCATCATATTCCAGTTCTACATAAAAGTTGTATAAATTGCTATCTTTAAATGTCCACTCAAATTTAAGTTCGTTTTCGACAAAATAGAAATTTATTTCGTGCATGTTATTTAAATTTGCAAATGTGATTGTGAGGGCTTCACTAGAAAGATAAGAGTTTTCTCCTTGAATAGGCTCGACAAAAATGTCAAAAGTTTTTCCTGCAAAAGCTTCTATATCTATACTCATGTTTTGGCTGTTTAAAATAAATCTGCCCTCATCACCTTGGAATAATATTTGATACATATTGCTCGAGAAAGAATATTTGTTTCTATTAAAATATTGCTCTAAAGATAAAACATTATTTTTTTCATCTTGACCAATGTCCACAACAGAAAGCTCTAGATCTGATATTTTGACTGCTGGGAATTTATAAATTTCTTTTGTAACCAATTTTTCTGACTTTATTGTCGATTCAGTATAGGCAAAAATTTCTAAAGTAAATGCCGTACTGCTAGCATATTTTTCATTTATAATCGAAATAAAGTAAACATCAATAGCACTATTGTCGCTTTGAATTATTTGTCCTTCTTCTACAGTGAAATCTTCGTTTTCAATAAGATTAAATTCGTTTTTATTTGCGTCAATAAGCTTAAGCGCAAAGTTCATTTCGCTATCTCTTAAAATTGCTATTTTACCATTATAAATTTGCTCAGTTATAGCAAATGAAGGCGATTGGGTCTTTGAGATATTTTCTATTGTTATAGGATTTGAATGTAAAATATTTTTTCCATTTGTAAAGCACAAAGCGCTTGACACATCAATATATCCGCCTTCAATAAGCTCATGCCCATACTCAGCGTCTTGACCAGCATACACATAAAGGCTGATATTGAAATACGCTCCAACGCCTTGAGTATAACTATTTTCTAACAAAGCACTGTCTAGGCTTGTTTGCTTAGTCCAAAGCTCCCCTGTCGTTTTGTATCCCGTTCGGTCATAATAGTCAATTTGAATTTTATATACTATTTGGGTGTTTTCGTCAAGTAAATTTGATTGAACTGCCTCCCATACTAAATCACCACCATCAAGTCTAATTTGATTTGAAGATGATAGCGTTTGTAGAGAAATTGAAGATGTATTAGATGCCAAAACTATTTGATTTATGTCAATAATCTTTTCAAAGAAAGGAATTTGCTCGTCGTCATTATCGTAGTCTAAAATAGGGACATTAAAAATAGTTTGAGAAATAAAGTTTACATCATTTTGACCATCTATGCTAGTCTGAGTATGATCGAAAGTTATTTGACTTAAGTTATCGCCATCTGCATCAAAGAATTGGTTTGTTGAAACAATTACATCTAAGTCATTGTATAACTGATATTTAAATGGTCCGTAAATGTTGTCTTTGCTTTGCGCAGAAATAACTAATTTATTTTCGCTTGTTGTTAACGATGGCGAGCTAAGCTTATAAACATTTAAAATGCCATAAGATACGCTTGGTAATCTCATAATTGAATTTTCGTCGTCGATTTGTCCCATCACATTGAAAATGACATAATCATAAAGTCCAGCATTTGTTAGCAAATCACTTAAGACTACTTTCCCTTGTGAATTTATCCCCGCTTTAACGATTTGTTGTTGCACTTCGCTTGAAGAGCCATACTCTCGTCGATACTTAACTAAAATATCGCTTCCAATTTCGTTTTTAGATGTAGTTATAATAAAGTTTCCGTTTTCGATGCTTAAATTCGAATTGTCTAAACTTAAGAATGTCAAACTCATAACGTTACTTTTCCCATAGCAAGAGTAATCGTTTCCGACAGCATAAATATAAACATTATAAACAAATGCCTTGTCTATAAGGTAATCGCCGTCATAAACATAATCGCCCAAAACAGAGTAATTTATTTTAAACGAGCTGTCGTCTCCACTGATAACATTTTCTAAAGATTGATTATTATATCTAATTGACCATTCATTGTTATATGAAATATCAAATTGATAAGCAGGTTGTTCTCCGCTAAAAGTTTTAGCTCTTAGCATAAACTTATAACTTGTAGCTTTAGTAAGTGCTCCGTTTTCTTGAGCAATTGAAGTAAGATTGTAAGAAGAAGTATAAGTTTCTTCGCCTGTAACGCTATCAAATTCATTTTGAAGGTGACTGCTGACAGGTGCAGCAACATAAATAACTTTTGCACTAGAAGGATCAGAATCAATATAACTAGATTTTGAGTTTGTAGATGTTTGAATAGTCGAAACATTATAATAACCCGCAGGTATTTGTTTACCAAAATCATCAAAAAGTATTTTTCCTTCAGTTAAGCCTTGTGCCATTTCTTTAATACTTTGATTAAACATTACAAGTTGATATATGTTTTCTCCAGAAGTCAACAAATTTCCATCAATATAATTTTGAATTTGTGTTAAGAAATCTGTCGTGCCAACAGTAAAGTTTGGCAAAAGATCCATTGCATTAACACTTACAATATAAGTTTGCCCACTTAAATCACTACCATTAAAGTCAGTAGAAACAAATTTAAGTTTTATAGTTTGATTAGCAACAGAATCAATATCAAAATAATAAATGTCATCAAAGCCATTTTGTCCAATAGTTGCTAGATTATCTGCAAGATTTTCTCCAGTAACAGAAACATCAAAAACTCTGACAAAGTCTAAGGTTTTATCTAAAACTCCATTTTTGTTTAAGTTAAACACAATTTTTCCGTTTTGCAAAGTTACTGGTTTTGTTTGATAATATTTAAAAGGCTCTAAAAGGTTTTCTAAATTTGATGAACTTATTATATTTTGATTTTCAGAAACTGCCTGAATTGTAAGATAATTGTAGCCCCCTTGCATGGTTAAGGTTGTTAAATCTAAAGAATATCCATTTACAATCACACTGACAGGTTGTGTTGAATCAGATATAGGCCAATATGTAACCATAAATGCACTAGGGGCAAAATTTTGTTCAAGAATATCTGTCGGCTTTGTCCAGCTCCACTTTAAAATATTATTTTCAATTCTTGCGGTGTTTAAGTTTGCAGAATCTTCTATAACATTGTTAAGTTTCATAATATCAAAAGTTTTGCTGCTATAAATGTAAAATTCTTCTCCCTGTTTTGCAATTCTGCAGGCTTCAATTTGAAAATTTCCATACTCATAACCGTCAAACATTTCATTTAGTGAGAAAGCAAAACATTCAAAGTAGTCATTTCCGCTCGGCTTATCAACATAAAATTTGTTTGTGTAGTTATCCCAATAACCTCTTACATTATACTCGCTAAGCATAAAGTTGATCTTGGTTATGGTATGGTTGACCTTATCTGTTATTATAAATCTAAAGCCACAGGTAGAGAGAGCTGTTTCATTTGACAAAAGTTTAAATACAATGTAGTCGCTATTTTGTGCGCTTCTTGCTTGATAAAGATCTTCGTTATTTTCAATTTTATAATTAAAATCATATTCAATAAAATCTGAATTTATTGAGCCTGCCATTCTATTTGCAATGTTTAACTTATAACTGCCCTCTTGTGAAATTGACAAAAGTGTTTTGAAATCTTGCAAAGAGTATAAATAAACATATAAATCTTCAGTTTGAGATGGATAGAACAACAATTCCTCTCCACTTTGAGTTCTTACAATAAACTCGATATTGTTACCATTTGAATCTGTTGGCAAATCACTTAATGTAAGCAACATTTGTCCATCATCTTTTATTGAGATATCTTTAATTTGTGCAAGTTTAACTTCATTTAAAACGAAACTATTCAAAGAACAAAGCGTTTGCAAATTGCTATCTACAACGATTATTTGAATTTCAATTCCGCCACTTTTTCCTTTTAAAAGTTCATTTAAATCGATTTCGGTTGTTTTAGCATCATACAAATTAAAGTAAGATTGATTTCCAATAATTATTTTTACCAGAACTTGATCTTGACAAACTTTGCCATAGCTTAAATTCAGTACACCTTCTTCACTTAACGAAGCATTTAATATGTCATCATTTCTTTCTATAACTATAGAAGTTTTGTCAGAAGAAATTTTGTTTGTCTGCTTTGCGATAATCTCTATATTATTTTTGCCTGCAAGTGCAAAAAGAGAAGAATCTATTGATAAAACAAAATCATCTTCGTTTTGCACAAGCGAGCAGTTTTCGTAAGGATTGTTTGTAGATAAGTCGTTGAATGTCAAATTTGAGTTTATGTAAATATCAAAATATACTTCCGAAGTCCAGATATTTGCAAATATCAAAGCGACCTTGCTGTTTATTTGCTGTAAAATCTCGTCTTCATCGTTTGATAAAACAATTTTTTTCTCTACATTGCCAATAGATAAAACCTTGCTTGTCAAAATATCACTCTGGCTTGCAACTCCATACCTTGCTTCTTTGGACGCATCGGTTTCAAAAGGCTCGATATTTGATGTTATAGTTATATTTAATTGCTGTCCGCTTTTGAAAGTGGTTTTTACAAGAGTCTCAATTTCTTGTATAGATAACGATGTATTTTTGTAATTATTTATTGTATAAATTTGACCATCTGCATCTACAATAATTTTAAAACTTACTATTCCAAGGCTTTCTTGCCATGCTAGATATGGGTTTGTCCATGTTAAAATATCATTATCAATTGTTGCATTAAGGCTTTGATTTGATATTTCTTCTAAAACAAATTGAGAAGGGTCAGAGTCAATATAATAAATATTTTCTGATTGCGAGTTTAATGCTTTTAATGAAATTGAAAGTGCAAATTTGTTTTGAGCATAATTTGACAAATCTACCACCGCTTTTGTCTGACCTGTAGTATATGAAATTGCCTGATCGTTTACAAGAATTTGAGAGATTCGTCTTGCGTTCGCATCGTCATCAATTATAATAGTTGCTTGCCACTTGTTTGCATTTTGTGCGATGATTAAATTTTTTACTAAACTAAGCTTTGCAACAACAATATCGTTTGATTGAGAAGAACTTAAATATTTAGAATTTTTTGCAACTATTTTAACTGTAATATCATTAGTAGTAAGGTCTTTGCCGACTGCAACTTGAGATAAATTTATACTATTTGATGTGTAATCTTCGACAACGATTTCGCCATCGCAATATACATCATAAACAGTATCATTTCCAACTTTTTCCCATTTAAAAACTTCACTGCTCGGGTCAAAAGTTAAAACTGGGGTCTGCATTTTTTGAATTATTACCCGATTGTCGCCATTGCTTGTTAGTGCTTGCGTTGATTGTAGCGTCAGCGCTCCATCTTCTAAAACTGGCTCAGTGTAAGCGTAGACCGTTACACCTATTTGTGTTGATTGTGCAAATTCATTTTTAAAAGAATTGTTTAATAAAAATTTGTCAATTTGATCTTGCAAGTTAAACGAAGTGCCTTGCACAAAAAAGTTTATAGTTCGATTTCCACTTTCAATAAAAAGTTCGATTGAAACAAAATATTTTTCTGTTTTGCCCTCGTTCAAATCTTGGTAAGATACGATTTCATTGTCGAAACTTAAGTTTAGTGGACTCGGCAACCTATTTACTACTATTGAAGTTTGGTCACTAGACAATAAATACAAATTGTCATAATTTTCTTTAGCAATCGCATTGACAACAACAGTAAAAGTTTGACCATAGTCTAAGAGATTTACATAATTTTGATTTAAGGTATTTGCTTTTTCGCCGTTTATTAAAATCTCATAGTGGTCAACATAAAAATCATTTAAACTGCTAGAAACTGTCAGAATTTCGCCAGTTTTATCTCCATACTCGCCGTCAATTCCAAATCTTCCATTTTGGGAATAAACTTCTTCTAAGGTTGCTGTCGGTTTTGAAATTCTTACAATTTTTATTAAACTTTCATTGGAAGAGGTGTGCAACTTCTCATCATATAAATTACCGGCACTTGCTTGAACAGTTAAATTATAGATTTTTTCATTTGCAAAATCTTGGCCATCGAGAATTCTTGTATGGACATCTTGACTTTCCACCACATCAAAAGAATCTATTTCTTGCCCATCTAATTTAATGGAATAATGACCTGCATATTCAACAGTTTTTATCTCAATTTTAAATATACCATTTTCTTCAATTAGTTGAATTTGAGGGCTTTCAATTTGTTTATAAACCAAGAAGTTTTCTTCTAAAATATTTGTTTTGTCATAAAAATCACTATCTAAATAAGCGCTTTCGTCTAAACTCAATGCCTTCACTTCGATTTTATAATAACCAAATTCTAAATTTTCTTTCAATAATAATTCGTTTGTTACTTCGTTAGCAAACAACTCTTCATTTAAACCATTTGCATCAGTTTTGTAAATAAAATATTGAAAATATGCCCCTTCAACTTCATTCCATCTAAACTGTCCATTTTCACTTTGAACTTTTGTAGGTGCTTGCAAAATTTGTAATGTTTTATATCCAAATGAGCTTATGCTCTTTCCATCTTGACGAAGTGCCTCTACTTTTATTGTGTATGAGCTAGTAGAATTAGGCTCTATTTGATTTAAGTTTTCAAAAGTGATAGTTGTTTCATTTTGCCCGATTTGGACTAAAATGTCGTCAAGCTTTATATCATTGACATAGACATTGAATGAATCTGCGAAATCAACATTATTAAAAGTTAATATTGATATATTTTCATTTTCATCGTCAAATTCATGAGATATTTGTTCAATTGGATTTAAAACAAAAACTTCAAATTGATAAGCTCCCGATGTAATCACGCAATTTGTCGATACTTGATCTTGAGCAAACGATTTTACTCCGGTTGAAGATTGCTGATCTTTTGTTGGCAATGCGTAAACATAAACAACATTTTCCCCTTCCAAAAGATTGTCTTTTGAAATAAAAATTTGCTTTCCATCTTTAATACTAAATATCTCTTCATAATTTCCAGAAACAATTTTGTAATTTTCTAAGTATTGCGATAAGTCTTCTATCGATACTTCTATTCCCTCGCCCGTTATCTCGACTTGTGCACTAGGAGTAGGCAATTTAGCAAAAAGTAAAGATTGACTAATATTGCTATTTACAAATAATCCATATTCATTTTGCCCGCCCAAAACTTGTATTGAAACGTTATATAAACCACTTTTAAGGTCATCTAAAAACTCTTTTTGCCCACTTTGTACAATTTTCTGTCCCGAAACGCTTCCGTCAACGCTTGAATATTGCAAAATATAACCAAAAGCATTTTGAGCGTCTTCAAAAGTTAAATAACCGTCTTTTTGATCATAATTATAAACCGGAGAAACAGAGTCTAATTTTTTAATATTATAAACTGCACTAGAAGACAATTTCTCATTGTTTTTATCATATGCAACAATTTTTACTTCAATATCTCTTCCATTTTCAAACCTAGAAAAATCATAAGTGAATTGTGCATCAGTAAGTACTTGTTGATTAACCTTAAAATTGTTAAGGTAGACATCATAAACCGATTCTTCTGTATGATTCCAGTTCAAAACGACATTTTGATTTGAAAATTCTGTGGAAACTTCTACATTTAAACCTTCAACCAAGCTGACATAATCATATATAATAGTTGTCGTTTGTGAAAATTGCGAAGATAAAATGTTTTCTTGTTCAACCCCTACAGCTTGCACCTTAACAGTGTATGAGCCGTAGCTTAGCTGATTTAGTGCAAAATCAAAACAATTAGTATCAACTTTAAACTGCTTGTTTTGTCCAATTTTTACTATGTACTGAAAAGCAGTAACTATTTTGTCTTCTTTATAAACAACACTTTCATTCCAATAAAGTTTGCCATCTTGTGTAATTTTTAAATCAGTTGGAGCAGAAAATTGATAGTTTACTAAAACATTACATTTAGCAATAACTGTTTGACCATAATTTGCAAATACAACCGTTGAGCCACTTTGGCTTGCGATAAAGCCATTTTCATCTTTTGTTAAAATTTTTTCATTTGAAAAAGTGATTGTTATTTCGTCTTGACTAGCACCATTTAAATTTAACTCTTTATATAAATCTATATTTTCCCCTAAAGATAAAACATACTCAGATTTATTAAAATTTCCATAAACAAAAGCTGGCTGATTGCAAGCAGTCAAACCAAACAAACAACACAATGATATAAACAACAACGAAATGATTTTTTTCAAAATCCCTCCAAATTATTTTCTTACATTTAATATTTACATATTAACACTTTTTACAACAAATAAGAAAACAATAACAAAAAGATTTGAAAAATGTCGAAAATAAATTGACTCAACAAAAAAAGTTAAAAACAATTTTTTGTCTTTTATTTAAAAATAAAAAAATATCTTGAATTTTATAAAAAAAAATTTTTTTAACTATAAAAATCAGGATATTTTAAAAATTCTTTTCCTTCTAAATATTTCAGATTTGCATCGATTTTATTGATTTTTATATAAAAACAATGTAATTTTTGATATTTTTCATTAAATTTCTTGTTTATTTCATTTTTTCCGTATTTTCCATCTCCAATTATGGGATAGCCTAAATATGCAAGGTGGGCTCTAAGCTGATGTGTCCTGCCCGTCAACAATTCGCATTCGACTACACTAAAATTTTCATTCGATTTAAGAGTTTTAAATTTGCTCTCAATCACCTTGCTACCTTTGACAAAATTGTCATAAATTTTGACTTTGCTAGTTTCACTATCTTTTAATAAATAAGCTTTTTTTATTTCACCAGCAAAATTGCATCTGCCTGCAACTAAAGCAAGATATTTTTTTGTTATCCATCTATTTTTAAAAACTTCCAGTAACGCTTGTTTTGAAACATTGTTTTTTGCTAGAATTACAAGGCCTGTCGTATTTCTATCAAGTCTATGCACAGCGCTGGCATTTAAAAGCTCGCATAGCCCATCTTGTCCTTCTATTTCGATATTGCGAGGTTTGTTTGCAACAATAATATTTTCATCTTGATAAATTATTTCAACTTCTTTTTGAATATTTTCTTCAAAATAAATTTCAAGTTTATCTCCTTTATTTACAAGCAAGTTTTCCTTTATTCTTTTGCCATTGACTTTTACATCTTTATTCCTAAGTGCTTTAAAAATAACATTATATTTTAAATCTTGCTTTTGCAAAACATCGCTTATTTTGCCCTTTTGACTACAAATTATTTCTACTTTTTTCATGCTTATATCATACTATAATTTAATTTAAATGCCTAGCATTTTTTTGCAAAAATTATAATAGAATATAAACATATTTAAGGAGAGAAGTTATGAATGAATGCATTACACTACAAAATTATGAAAAAATTGAAATTAGCGGAGCAAAAAAAATTGTTAGCGCAACATCAAATCAGGCTGTAGTGGAAACTGAAAATAAATGTATTGTTTTGTCAGGAAATAATATAGAAGTTACTAAACTTGATTTAGATAATGGTATTGTATCTTTAAGTGGGACATTTTCAAACATAAAATTTTCTGTCGCAAATGGCCAAAAGCCTTCATTATTCAAGAGGATTTTTAAATAATGCTTTATTCTACCCTAAATCAGCCTTTAGTTTTCTGCATTTTATTTTTTAGCGGAGGGCTGTGTTCTGTATTTTTTATATTTATAAAATTATTTAAAAAAAATTTTATTAAACAAATTTATAGTTTCTTTTCAATTATATTAAGTTTTGTAATATTTACGATAGCAAACCTTTTTGCAAATTATGGGCAATTTCGATTTTATACCATTTTGTCTTTTTTGACAGGATTGACGGTATTTTATTTTATTTTCAAATTTCTATGGACAAAACTTTGTCAAAAGTGCTATAATTTCAAAAATGGAAGAAAAGAAAAAAAAGAAAAAACTTAAAAACTTTTTTGTTTATGGAGGTCTTTTGCTCCTAGTTCTTTTTGTAATAATAACCTGTGTAGTGATAAATTTTAAAAACAAACAGCTAGAACAAATTGAACAGTCAAACGAAAATATTCCTAAAATCGAAAAAATTTTGTAAATTTTTAATAAAAATTGTTGACTTATCATTTCAAATTTGATATGATAGCAATGCAATCAAAAATTGCCAAGTGTTTGAATAACCAAACACTTGTTCCATCCCTCTTCTTTTAAACATCTTTTGATTGTAAAATGAAGAAAAAACACAGTCCAATAGCTCAGTGGTGGAGCGCGGGGCTGAACGCCAAGAACTGAAAGTTCTGCGTATGGAGCGTTAGCGGAATTAAACCGATAAAGGTTAACTGCCGAGCGCGATTACAATTTAATATGCCCCAATAGCTCAGTGGTGGAGCGCTCGGCTGTTAACCGATAGGTCGTAGGTTCGAATCCTACTTGGGGCGCCAAAAAAAGCAATCTCAATCGATTGCTTTTTTGTTTTGTCTTTTATACTTTCGTACTCAAATATCTTTTCCAGTTTAACCAATAAATCTCACATTACTGGTCTAATATCAAAAATATTAAATCTCTTTATCAAAGTAATGATAAACATCAGTAGATTTGCTATCTTCAAAAGTATCTTCTGTAAGAGCAGAATAACCTCTTAAAAGATTTTTAAAAAATTCCTTTCTTAATTTTGCTTTAAAATTCTTTCTTTCCTCTTCTGTAATAGACGAAGAATAAATACTATTCAAAGTTTCTTGGACATTTTCATCTTTTATCATAATCTACCACATATAAAGCACGCTTGTTTCTATCTTGCAATCATATAAACTTGCATCCGTGTATGAATTAGGAGTTCCGAATAAAAAGTTTCCTAAAGCTATTGTTCGAACTTTAACAACTCTTCCACCCAGTAAATCAATTCGAAACGATTTATCATCTGATTCATTAATTTCGAATTTATTAATACGATTGAAATGTTCATCACTATTTATACATAGTTGAAACTTCCCTTCGTTATCTTTTATTAAATAAAGATCGTTTAGCTTAACATATTTAATATCTTTATAAACACCTCATCTATATTTAAACTATTTTTATTTACAAGTCAATAGTGAAGTCAAAAAAACATAAAAAACGCAGATAAGTTTACCTGCAACTTAAACATTGGTTCCATACAAAAAAACTTTTTTTATTTTTTAAACAATAATTTAACCCTCTTGGAGTATAACCACAAGCGAGTTCTAATACTTGTGTTATGCCCGTTTTTTTCAAGTAAACTATTAATCAATTTATATCTCGCCTCAATTTCAAAAACAAGCTTGTAATTTTTTTTATTCTTCCAGAAATCCTTTTTTACAAAGTTCATCGAATATTTCCTTAACATAAGGTATATCAGTAAAGATTAAAGGATAAGTTGTGTGCAGTGCTGTTGGTATAACACTTTCAAAATTACTTTTATTATTGCTCATTTCTTGTTCCCTATATTTTTAAAAAAAGTTAAATCTAAAAGCACTCATTTACTTGCAGTATTTTTTCAAAACTTCACAAACCCAATCTTTATATTCTTTTGCATGATTGCAAAAGTCATCAGAGTAAAAAAGTTTAACAAATTCATCATAATTCAAATATTTAACTTCTGCAACTTCTTCTTTTTGCAGTTTCATATCAGTTATTTTTGCTTTTGTTTTTAATAAATATATTTCTGCAAATTCCCAACTTTCTTGAATAAGCCATTCTTTTAAGAAAATAAAATCACTCTCTTTACATTTTAGACCAAGTTCTTCTTCAGTTTCTCTTACGCAAGCCTGCAATAGTGTTTCTCCAGCATCAACATGTCCAGCGCTTGGCATATCATATTTATTTGGAGATTTCTTCTTTGTTGCAGCACGCTTTTGCACAAGAATTTGACCTTTATCGTTTACAATCCATATCCAAACAGGTTTGTGATAAACTCCAGGATTGTCCCTATGACAAAAACTTTTTGGTTTTACTCCAACATGATTTCCATTTATGTCATATACATCGAAAAATTCTTCATCTATTATCATACTTTACCTCCTAAATTAAATCTCTTAAAATTTCTGTAACATATTTCATCTCTTTTTCGCTTGAGAGAATGGATATGAGAAGATTTTTATTAAAATTTATAATTAAATATTGCCCATTTGTTCCGTCTTTGAAAAAATATCCATCACGAGATATGTGCATTATATATCCAACACCGATTTTTGGTAAAACCCTTTCTGGCTTAACAGCATAAGGAGTATCAATTTGCGTTGAACACATTTCTTCAATATATT
>CALVNT010000017.1 GCA_944349925.1 uncultured Clostridia bacterium
TTATGATAAAAATTAAATACAAAAATAACAAAATAGAAATTAATGATGTAATAATAGATAAGGAACTGTTAAAAAGAGTATATAAAATTCACAAGCAAGGTGTTAATGTTTCAATCTCATCTAACGAGTTGTTAATATTTAGAGATTTTGAAATAAACAAATCAATTTATTATTTTTTTTGTGATGATACTATTTATTTAACATTTTCAATTAAAGAAATTAGAGAGAATAAAAGTATTGAGATAAACAAATCCACCTTTGATGAATTTTTATCTTATGGTATTGTATTTCCTCCAAACACATTTATTAAAGATGTCTTTATTCTACAAAATTTTGCTAAATTAAAAATAAATTTAAAAACTACACGAAAAGAGGTGTGTAACATTTATGATTTCTCATATAAAAAATTATCTTCAAAAGAGTTGGAAAGTTTTGATATTCTTTATAAGTTGAAAAATATAAAAAACTGCACATTGTTTTTTAGTGGTGGATTAGATTCAACTATTTTGGCAAAAAAAGCTAAAGATTCAATAAAAAGTTATTTGTCTTCAGGTTTTTGTTTTGAAAAATGTGATTTGATAGAAAAAAAATATAGTGTTACTGCCGCTAAATTTTTGAATTTAGATGTTGATTATAAGTATTATTCTTTTGAGGAATTGCTAGTTTTATTGCCCGAAATAATATATTGCACTCAAAATACTTTAAATCATGTTCAAACATTATTGATTTATAAATTAATAGAAGAATCTTCCAAAAAACTAAAATACATTTTGAATGGACAAGGTGCAGATGCTATATTTGGAACAAATGGACAATATAAATATTTAAACGGAATTAAAAATTTCATAAAAAACGAAAAAGAAATAAAGCATTTTGATTTTGCTAATAATAGTATATCATTTTATAATCAAAAGTATAATATTGATATCGATAATAAACATTACAAAGATTTATATCTTAATAGTTACATTGATTTAATTGGAGATTGTGATTTTACTATAAATTCATGGAATGCTATAAGCAGACATTTTAATAAAAAAACTATTTTTCCTTTTTATTCCAAATTAAATTATGATTATGTTAATAATTTTTCTTGGGAATTTAAGTGCCAGGAATCAAAACATTTACTTAAAATTTTTGCCAAAAATAATGATATTTCAGAAAAAATTATAAATAGGAAAAAGGCCTCATTTGGACCAATTTCTGAACACTGGGGAAAATATCTTGTGCCACTACTTCCTTTATGTACTAATTTAGCAGGAACGGTGCTTAATGAAAAAAGTTTAATAGTACAAAAAGATTACAGATATAACTTGTGGAATTTGATAAACATATCCATTTGGGAAAAAATATTCATAGAGGAGATTCCTCCTAATAATATAAAAAAAGAAATAGAATTTTTATTAAAAAGACATTCTATTAATAATTATAAGGAGAAAAAAAAATGATTTTAAAATTAAAAACAAAAAACATAAAAAATGAGATAGAAGTATTTATAAATCAATTTATTGATAATTTAAAAACCAGAAAGGAAGTTAAAGCGATTATTCTTTTAGGGGGACTAGGAAAACGCTCTTTTATTGATGAATTTTCCGATGTTGATATGAGTATAGTTACAACAGATTCTGACAGAAGCAATTTTCCATTGCCTTTTGAATTTCATACTAAATTTAATAATAGATTTATTGAATTTAATATTCATCAACTTATACTAGAAGAAGAAATAAAAGATGATAATCATTGGGGTGAGGGTAAAATAGAAGCTTATTCAAATGCAATTATTGCATATGATCCATTTGGATATGCAAATCAAATATTAAAAGAAAAAGCCGTTTTTGATGAAAAAAAAGCTTATGATAGAATGATTTGGATAATGCAACAATATAAATGGCGAGGACAAATACATTCAATTAGATGCTATAAAAGAGGTTGTCCAGAAGCTTCGCATGATCTTTTAAATCATTGTGTTGAATTGTTATTAGAAGCTGTTTTCTTGTTAAATGGACGATATATGCCTCACAGAAAATGGATATTTATTTTTCTTGATGAGCTTAAATTTGGAAAGAGTTTAAAAGAATTATTTTCAAAAGCAATGATAGTTCAAAATTATTCATATGAAAGTATTTTAGAACGAATAACTATTTTAGATGCAATACATAAAGAAATACAAAAAGAGGTTAATAAAAAATATAAAAATTTCCCCCAAAATCCTTATGTTTATTATTATAGAAATAAGGTACAAGTTAATAAAATAACGCAAGCAGATAAAGTTTATAAAAAGTTAACAGGGAAGGAAGGAATTGATAACCAAAAAGACAAAGAACTTTTTGGGGAAATTTGTTTTAATGTTGATAAACTATAAAAGAAATAAAATATATTTATTATTTTCCTAATATAGATAGATAACTTATTTTTTTACAAAAATAACATATAGATAAAGGAGGATAAAATGAAACTTTATAATTCAGAAAGTAGGATGATACAGGATTTTATTCCTAATGATAAATTAAATATAAGTCTTTATACTTGTGGACCTACGGTTTATCATTTTGCACACATAGGAAATTTAAGATCTTATATAATGGAAGATATATTAGAAAAATCTCTTAAATATTTGGGATACAATGTTAGAAGAGCTATGAATATTACAGATGTAGGTCACCTATCAAGTGATGGGGATACGGGTGAAGATAAAATGCTGATGGGTGCAAAACGTGAACATAAGGCAATTATGGAAATTGCAGATGAATATACTCAAGCTTTTAAAAACGATATGGAAAAATTGCACTTAAAATGGCCTGAATATGTTGTGCCAGCCACTTCTTTTATTCCAGAATATATAAAAATAATTTCTAAATTAATGGATACAGGTTACGCATATTTTAGCAATGGAAATGTATATTTTGATACTTCAAAATTGCATAAATATTTTAGATTTGGCAACGAAAATGCTGAAAATTTGGCTGTTGGTGTTAGAGAAACGGTTATTGAAGACACGAATAAGCGAAATAAAAATGATTTTGTTTTGTGGTTTACCAAATCAAAATTTGAAAATCAAGCACTTAAATGGAATAGTCCATGGGGTATAGGTTATCCAGGTTGGCACATTGAGTGTTCTGCCATAGCTTTAAAGACTTTGGGTGAATATCTTGACATTCATTGCGGAGGAATTGATAACAAATTTCCACATCATACAAACGAAATAGCACAAAGCGAAAGTTATATTGGACATAAATGG
>CALVNT010000018.1 GCA_944349925.1 uncultured Clostridia bacterium
GACAAAATGCGGAAATGGTCGCAACCATTTTACTTCGAAGTGTCATTTGTTTTTCCTCCTATTTTTTTACAAAATTCAACTTCTTTCTAGTTATTATTTTTATCAGTCAGCCAATTATACCCCCCCCGCAATTTTGTCAAATATTTTCGACATTTTTCTAAATTTTTATTAAAATACTTATTTTTGAAAACTTTTTTACAAAAATCAATTACTTGAATCTATATATATAAATAAAAAAACCTAGCATCATATTGCTAGGTTATATTCAACTTGTTATTCTTTTTCATCTTCATAAACTTTTTTAGTAAAATACCTATCTATAAATTTTTTCTGAATATCTTTAGCCTTTACATTTAATTTAAACATTAAGCAAGATATAAGTTCTTTTTCACCGTAACTCCTTACTATTTCTCTGCATTTATCTAATTCTTTTTGTTTTAAATTTGGCCATGCTTCACATGCTAAAAGATTGTAGTATAAATCTTTCGACTCTATAATTACATCTAAATGAGGTTTTAAATCTTTTGGTTGCACAAGAACCGCAAAACTAAAATTATATAAAACATTTTTTGATTTTATAATTCTATCGACACAAGGTCTTATATCTTTTTCAATTAAATTACCTTCACCCCAAATATCACAAGCAAGTTTTATAAATTCATAACAATCTTCATCACTACCCTGCTGTGCTACTTTTTTGCTTATTTTTGAAAGAGATGGCACAAATTCTATCAAACTGAAGCAGTCGTCTATACTTCCCTCTTGTAAAATTTTTTCTAAATTGGCGTTTAACTCAATTATTTTATCATAATTTTCTGCTATAAGGTCTAAATTATCAGATATACTACCATATAAGGCTACCGCTTTAGCATAGCTTTCAAAATCAGCATTAAACACTTTTTTATAAAATGCTTGAATATGAATAAGAGATTTTGAATCATTTATAACTTTTTGGTGTTTATTTATTTGCTCTTGATCTAACGGTATTGGCTCGTCATAGCCTTGTTCATAAACAGTTGTCTCGCAAAGATTTTTAGGAAACAAAATATTTAAGGTTAAATCTTTACCTTCGATGACAACATCTCCAAGCCTCGCAACTTGCCAATGATTTAAACTGTCAAAAAATTTCAAGGCAAAAACATAACATAAATAATCTTTTTTGCTATCGATAACTTTTTGAAATTTGTCTAGCAAAAATTCTTGCGCAGAATCTTGGTCCATTTCATCATATTTTAGTCTTAAACTGTTTACAAAATTTCTAATTTTTTCTTTATCTTTATTTTTCATAATTCACCTAACAAAAATTTAACATAAATTACTAATTTTGTCAATACACAAAAATAATGTATTAATTTATTTTTTCATTCAATATATAAAATTTATATAAAATTTTATGAAAGCTAAATATAAGTTGACAAAGATACAAAAATTTCATATAATCTTAAGTAGAAATTTTGTGATGAAGAGCGTGGAAAACTTGGAGCAAAACGCGAGCCAGCGAAAAGGCAGTAATAAGGCGCAAAATGTTTGCGTGAATTAGGGTGGAACAGCGGTCAAATATCGCCCCTAAACGAAATTTATCGTTGGGGCTTTTTTATTTGCCCTATAAAAAAGGAGAACAAAATGAAAGAAAGTAAAGCGACAATGGACAAAATCGTAAATCTTTGCAAAAGTAGAGGATTTATTTTCCCGGGAAGTGATATTTATGGCGGAATGGGAAACACATGGGATTATGGACCTGTTGGTGTAGAATTTAAAAACAATATAAAACGAACATGGTGGAAAAGATTTGTTCAGGAAAACCCTAACACTTATGGAGTTGACGCAGCAATACTAATGAATAGCAGAGTTTGGGAAGCAAGTGGGCACACAACATCTTTTTCAGACCCAAAAATGGACTGCAAAAATTGCAAAACTCGCCATCGTGCTGACAACTTAATAGAAAATCATTCAAAAGGAAAAGTTAATCCTGATACAATGGATAACGAACAAATGCAAGCATACATCAACGAACATAAAATTTGTTGCCCAAATTGTGGAAAATTTGATTGGACACCTATAAGACAATTCAATTTAATGTTTGAAACATCTCGTGGTGTTACCGACGAAGGTCAAAACAAAATTTATCTAAGACCAGAAACGGCTCAAGGCGAATTTGTAAACTTTTTAAATGTTCAGCGCTCATGTAGAGCAAAAGTTCCTTTTGGTATTGCCCAAATAGGCAAAGCATTTAGAAATGAAATAACTCCAGGGAATTTTATTTTTAGAACAATAGAATTTGAACAAATGGAACATCAATGGTTCTGCAAAAATGGAGATGACGAAAAATATTATAACGAATATAAAGAAAAAGCATTAAAATATGTGCTTGATTTAGGGATTAACAAAGAGCATCTTCGTTTTCATGACCATGACAAACTTGCTCACTACGCAAGAGCAGCTTGTGATATTCAGTATCTTTTCCCAATGGGCTGGAACGAATTAAACGGAATTCACAACCGAAGCGATTACGATTTATCTCGTCACCAAGAATTTAGTGGAAAAAGCATGCTTTATCTTGACCCTTACACAAACGAAAAATTTATTCCTAATGTTATTGAATATTCAATCGGAGCCGACAGATTGACTCTTGCACTTCTTTGCGAGGCTTATGACGAAGAAATTTTAGAAAATGGAGAAACAAGAGTTGTAATGCACTTCCACCCTGCAATAGCCCCATACAAAGTTGCAATACTTCCACTTCAAAAAAATCTATCTGAAAAAGCAAAAGAAGTTTATAACATTCTTTCTAAGGAATTTATGTGCGACTATGATGAAGCTGGTTCAATAGGAAAAAGATATCGTAGGCAAGATGAAATTGGAACACCTTTCTGCGTAACAATTGATTTTGACACTCTTGAAAATAATTCTGTAACTATTAGAGATCGCGACACAATGGGACAAATTCGCATGCCAATAGAAGAACTTACAAAATATATAAGCGAAAAAATAAAATTTAATTAAAAAAAATTAGTTTATCACTTATAAAATCAATATAAAAAGAACTTTATCATTTTTGTAAAGTTCCTATTGTTGTTTTTGATGTTTTTGTAAAAAAAATTTAAGATACTATTTAAATTGTCTTTTTATACTTTAAATTTAGTCTCTACGCGTAAGCAGAAAAAAGCTTAAAAATCTCAAGAAATAAGTTAAAGATACAAGCAAGGCCGCAACATAAGTCATAGCTGCAGCAGAAAGCATTTTCTTAACTTTTACATTTTCTTCTTGCGATGTAATCATTGAAGAAAGAATTTCTCTTGCTCGCTTCGAAGCATTCAGTTCAACTGGCAAAGTCACTAAATTTGCAACTAAAGAAAGCCCATAGATAATCACGAGAGCGAGGGTTAAAATCGAACCAGCCATTCCTATAAACAATGATAATATTATGCTGACAATTATTAAAGGAATTAAAAACCTTGACGCAAAATTTGAAACCTTTATAGCGAATTGCCTAAGTTTTAACGGAAAATAGTCTTCATTATCTTGTAGGGCATGGCCAAACTCATGTGCAACAACCGAAATGGCAGCAATTGAGTCACTATTATAATTTCCTTGTGAAATATTTAAACTTTTGTCTTTAGAATTGTAATGATCGCTTAAAGTGCCGTTACAAGTATTTATGTTTAAATATAAACCATTTTCATTTGCCAACTTCTTTGCAAGTTCTCCACCCGTCAAATTTAAAGAAGATTTTTCTTGCGAAAATTTGCTATAGGCACTTTGCACTTTTAACTGCGCAATTACCGCTATTAAAATTGAAAACATTATCAAAATACCAGAAAAATAATAAACAATAATTTCAAAATTCATAAAATACCCCTAAAGAAATTAAAATTCTAACTAAACAATTTGTTTTTCTTTGTCATAAATGTCCAAGCAAGTAAAGTTCTAAAAAAGTCTGCCCAATAAGATAGCCTTGCATCATTTAAGAATTTTTTACATAAAGCAACTTGCTCATCAGCTAGCACCTGCTTTAAAAAATCGATTGCAAACTTTGAAGCTTCTTTCTCGATTGCGATCATTCTAATTTTTATAAATAATGCCAATATAAATATTAAAACACACCCGCCTAAGCAACCTATTCCATAATAAAGCAAGTTAAAATCTATAAGCATTAAAATTATACCCAAAATGAATAAAGGAATAAGAAAAAAACCTAAAATTTTGCCAATTCGTCTTAAAAAATTAAGTTTTCTTAATTTATTTCCTTTTTTATCTTGAAGAGCATGCCCCATTTCATGAGAAATTATAGAAAATGAAGCCAAAGAATTTGAACCTTGAGTCGAACCAGAAAGATAAAGAGTTTTTTTACTGTAAGCATCACCTGCGATATTCGCTATAGTCTTGACTGTGATTTCGCCGTCAAAATGCTTTTCGTTTAATAGTTCAAAATATTCCAGCGGACCCATGTGTGCTCTTGCCTCAATTTCATCCATCTTTTTATAACTATCGTAAAATTTTTCATTAGCAAAATTTGCTATTGCTAAAAAGAAACATAACATTACCAAAAAAGCCAAAACACAAATTATGATTATTAAAGTAAAATCCATATTCTTATTTTATTAAAAAAGTAAAATTTTACAAAACGATTTAATATAACTTTGAAAAAATATAAAAATTAAATAAAACACATTTTGACTGTTTTGACTTAAGTTACAAGCAAAATAGTAGATCCTTTATTTATAGAAGTCCCTTCTGGTGGCAGTTGAGATATAACAATTCCCCCATCGCCTTCGATTTCACAGTCTAGACCAAGTTTTTTTAGTTCAATCAATGCATCTGCTAAACTCAGACCAACTAAATTTGGCATTTGTATTTTTTCAACTATAACAGAAGGATCTTGTTTTTCTTCACTTAAATATTCAAATAGCTTTTGAAAAACTATTTTGCCGTATGGTGCGGCAACTAAAGAGCCATAATATACTCCCGCCCCCGGCTCATCAACCATAATAAGCAAAACATATTTTGGATCATCGGCAGGATATGTTCCTATAAAACTTGAAATATATTTCCCTTGGTCAATGCCACCTGTTTCTTTATATTTTTGAGCAGTTCCAGTTTTCCCGCCAACATTATACCCTTCCACAAAAGTATACTTACCAGTCTTATTTTCAGCATATTCAAGAAGACTATTCACCATTGTTGTAGTACTTTCGCTAATAATGGCTTCGCCAACATTTGTTTGCCCATAAATAATGCTTGGCGTTATTTTGTTGCCACCTATAATTGAAGTAACAGCTCTCATGAGCTGTAAAGGAGTCATGGCTATTGCATGACCAAAGCCCATTCTTGCAAGGTCAACATTTTTAACAGAAGATTTATCCATAACAATTCCACTTGCCTCTCCTATAATGTCAATACCTGTTTTAGTCCCTATGCCAAATTTTTCAAGATATGAATAAAACTTGTCAACTCCAAGTCTTAAAGCCAAGTCCATAAAGCAACAGTTGCATGAATTCCCAAAAGCCTCTACTAAAGTTTGGCTGCCATGCCCAATAGTTTTCCAGCATTTTATTTTTACTCCATCTACAATTCGATATCCCGGGCAATAAAATTTTTCTTCTAGATTTGTCAGCCCTTCTTCCAAAGCTGCCGCTACGGTTAAAATTTTAAATGTTGAACCGGGCTCATATATATCAGTTACAAGTTTCATTTTTGATTGATCGAAAAGTTCTTCAAGGTTATCTCTTGGAATTTCATTTAAATCAAAACTAGGCTTTGAAGATATTGCTAAAACTTGCCCAGTATCGACTTCTAAAATCATACCGCTTGCGTTTTTAGCTTTTTGCTCTTGCATTATGCTCTCTAACGCATTTTCTAATATAAGTTGCATTTTGCTATCAATTGATAAAGTAATATCATTCCCTTCTTCCGCCGGAATATAGTAACGCAAACTTCCACCAATTTCTTTTCCCTGCAAATCACTTTGTACATAACTATATCCATCAACACCTTTAAGCAAATCATTATAATACGCCTCTACTCCAGTTTGACCGACATTGTCTATGCTGGTAAAACCTATAAGTTGACTAGCCAAATTGCCGTTTGGATAATAGCGCGAAACATTTTCAGCAAGATATACTCCGGGCAGAGATAAATTGTAGATTTTTTCGGCTATTTCACTATCTACGCCAAGTTTAATAAGCACCTCGCTTACCCCTTTATTTTTAACCTTTTGATAGACATTGTCAAAACTTAAACCTAGAATTGAACTTAAATGAGTAGCAATTGTTGTAGCACTTTTAACTTCCCTTGCCCTGACAAAAACATTGTAAGTGGTATAACTTACAGCTAGCGTTGCGCCTGTCCTGTCATAAATGTTGCCCCGAGGGGCAATAATTTTTAAATCTCGCGTCCACTGGTCAGTTGCTTTGACCTGCAAAGATTTTCCGTTTATGACTTGCAAAACAAAAAGTCTAACAGCAAGTGCGCAAAAAATAAAGGATATTACCATAAACAATGCTAATATCCTTTTTCTAAAAGAAAATAGTGTAAAAGGTTGTTTCATTTAACCTCCAAACAACCCTGCTAAGAAATTACAGAACCTGTCAAACCAGTTTGACGATTGTGCAATATAAGTTGGTGGCAAAGTATCAGTCGGAATTACCTCAAACAAATTTTCCATATTTTCTTGGTTTGTTGTGTCAAGAGCCGTCAAATTTTTGAGATAATTTACAAGATTGACATTATAAGTTTCACTTGCAATTTCAATTTGACTATTAAGGGAATCTATCGTGGAAATGTTGACAATTCCCCAAATTCCAAAAATCGCAAATAATATGGCGAAAATAATGCTTTTTAAGCTCCATTTTCGTTTTTTTTCTAAACTTTGCCCTTGATCTATAACATTTTCATCTTTAAAAATTTGCTGATGTTGTTGTTCTGACAAGGTTTCCATAAAGTCAAAGTTGGGCGTAACTATAGTTGAAGATGAATTTTTAACTTCTATTTGCTCATTTAAATCTTCTTTTTTTATCTTATCAGCTTCATCAACTAAAGCGTTATTTTTTTGAGTAGAAGCGAAAGCCCTTGCCGAAAAAATGTTGGGATAAGATTTTGGCTTTTCTTTCTCTTTTGCTTTATTCGCTTGTGATTTATCTGATATTTTTGTTTCAGAAGACTTAAACGCAAAATCATTAGATTTGACCTTTTGCGTTGTGTTTGTTTTTTCCGTTAAAATTATCTTCTCTTCCATAATATACGTCTCCAAATTTATCATTATAACTTTTTATCAAAGTTTTTCTATAATTCTGAGTTTTGCGCTTGCCGACCTAGAATTACGCTCAAGTTCTTCTTTTGAAGATACTACTGGCTTTTTTGTTATCATTTTAGCCACTGCTTTATGATGACAAATACAAACAGGCGTCTTTGGCGGACACACACAATCAGTGCAAGCCTCTTTAAAAACATTTTTAACAATTCTATCTTCTAGACTATGAAAAGAAATTACTGCAAGTCGCCCTTGAGGTTTTAAAAGTTTTATAAATTCTTCCAAACAACCTTTTAGCCCTTCTAGCTCCTTATTAACTTCAATTCTTATTGCCTGAAAAGTTTGTTTTGATACTCCGCCTTTTCCATAAATTACTTTTTTCGGGAAAGATTTTTCGATGATTTCCTTGAGTTCGAATGTGGTTTCAATAGGTTTTATTTCCCGCTGAGCAATAATATTCTTTACGATGTTTTTTGCATTGCTCTCTTCGCCATAATCATATAAAATTCTCAGCAAATCTTTTTCACTATAAGTATTTACCACATCATAGGCAGAAATTTTTTGCGACTGGTCCATACGCATATCCAATCTACCATTATGTAAAAAACTAAACCCTCTTTGAGCATTATCAATTTGATAAGAGCTAACGCCTAAATCTATCAAGATTCCATCAACTTGTCCAATGTTTTCTATAATATACTGTGGTGCTTTTTTAAAATCTGATTTTACAACTAAAACATTTAAATTGTTTTTAAATCTTTCTCGACAAACCTTGCAGGCATCTTCGTCTTTATCAAAACCAATCAGTCTTCCTTGCGGTGAAAGATTTTGTAAAATTGCACTAGAGTGACCTCCCCCACCCATAGTGCAATCAATGTAAATCCCACCGGGCTTTATATTAAGCCCAGATATGACTTCGTTTAATAATACAGATATATGGTTAAATTGTTGCATTATATGTTTTCTCCTATGGTAATTCCAAATAATTTGTTAAGTTTATTTTTAGTAGTTTGAGAAATAAATTCATTTGAGTTTATCTTGTTTTCAATAAAAGCTTTATTGCTTTCGATTTCTTCACTGCTTTGTCCGGGCACAGAAATATTAACATCAAAATCTTCTAGTACCCCAAGAACTGTATCAATGGTTTGTAGCTCTTGTTGTGTTGTATGCGAATTTATACTACCGACTAAATCTTCAATTTTTTCGATAGTTATTTCTGAATCGCTTCCAATAATTTCACCAACTTTTCCAATAAAAGAATCTATGTCTGCGCTACTTATTTCTACAACCGCTTGCATGAGATTTGTAAATGAAATTTCATAACTTTGCATATCTTTTATTATATCTTTAATAGAAGGATATGTTTTTATAAGATTGTTGTAAAGTTTGTCAAAAGCATTTTTAAATATACCCTCATTAGATTTTCCCTTAAGTTCAACTCTGTAGGCGTTTTCTTTAATATGGTCTAGCAATTGCCCTAATAATAGAGAATCAATGTTATCAAACGAAAATTGCTCTCCCGCGGTTTTATATTGTTTAAAAATTGAAACAAAATCTTCAAATATCAAACAAACTTCTGATGTTTGGTCTTCGCTATCTCCTTCGACAAATGTTGTGTCAAGAATTTGAATAGTCACATCGCTTTGCGCTAATTTATCAAAAACTTCTTTTATGACTGAGAAAATCTCTGATTTTATAGCAGATGTTGAATTTGCATATAAAATTGGAGTTAAAATTTCTGTTATTGTAACATTTGAGCCTAAATTTTGTAATAGAGCGTCAACATCACCAGAAATTGCATAATCAAGATAACTTACACCTTTATCATCAGTTTTGTTTAAAGAAACTATTATTTGGCTTACATATCCAAGTTCTTGTTTCCAAGCATTATATCCTTCTTGCCCATCTAAGTTATTTAAATAAGATAAATCAATTAAGTCAGATTGAACCGAAGAGATGAGTTTATCAGTTATTAAAGTTTTTGTTGGTTCTACTTGATATAAAGGCAAAAAGATATCTTGTAATAAACTTTGATTATCTGAAATAATATTTGCAATTTCTTTTACAATCTCTGTCGTATCACTAGTTTGAGAAATTATAGAATAAAGATTGCTATCTTTAATCTGTTGTAAACTTTGAGAAATAAAAGTTAAATATTCTTGATAACAAGTCAAAACAACTTCAGTGCCGTCATTTTTGTAAACAACATCTGTTGGTAAAATGAAATTATTTTCTGTCAAAAGGTTTGTCAAAATTGACTCTCCTTCTGCATTTTTCAAGATTGAAACATCTAAAACACTATCAATAAATTTTCCAAGTGAAGCCATGCTTGTTTGAATGTCAATATTGTTTTCACTACTTAATAAACTAGCAGGATCATTTATCACTTGAGTAATGTCTATTTGAGAGGCTACTTCTGAAAAGTTTTTCAAAACAATGTTAAGTTCAGATGCAAGTTGTTGCCATTGCTGTTGCAAATACCCAGATGTGTCAACAACGACTTCTTCAACCCCATCAATTATTTCAGGTAAAACATTATTTAAAATAACATCTATTCCGTCGTGAATTATATTCATAGAAAATAGTTCGTCTAAAGACGAAGCAAAAGCTTGTTGATTTTTTTCATCTGCAAAAATTTTTATAATATCTTCACTAGTGCTATTAGTCAAACTTGATATTTGGTCTAAAATTCCACTTTGCGCAAATTGTTTGAAAATTTTAAACAAACTTTTTAAATCATCTTTAAAATATTCAATAACTCCGTTTTTGCTTTCTAATGACGCTTTTTCTAGACTTTGAGCTATATTATCTAAAAGCTCACAATATTTTTGCACAAGCTCATTGTCTTTTAAAAATGAATAGTCTTGATAATTTGAAATTGCATCTTGTAAAATTTCTACTACAACTTGCTTAAAAAGATTGCCGTCTACAACATTATTAAAATAAATTTCAAGTTTATCAAAATCCAATTGTGCAAAAGTGTGTTCTGACTGAGGAATATTTGCAATTTGCATTGATATATCATAAAAATCTGCATAAGCCAAAATTTCTTTGCGCAAAGAAACCTTTTCGCCGTCAATGTCGATAGTACTATAATAATCAAACATTGCGTCGTCAAGACCTACTGCACCACAAATTTTAAAAAAGAAATTTTGGCTTAGCCCGCTTACAATTTCTTTAACTTCAGTTGGCAAGATTTGATTTATGACATTTTGGTTGTTTTGCTCTTTTTGTTGATTGTCGTTTTGCTCATCAATAACTTCTAAGTCATTATTAAGAGTTAATGTCTTTGTTTGTTCGCAAGCAAAAACTTCATTTTGAATCGTTAAATCATCAGCAGTTTTTATTAGAGAAGACAAAGGCATAAACATAAAAATCAAAACAACTATCATTTTAACAACGCCTAAAGCACCACCCCAAACGCGATATACTTTTTGCTCTTCATTTCGTTTCATAAATAAAGATGCCACTATTCGATAAATAATATAGAATAAAAGCATTAAAATTATCGTCAACACTAAAAATACAATTGTATTTGCCACTGCACTTGGAATCTTTTCAATCAATATAGCAAGGTTAGCATTATTTTCAATCATTGTGCAAATATCAGCATTTTGCTTTAACATCTCTATCAAATATTGATTTAAAGTTATTGTAGTTTCTTCATATGGGACGGTTATTGTTAGCAAAGCATTAGTCACCAAAGGGGTTATAAAAAAGGCAAGAATAACTCCAACAATAGAAAACGCAAAATTAACTGCCGATTTTCTTATACCTCTCCAAAATCCAATCAAAAATCCAACAATAAGAAAAAAGACAAAGATAAAACTAACAATCAAACTTACCGTAGAAGAGTTCATATATCCTCCATTCTTTTTTATATATTAACATTTTTAACATAAAATTTACAACTATTTTATAAACTTTTGCCTAGAGAACAAGTTTTTTGAAATCATTTGTCTAAATTCGACATTGCCAAAAATAAAGATATAAGTTATCAAAGCATAATAAAGAACAATTTTTTTAAAAAATAATTTAAAAAATTGAGAAAAAATATTGAAAAATTGTTGACATAAAACAAAGAAGATACTAAGATAGAAATTGTTAAAACACAATATATTGATTTTTTAAAGCATAAAAATTCAATATATTGTATAAGCATACAAAGAGGAGGAAATGCGTAAAATGATAACAAATATTGTTAAAAGAGATGGAAGAATAGCAAATTATTCACTTGATAAAATTGAGGAAGCAATAAAAAAAGCGATAAGAGCCACAGGTGGAAAAAATGAGAAGAGAGCAGACTCATTAGCTAAAAAAGTCGAACAAAATCTTATAAAAAACTATGACAACAAAACACCAACAGTAGAACAAATACAAGATGAAGTTGAAAAGGTGCTAATTGATAATAAACTTGACAAAGTTGCCAAAGCTTATATTCTTTATCGCGATAATAGAAATAAAGTTCGAGAAATGAATTCAAATCTTATGAAGACCTTTGATAAAATAAACAACCAAGACTCAAAGGAATTTGATTTAAAGCGAGAAAATGCCAATATCGACGGAGACACACCAATGGGGGTTATGTTAAGATTTGGCTCTGAGAGCGCAAAAACATACTTTACAAACAGTCTTTTGCGTCCAGAGCAGGCAAAAGCATACCAAGATGGTGATATTCATATACATGATTTTGATTTTTATGCTTTAACCGAAACTTGCTGTCAAATAGATATTGAAAAACTTTTTAAAGGTGGCTTTTCAACAGGGCACGGCTTTATTCGCGAACCAAATGATATCAGAAGTTACGCATCTTTAGTTTGTATAGCCATTCAAGCCAACCAAAACGACCAACATGGAGGACAAAGCGTACCAAATTTTGATTATGGTTTAGCAGAAGGTGTAAAAAAGACATTTAAGAAATTGTATAGATCAAATTTTGCAAAAGCATATGTTTTGAAGAATGCGGGACGCTTAAATGAAAATGAAGTTGTAGATATTTTAAAGAAAATAGAAGAAGATTTTGGTTTATTTGCATCGTTAAACACTTCAAAAGCGTATGATAAACAAGAAGAAAAAGCTTTTGAAAAATATATAAAAGACAAAAAATTATATAAAGAAATAAAAAAATATGCACAATCTCAAGCAACAAAAGAAACCGATGAAAATACTCATCAAGCAATGGAAGCGCTACTGCACAACTTAAACACAATGCATTCAAGAGCTGGAGCACAAGTGCCTTTTTCTTCAATAAATTTCGGGACTGATACAAGTGCCGAGGGAAGAATGGTAACCAAAAATATTCTTCGAGCAACCGAGGAAGGGCTTGGAAATGGTGAAACTGCAATTTTCCCAATATCAATTTTTAAAGTTAAAGAAGGAATAAACTATAATGTAGGTGATCCAAACTATGACTTGTTTAAACTAGCTATACAATGTAGCGCAAAAAGAATGTTTCCAAATTTCTCATTTATTGATGCGCCATTCAATTTGCAATATTATAAAGAAGGCAGACCTGAAACAGAAATCGCTTATATGGGTTGCCGAACAAGAGTTATCGGAAATGTGTACGACCCTACTCGCGAAATTGTTAATGGAAGAGGAAATTTGTCGTTTACTTCAATCAACTTACCAAGACTTGCAATAGAGGCAAAAGGTGACCAAAAGAAATTTTTTGCATCGCTAGAAAAAATGATGGATTTAGTCACAGAGCAACTTCTAGACAGGTTTAAAATACAACAAAGCAAACATGTTTACAATTATCCATTTTTAATGGGTCAAGGTGTATGGATTGATTCTGAAAAACTAAGTAAGTACGATTCTGTATCTGAGGTTTTGAAACATGGTTCGCTAACATACGGATTTATTGGTTTAGCCGAGGCACTAATTGCGCTAACAGGAAAACATCATGGACAAAGTAAAAAAGTTTGGCAACTAGGATACGATATCATAAAATTCATGCGTGATTATGCAGATAAGACCTCTCAAAAATATAAGCTTAACTTCACGCTTATTGCAACTCCAGCAGAAGGACTTTCTGGCAGATTTGTAAAAATAGACAAGAAAAAATATGGAATAATCAAAGGTGTTACTGATAAAGATTATTATACAAACAGTTTCCATATACCCGTGTATTTCCCAATAAGTGCAGAAAAGAAAATAGAACTTGAAGCACCTTTTCATGCCCTTTGCAATGGTGGACATATAACATATGTCGAACTTGATGGAGACACCTCTTCAAATCTTGATGCATTTGAAAAAATAATAAGATGCATGAAAGAAAACGGTATTGGTTATGGGGCAATAAATCACCCTATTGATAGAGACCCTGAATGTGGTTATAACGGGATTATAGGCGACACTTGCCCACATTGTGGAAGAAAAGAAGACGCAGAACATCCTTTTGAAAGAATTAGAAGAATAACAGGTTACCTAGTTGGAACATTAGATCGCTTTAACAATGCCAAAAGAGCTGAGGAACACGATAGAGTTAAACATAATATTTAAAGAGAAAATTTATGAAAAAATTAAGAATTGCAGGAATTGTCAATGATAGTATTGTAGACGGCCCAGGGCTTAGGTTTACCATATTTACCCAAGGCTGTCCCCACAACTGTCCAGGGTGCCACAACCCAAAAACGCACTCATTTAAGGGTGGGAAAAAAATTTCAATCAAAAAATTGTATAAACAGATAAAAACAAATTCATTGCTTGGTGGTGTTACTTTTTCTGGCGGAGAACCTTTTATGCAAGCAAAAGCACTTTTACCGCTGGCAAAAAAGTTGAAGGAAGATAATATTGAAATTGCATGTTATACTGGTTTTTTGTTTGAAGACTTGTTAAAAGATTCAGTAAAAGATGCTAAACAACTGCTTCAATATATAGACATTCTTATAGACGGAAAATTCGTTTTGAGTTTGAAAAGTCTAGATTTGCCATTTAAGGGGTCTTCAAATCAAAGAACAATAGATGTCCAAAAATCATTATCTTTAGGCAAAGCTGTAATATCACAAGATAAAAGATGGGTTAAATCTTAAATAAAAGGTTGGTAAAAAAATTAGTTTTTATCGCAAAATTTAAAAAAATTAAAAAAAATAGCAAAAAATCGTAAATTTTTGCTATTTTTTGTTTTAATTTGTTATTTGACTATTTTTTATTTTATTTTATTATTTAATTATTTTTGGCTTAAAATTTTTTTTAAATAAAAACCAGTATAACTTTTTTCAACTCTCGCCACTTCTTCAGGAGTGCCTTTAGCGACTACTTCGCCCCCTCTATTCCCACCTTCTGGGCCAAGATCAATAATATAATCGGCAGATTTTATGACATCAAGGTTATGCTCTATGACCACAACACTATTCCCATTTTCAACTAGTCTATTTAAAATTGCAATAAGTTTTTTTACATCATACATATGCAAACCTGTTGTTGGTTCATCAAGTAAATATATGGTTTTCCCTGTTGATTTTCGAGATAGCTCTGTGGCAAGCTTAACTCTTTGAGCTTCGCCTCCAGAAAGTTCTGTTGCACTTTGTCCAAGCTTTATATATCCAAGCCCCACATCATAAAGAGCCTGAACTTTGGTTTTGATAGAAGGAATATTTTCAAAAAACTTTAAGGCCTCTTCTACAGTCATTTCAAGAACATCATTTATGTTTTTGCCTTTATATTTAACTTCAAGTGTCTCGCGATTATACCTTTTACCCTTACAAGATTCACAAGTTACAGATATGTCTGGCAAAAAATACATTTCAATCTCTTTAACACCAGCTCCTTCACAAGATTCACATCTTCCACCTTTAACATTAAAACTAAATCGACCTGCCTTATACCCTTTTGCCTTAGCATCGGGAGTAGAAGCAAACAATTCTCTAATCGCTGAAAACATACCTACATATGTGGCAGGATTTGAGCGTGGGGTCCTTCCGATTGGAGATTGATCAATCGAAATAACTTTATCAAGCAAATTTATATTGTCGATTTTATCAAATTTCCCAAGTTCTAATCTAGAATTGTTAAGATTGTTGGATAAATATGGAAATAAAATTTCATTTATTAAACTTGATTTTCCACTTCCTGAAACGCCAGTAATGCATGTAAAAACACCAAGCGGAATATCAACATTTATATTTTTTAGATTGTTTTCTTTTGCTCCGAATACTTTTAAATAATTTTTTGGTTGTCTTCTCGAAGATGGAATTTCTATTTTTTCTTCACCACGCAAAAATTTGGCCGTTATCGAATCTGAATTTTTTATGATATCTTCAACCTTTCCATTGCCAACTATTTGACCTCCATGAACACCAGCAAAAGGTCCTACATCAACAAGCCAGTCTGCTGTTCTAATTGTGTCTTCGTCATGCTCAACCACAATCAGAGTGTTGCCTAAATCTCTAAGATGCTTTAAAGTGCCTATCAAACGATCATTATCTCTTTGATGCAATCCAATGCTTGGCTCGTCGAGAATATAAAGGACTCCTGATAGCCCACTGCCTATCTGAGTTGCGAGTCTAATTCTCTGAGACTCCCCGCCTGATAAAGTTTCAGCAGAGCGAGATAAGGTCAAATAATCAAGTCCAACATCACTTAAAAATTTTAATCTAGCATTTATCTCTTTTAATATACTGCTTGCTATTTCTTGTTTTTCTTTGCTTAAAGAAATGTCTGCGAAATAATTTATAAGCTCTTCCACAGTCATTTCGCAAACCTGAGCTATATCTTTCCCTTTTATTTTTAATGATAACGCTTGCTCGTTTAATCTTTTTCCTTTACAAGTTGGGCAAGTGATTTCTCTCACAAATTTTCCTATTTCAAAACGGACGAATTCACTTTTGCTTTCAGCAAGTCTGCGTTTTAAGTTGTTTATTATTCCTTCAAAAGCAAGAGCCTTTTTCCCGTTAAAATGTTCATAAGTTTTATTTCGAGCCTCACTTTCAAATAAATCAAGTTTTTCGCCATCATTTCCATAAAGCAAAATGTTTAATTTTTTTCTGGGCATTTTGTTTAAAGGCAAGTTTAAATCTATATCATATTTTTTTGATAAAGCATTAAAAAATCTGGTAGCCATTGAACCTTCTTCATATCTCCAACCCGTTAAATTAAATGCGCCTTCCCTAATTGAAAGATCTGAATTTTTTAAAACTATACCTTCGTCGACATCGCTAATACTTCCAAGACCTGCACAAGTTGGACACGCACCGAATGGAGCATTGAAAGAAAAAAGTCTTGGAGATACCTCTTCCAAGGTCCACCCACAAATCGGACATGCATAATTTGTGCTATACAAACTTTGATTTCCATCGTTTTCGACTAAAACTAACCCTTCACCTAGTTTAACTGCAGTTTCAATGCTGTCTGTAAGTCGAGCATTTATCCCTTCTTTTATTATAATTCTGTCAATCACAACATTTATGTCGTGTTTTAAGTTTTTATCAAGATTTATTTCTTCATCAAGGGAATATATTATTCCGTCAACCTGCACGCGCACATAACCAGATTTTTTTAATTGTTCAAAATTTTTTGCAAAAGCGCCTTTTTGTCCTCTAGCAATTGGAGCCATGATTGTTATTTTGCTTGATTTAGGCAAAGACAAAATACTATCAACAATTTGGTCTGTTGTTTGTTGAGAGATTGGTTTGTTGCAATGAGGGCAATATGGTATCCCCACCCTAGCAAACAAAAGTCTAAGGTAATCATAAATTTCTGTAACAGTTCCAACTGTAGAACGCGGGTTATGGTTCGTTGTTTTTTGATCTATAGAAATAGCAGGCGAAAGTCCATCGATGGATTCAACATCTGGTTTTTGAGCTTGCCCCAAAAACTGTCTTGCATAAGAGGACAAACTTTCTATATATCGTCTTTGTCCTTCAGCAAAAATAGTCCCAAAGGCTAAACTTGATTTGCCGGACCCACTTACCCCTGTAAAAACTATAAGTTTATTTTTGGGAATTTCCAAATCAATATTTTTTAAGTTATTTTCTTTTGCACCTTTAATAATTATTTTGTTTTCCATAATTTTATTATAACACATTTTGAAAGTTTTTTTATTATTTAAGTTTGAAAATAAAGTTTCAGATTTGCTTAAATTTATTAAAATATTATAAACTTCAAATTTTTTATAAAAAATATTATATTTTTTATTTAATTTTACGATTTTTTTCAAGTTTTTTTCGTAATTTTTGAATTTGATCACGAAGTACAAGTGCTCTTTCAAAATCTAACGAATTTGATGCTATTTTCATCATCGCCGTCAATTTTTCTATTTGCTCTGGCAAATTTTTTGTATCATTATCATCAACTTTTTTACTTATTTCAAGGGTGTTTGAAATTGGTTTTATAATTGTTTTTGGAGTTATGTTGTGTTTCACATTATACTCTTCTTGCAACTTTCTTCGACTTTCTGTTATATCAATTGCCCTTTTCATTGAATCTGTAATATTATCAGCAAACATAATAACCCTTCCATTTGCATTTCTTGCCGCTCTACCTATAGTTTGTATCAAAGCACCTTCGCTTCTTAAAAAGCCTTCTTTATCAGCATCTAAGATACAAACAAGCTCTACTTCAGGCATGTCTAGACCTTCTCTTAAAAGATTTATGCCCACAAGCACATCAAATTCTCCCGAACGAAGACCATTTACAATTTCAACCCTTTCCATGGTATCAATTTCAGAGTGCATATATTTAGTTTTAAAATCATGCTCTTGCAGATAAGTGGTCAAACTTTCAGCCATTTTTTTTGTTAAAGTAGTCACAAGTACTCTAGCATTATGAGAAATTGTTTCTTTAATTTGCAACATAAGTTCTTCAATTTGGTTTTTTATAGGTTTAATTTCTATTTTTGGATCTAGTAAACCTGTTGGTCTTATTACCTGTTCTACTATTTGATCTGCTTTGTCTAGCTCGTATTTTGCAGGCGTAGCAGAGACAAATAATGTTTGTCCTAGTTTTTGACTAAATTCATCAAATGTCAAAGGTCTGTTGTCTTTAGCCGCTTCTAATCTAAAGCCGTATTCTACCAAAGATTGTTTTCTTGCTTTGTCCCCATTATACATAGCTCTTATTTGAGGCAAAGTCATATGACTTTCGTCAATTATTGTCAAAAATCCTTTAGGGAAATAATCTATAAGAGTATAAGGAGGCTCCCCCGGCTTTCTTCCATCAAAATATCTGGAATAATTTTCAATGCCACTACAAAATCCAACTTCACGCATCATTTCTATGTCATAAGAAACTCTTTGACCAATTCGTTCTGCTTCCAAAGGTTTCCCTAATGCCTTAAAATCTTCAACGGCTTTTAATCTATCTTGCTCTATTTGATTTAAAGCTTGTTCCATTCTTGCCCGACCAACAGCATAATGTGTTGCTGGATATATTGATACCAATTTAAGTTGGTTTATTAAATTGCCCGTAGTTGGATCAAAATCATAAATTTTTTCAATTTCATCACCAAAAAACAGCACTCTAATAGCCAAAGAAGATTGGTTAGATGGAAAAATATCTATCGTATCACCTTTAACTCTAAAAGTCGAGCGCTTAAAATCAATATCATTTCTCATATATTGAATGTCAATAAGTTTTGCAATAAGTTCATCTCTATCAAGAGTTTCACCTTCCCTTAATGTTATGTGTAAATTATAATATTCGTCGGGATTGCCAAGACCATATATGCATGAAACTGACGCAACAATTATCACATCATCTCTTTCTAAAATTGATGCAGTTGCACTTGAACGAAGTTTATCTATTTCTTCATTTATCGCCATATCTTTCTCGATATAAGTATCGGTAGAAACAATATATGCTTCTGGCTGATAATAATCGTAATAAGATACAAAATATTCAACACGATTGTTTGGGAAAAATTCGCGAAATTCATTACAAAGTTGCGCTGCCAAAGTTTTATTGTGCGCAATAACAAGTGTTGGTTTTTTTAAATTAGCAATAATATTTGCCATTGTAAAAGTTTTTCCACTTCCCGTTACACCGAGAAGGATTTGATTTTTAAGCCCTTCTTTAAATCCTTCGGAAATTTTTTCTATAGCCTGAGGTTGATCTCCCGCAGGCTGATAGTTTGAAACAAGTTTAAAATCCATGCTTATCCTTTTAACTTTTGAAAATAGCTTTTAAAATAATTCCAAAAACAAAGCTGACTGTTGCCAAAAAAATACTTCTTAAAACCAAAAGCCACATTGCTTTTTTTTGTTTTTTTGCGTCGGCAAGAAAATTTCTTCCTTTTGTTTTTAACGTTATACAATAATAATAGCCATTTTTACCTTCAGAAGCAACAAAATCTAGATAATTTTCGAGAGATAGCCTTGCCATAGCCTCATCTATCTCATTTACAGATAAAACAAGTTTTGGGCTCAAAGCTTTTGCAATATCATAAGGAGAAACAAGATATGTCTTTTTACCCTGACAAATCTTACACAAATAATTTAAAATCAGTTTTTCTCTACGTTCTGGCATTTGATAAATTATTGCCAAAATCTTTCACATTTAACCTATTTATAAATTTAAATACATAAGAAATACAAAATTTGAATAAAAAGTACTATTTTTGCAATAAAAATAGTATGTTAGACACAAAATCAGGTTTAATTTTAAAAATTATTTTAAATGAGTGTAAAGATGGCGGATATAAATTGCTTGAAAAAAATGATTTGTTATCATGTTTGCCATCAAAATATAGAGTTGAGGAAGAAGAATTAGATAAAATTATTTATGGTTTTGAAAAAGATGAATTGATTTCAATAAGGTATGACGATGAAAAAGTTTATTGCATTTGCACGTTGCCTAAAGCAACAAAAATTCTAGAAACTCAAAAAAACAATAATGTTGTTTATAAATTCAATTTTTTCTTGTTTTTTGTCCTCACTTTTATCGCTTGTTTATGTTCTAGTTTTATATCTGGGATTATTTTAAATCTGATTTTTTAAAATTTTCTTCATTTAGCTGTGCTTTCCATTCCATTTCGTCTAATAAATTAAATTTATCATTTTCATCATTTAAATAAACTCTCGCTATAGATTTGTTTTCTAAACTATAAAGACCATCAGTGCCTACTATAAGACAATCTAAAAGTTGACAATTGGCCATTTCGGTCATAGACTTCAGTCTTTCATAAGCAGTTTGGTCTTGCAATGATGGTTTGCAATTACCATTAGGATGATTGTGAACAATAATTAAAGCATGTGCTTTTGTAGAAGCAAGATAAAGCATTAGGTCATTTATTGAAATGCCGACCATATTTATTGTTCCTCTAGCAAATAATTTAGTGTTTATGCAAGCCTTATTTGCACCTACAGCTATAAAATATAATTCTTCAACATTTTTAAATCTCAACAAATTTTCAACATAATCATACACATCGGCAAAACTTTCAAATTTAGGATTAACTTTCATTTTGTCTAAAGCATAAACTAAATTTATATCAGAAAGCAAATGAAGTTTTTTGGCAGAAGTTATACCCATTCCTTTTACTCTAGCAATATCATTAACATCAGCTTCAAGCACTGCAGACAGACTACCAAAATGGTCCAATAATCTATGGGCCAAAGGATTGACATCACCTCTAGGAAAAATGTAACAAAGAATAGTTTCAAGTGTTTGAATTTTACTAAGCTTATCCAGCCCAACTTCAAAAGCAAGATTAAAAAGTCTTTCTCTATGTCCAGCATGAATACAATCAGTATTTTTTGTTTTAACCTTAATATCTTTCGCCATAATTATACCTTTACAAGATTTTAACACAAAACACAAAATAATCAAAATAAATTATCTTATATCATTTAGATTAAGATTTAATACAAATACATAGAAACAAATATTATAAAAATTTTTTTATAATTTTGGTGCGGATAACAGGAGTTGAACCTGCACCCTTTCGGACTGGAACCTAAATCCAGCGCGTCTGCCATTCCGCCATATCCGCACATAAATAATTTTAATTTTTTCGACGGAATGTCAGACTAAAAATTCTTTTTGCTGGATTTTCTAAACCCAGCGCGTCTGCCACTAGCACCCCTAAAAGTTTCTCTTTTTGGGAACCCCGCTTCCGCCATATCCGCACATAAATAATTTCTAGCTTTCTTAACATCACTAAAAACTATGATTAAGAAGTATAACAAAAAATAAAAAAAAAGTAAAGTTTTTATAAAAAAATTATAAATAATGTTTAAATGAAAATTTTTGTGATAAAACTTAAACAAAAATAAAATTTTATTATAAAAAACAAAAAAGCACCAAATTTGGTGCTTTTGGTGGCCTACCCGGGGCTCGAACCCGGGACCCCTTGATTAAAAGTCAAGTGCTCTACCGACTGAGCTAGTAGACCATGTCGGATTTTATTTTATGGCAGGGGTGGCAGGATTTGAACCTACGAATGCAAGAATCAAAATCTTGTGCCTTACCACTTGGCGACACCCCTATAACAAAGACATTTTCGCCAAAATTGGCTGGGGTGGTAGGATTCGAACCTACGCAATGTTGGAATCAGAATCCAATGCCTTACCACTTGGCGACACCCCATTATCTTTTTAAACCAAAAGTTTAATCTGGGGTGATCGAAGGGGCTTGAACCCTTGACCTCCAGAGCCACAATCTGGCGTTCTGCCAACTGAACTACGACCACCATAAACTTGTGGTGCTCCCGGAAGGATTCGAACCTTCGACCTCTGCCTTAGAAGGGCATTGCTCTATCCAGCTGAGCTACGGAAGCACAGTGGAGCAGGTGAAGGGAATCGGACCCTCGCGACCAGCTTGGAAGGCTGGAGTTCTACCACTGAACTACACCTGCGTATTGTTGACTTGAAAAGTTTAACACATAACAGGCGTTTTGTCAAGGAATTTGACAAAAAATAAAGAAAAATCTTCTTATTTTTTTTCAAACTTTTTTCATCATATGCTCTCAAAACTTCCATTTATCTTTTTGGAAATAAATATAATGAGAATTTTGACTTTTTATTGATTTGAAAATTTTTTCAGAAATTTTGTTAGCTTGTAAAATTTCAAATTTTGTAGGCTTAGAACCTCTTTGCAAATAACCTATTTCGAAATATTGCAGGAAAACATTTTTAACCTTTGCCTGAAGTTTTTGCACAAAATCTTCACTCTTTAATAATTTTTCTTTCAAAATTATTACAGTATTTTTTTGTTTTGATATGTTTTTCTCTATTGTATTAACTATTTTTTTATAATCAATATCGTCTTCACTTTTTATTAAATAATCTGCATTAACTTTATCACTAACATTTTCAGCAATTTTTGAGCAGCTATTGCCCATAATCACAAAAACACAGACTCGATTTTTAAAAGAATTAACGCTTGGCATAATATTATTTATGCTATAGCAACAAGCATTTACTGCTGAATCAAAACCTAAACTATACTGGCTATTATCAATATCATTGTCAATTGTGGCAGGGACAAAAACAACTTTAATACCATTTTTTTCTAGTTCTTTAGCCCCTTTTTTAGAGCCATTGCCACCTAATATCACAATATAATCATAATTTTTAGCATTTTTTAAAGCCTTTGCAAATCCTGCCTCGGTGTTAAACTCTGGACACCTTGATGACTTTATGCAAACTCCAGAATTATTTTTATGCTTTGCGGGTTTAAAATGTTTGAGAGGTAAAATATTTCCTTCTATCAAACCCGCAAACCCGCATTCACAGCCGTAAACTTTTGTTTTGTAGTGTTTGTACAAATTATAAATTACACGATTCATTCCTTGCGAATCCCCGCCACTTGCCAAAATCAGAATTTTCATAAAACCTCACTTAACAACAACGTTATTTTCGCCTAAAAGACCAATAAGTTCATTGATTAAATAATTGTTTAAATCAACCTTAGAGCTGAAAGAAAAAGCAGATGATGATGATGTACACTTTATGATAACTTGACTATCCCCAGGATAAGATGAAATTGTAGATTTCACTTTATTATATATATCAATATCTTTTGTATCAAATCTTAAATATATTTTTTTATCCGAAGAAAATTGTTCTTCAATTTTTTGCCAAGGAGTAATACCTTCAACCAAAATTACCGGATTGCTTCCTGCCCTTATTGACACTTTGCCACGAATAGTAATCATATTATCTTCTAACAAATAATCTTTATATTTATTGAAAAACTTTGGAAAAACTATCGCTTCAAAAGTACCATATATGTCTTCTATTTTTAAAAAGCACATATTTCCACTTTTGGTTAATTTTTTGCTTATTTCTGTGATTTGACCACCACAAGTCACTCCTTCTCCATCTTTGACTCTTTCTTCAGAATCAACTGAAATAGACTCTGCATCTGAATAATCTTCTTGAGAAAAATCTTCATTTGCCATATTTTCTTCCTCGCCAAGGTCGTCAAACATGTCCGAAGTAAATGTGAAAGAATCATACTTATCAGCATAATCATCAAGTGGGTGACCCGAAAGATAAATACCTGCATAGTTTTTTTCATTTTTTAATAATGTTTCTTTGTTATATTCTTTTATATTTGGATATTCAACGCTATTAACCGCTGCACTCTCTTGCTCAAATGTATCAAAAATAGAAAATTGCCCTGTTGCTTTTTTCTTTTTATCAGCATTAGTTCTTTCCATAATCAACGGATAAACGTCCATAAGTTGCGATCTATATTTGCCAAAACTTGAAAATGCTCCGCTAAGTATTAAAGCTTCTATTGTTCTTTTGTTTATACCAGATTCTGCGTTTAAACATCTTGAAATAAAGTCCTCAAAACTTTTAAAGTCTCCGTTTTTATTTCTTTCTTGGATAATATAATCTGTTACACTTACTCCCACATTTTTTAAAGCGCCTAAACCAAAACGAATATTCCCATTTTCCGTTTTGAAGAATGTGACCGATTTGTTGATATCAGGAGGCAAAATTTCAAAGCCTTCTTTACGGGCATAGTTAGTAAACTTCTTTATAAGATCAGCATTTGATATACGATTGTTTAAAACCGCCGTCAAAAATTCAACTTCGTAATAAGTTTTTAAATATGCAGTTTGATATGCAACATACGCATAAGCTGCAGCATGTGATTTATTGAATGCATAGCCTGCAAATTTTGCCATTTGGTCAAAAATTTTTATTGATGTTTCTTTTTCATGACCTAAAGCCAAGGCTCCTGGAAACGGAGGTTTTTCGCCCGTTGGATCAACGTAACCATTTAAAAACTTCTCTTTTTCAAGTTGAATTTTATCAACCTGTTTCTTCCCCATAATTCTTCGCACATTGTCTGCACCGCCTAGACTATAGCCAGCCATAACTTGAAAAATCTTCATAACTTGCTCTTGATAAACGATACAACCATAAGTGGTTTTTAAAATAGGTTCAAGACATGGATCATCATATTCAATTTGCTCTGGATTTCTTTTCCCTTTTATAAATTTAGGAATAAAATCCATTGGTCCAGGACGATATAGAGAAATACCGGCTATAACATCTTCCAAACTTGTTGGTCTTAAATCTTTCATAAATTTTTTCATTCCAGAGCCATCAAGTTGGAAAACAGAATCTGTGTTTCCTGAGCCAATAAGTTCAAAAACTTTTGGATCATCATATTGCATTTTTGTAAAGTCGATGTCAACACCATGATTTTCTTTTATATATTTTAAAGCTTTATGAATATCAGTAAGTGTTCGAAGCCCTAAAAAGTCCATTTTTAACAAACCAAGATGCTCAAGTTCTAGCATATCAAATTGAGTGATAACATCATTGCCACTTTTTGCCATTGGCACATGATTAAAAACAGGATCTGGCGCGATCAAAACTCCAGCCGCGTGCATAGAAATATTTCTTGGCACACCTTCAAGTTTGACAGCCATATCAACGATTTTTTTAATCATTTCATCTTCATCATACATTTTTCTTAAATCGGGAATAATGTATTGTTTGTCATCTTCTTTTCCGGTTAAACCGAAATAATATTTAAGAACAGGAGGTTTTTTTACAGGTTTAAAAGGGATTTCTTTTGTAATTTTATCAGTCTCGGAAAGAGGATATCTCAAAACTCGCGCAACATCTTTAATGGCATTTTTTGCCTGCATATTTCCATAAGTAGCAATGTTAGATACATGATCAAACCCATAACGACGCTTCGCATATTCAATAACTTCGCCTCTCCTATCCATACAAAAATCGACGTCAAAGTCTGGCATGGATACACGCTCTGGATTGATAAATCTATCAAAGAAAAGTTCATATCTCATAGGGTCAACTTGAGTTATCCCACTACAGTAAGCTACAAGCGATCCTGCCCCCGATCCTCTGCCGGGTCCCACAGGAATATCATTTTGACGCGCAAAATTTATATAATCCCAAACAATTAAAAAGTATTCAACGAATCCCAACTTTTCTATTGTGTTTAACTCCATGTTAAGTCTGTCCGTTAGCTCAGGAGTTATAGTTTTATAATTTCTCTTTAGTCCTTCTTCAGATAAGCGCCTCAAAAACTGAGAAGGGGTCTCACCTGTGTCAGGTTTGTAACTTGGAATAAAGTTTTCTGAAGCGCCTAAAGTATCTTCATCTGGTATTGATGATACGCCTTTTTCTTTCAGCTCTCTTAAAGATTTTGTCCTTATAGTAACATTACATTTTTCTGCAATTTCTAAAGTCCTGTCGAGTGCTTCTTGATATCCCGGCAAAGCTTCTTCCATCTCTTCGTATGTTTTAAGATAAAATTCATCTGTAGAAAATTTCATTCTATCAGGATCATCAATGGTCTTTCCCATTTGAACACACATCAAAACATCTTGAAGTTCAGCGTCCTCTTTGTTAAGATAATGAACATCGTTTGTCGCCACAAGCTTGATCCCAAGCCTTTGGCTCATTTCCGTCAATTTCACTAAAACTTGCCTTTCTTCTTCCAAGCCGTGATTTTGAATTTCGAAATAAAAATCTTCGCCAAATATATCTTTAAACCATAGAGCTAATTTGTCTGCTTCATCAAATTGCCTTTTTAAAATATACTGAGGGATATGTCCTGCAATACACGCAGATAAACAAATAAGCCCTTTGCTATATTGTTTTAAAAGTTTATAGTCAATTCTGGGTTTATAATACATACCATCAAGGTAAGCGAAACTAGATAATTTGAGCAAATTTTGATAACCCTCATTATTTTTTGCGAGCAAAATAAGATGACCAGTGTCTGCTTTGTTAGAACGGGAATTCATATCGTGGGTTATGTAAAACTCTTCACCAATTATTGGTTTAATACCCTTTGCTAAGCACGCTTCAAAAAATTTAATTACACCATGCATGTTGCCATGGTCAGTAATTGCCACAGCAGGATAATCTCTTTCTTTTACAATATCTACAAGCTTATTTATTCTAGCAAGACCGTCAAGTAAAGAGTATTCCGTGTGCAAATGCAAATGAACAAACTTTTTCATATTATTCTCCTTTGAGTAACTGTGCAATTTTTAAAATTCTTCTAAAGCGATGATTCAGTCCACTTTTTGTTAACTTTAAAGTAGACAATTTTAACAATTCATCAAGACTTTCTTCTTGATTTGCAAGTCTTAAAACAGCAACTTCTTGTAAATCTTCAGGCAAACTTTCAAGTCCAATTTTTTTATTTATAAGATTTATAGCTTCCACCTGCTTTAAACTCGCTTCAACTGTTTTTGAAATATTTGCATTGATGCAGTTTACTTGTCGATTTATTGTGTTGCGCAAACCTCTTGTTGCCATTTCATTTGTAAGAGTAAAAACACTTGAAACAGCCCCTAAAAGTGCGAGTAAATCTTTAATAGATTCACTATCTTTAATGTAAAGAACAAAAATATTTTTTCGTGTTGAAATTTTAGAATTTATATCGTATTCACTTAGCAAACTTTGAATAGTTTCTAAAAATTCTTTGTGCCTAGAAGGAAACTCGACATGATAGCCGGTTGTTGGCAATTTTGAGCCAAGCTGGCTTAATTTTATGCTAGAAGTTCCACAACCAACAAATGCGCCTTTAAGATAGGCAATTTTCGTGTTTTGATCACATAAAAGATTGCCATCAGGCTTTTGCTTAATTTCCAAACCTTCACTGTTTCTTTCCACTACTCCACAATCAGAAAGAATTGTCATAGAAATAGAGATAGGAAAAGCAATTCTATAATATACTGTTTTATTGATGATATGATCATCATAAAGACCTAAAGAAAGATTTTCTCCATATAATTTTTTTACAATTTTATCGACATAAGAAAATAATTCTCGTGCATCTGTAATAATTTCAGCACTGACTCCATCGGAATTTTTGCTAAGCGATCCACACGCATGAAAAAGACTAGCCATAAAAGCTAGTGCTTCTTGACTATCAGGAAGATCTTCTTCTAATATTTCTTTTTTTACTTCTTTTGCAAAACTCAAATTTTTCCTCTTTTATTTTCAAAATGTGGCAATTTATCTATATTTACAATTTGATTTAGTGGCAAATTCAACCTAAAAATAAGATTCAGGGCCTTGTTTACTTCACCCACTCTTTCTGGGCTATGAGCATCTGAGTCAACAATAAATTTTACTCCTTCTGACGCCATGATTTCAAGCTCTTTATCAGTAAAGTTTATCCTTTTTCCATTAAGTTCTATCAATGTACCTTTCTCTTTTGCCATACGTGCAACTGCGACTGTGTCAGTAGGAAAACCAAAATTCAAATGAGTAATAACATCGACAGGATACTTGTCAAGAGCCTTTAAAAAAGCCGTTGTATTTCTTGAAATTCTTTCTTGACTTGGAGAAAAAACAGACATTCCATTTGCCCAGTTTATATAAAATAAGTCTTTCATAGTTTTCATTTTGACCAAATTATGAAAACCCATCAAAAATATATCTAAAAATTCGAAATCATCTTCAACAACATCAATATCTCCATCTGCTGAAATAAGGTTAGATTCAACTCCAAGCAAAATGTCAACGCCAGTTATTTCCCTAGCATTTAAAATATCCTCTTTGAGTTGTGGAATATCTTTTCTTTTTATTCCAAACATCCAATGATTAAAACCGTGATCAGTAATTGCAATTTGTTTTAACCCTTTATCTCTTGCAACAGAAGCGTTTTCTAAAACAGTTCCTTTCCCATGGTTTTTACGCGAATATTTAGTATGTGTATGGTAGTCGCCCAAAAGAATCATATTTTTATTCTCCCTTAATTCAAAAATGCTCAATAAAATAATAACACAAAAGATTTTTTTTAGCAAGAAGATATAAAAATGAAAATAAAATTTTAATTATAAGATGCTGATCAAAATTTCTTAATCAATAATTAAAAAGTTCACCTTAAAAGTGAACTAAATAAAACATAAAATAAATTTTAAAATATAATTTTGCTATCTAAAATTATTGTTACTGGACCATCATTTAACTGCTCTATTTTCATATCTGCCCCGAAAATACCCTGTTTTACTGAAATATCTTCATTTTTAAGATAGCAAATAGCTTTTTGATAAATTTGATTTGCTATTGCAGGCTCTTGTGCTTGAAAAAAACTAGGCCGATTACCCTTTTCACAATCGGCAAACAAAGTAAATTGACTTACTAGCAAAATTTCTCCGCTTACATCTTTGATAGATAAGTTCATTTTTCCGTTTTCATCTTCAAAAATTCGTAGTTTTGAAATTTTTTTACACATTTTTTGGCAAACATCGTCATCGTCATCTTTTTCAACACCAAAATACACAACATAACCTTTGCCTATTCGAGATATCAGTTTATCATCGACTTTTAAATTGGCATTTAAAACTCTTTGAACAACCGCTCTCATTTGCCGTCTCCATAAAATTCTTCATTTAACGCTTCTTCCAAAGCAACTTCATTTTGAATATTTGTTTCAAAATATGTTGAATGCAGATATTTAAATGGCTGACTATCAATAAATTGCAAGACTTTTTCTGGCAAATGATTTACTACAGCAAAATTCTTCTTGTTGGTTCTTAAATAAACATAATAATTTGTGTTTCTTAACATTATTGAAGGCAATGCAATTTTCAATGCATCAGTTGCAAGATCTGATTTGAGAATGTTGGTATCATAAACATGCTTTTTAAAATTTTTAGCTATGCTTTTCATCTCTTTATATGGAACATTTTCATTTCCCAACCTCGCGGACTGATAAATTGCAAATTCTGTATTTAAATCACTTTGATCTACTACACTATAAGGAAGATTTTTTAAAGCATATTCAAATTCGCTAGAATACAAATTTAGTGAAACCACATTGATTAAATCCAACATATGTAAAGGATAATTTTTTTCTTTCCACAGCTCAAATAAATCATCTATTGAAAAATCTTTATCTTTATAAATTTCTGCACACTCGTATTTTTGATTATTTCTAGTTGGAAGAAAGATAAAAAGTACCGATTGGTCACTTATAAGCATTTTAACGTTATTTCTTTTATCATAAATAATTTCACTTTTCATAAAAACCTCTTATTTAATTTTAGCAGAATAAAAATAAATAGTCAATATGAAAATTAAGTTTATAACAACTTTGTTTTAATTATAAAAAAAAGCTTTCTAGTTTTTCTTGCGATCAACATAGAAAGCAGTTTATTTATATAAGTTCAACAATTGCCATTTCAGCAGCGTCGCCTCTGCGCATTCCCATTTTGATAATTCTAGTATATCCACCACCTTGTCCAACTTCTTTAATTCTTGCAGCATATTTTGGAGCATAAACATTAAAGATTTTTTCAAGAAGAGGATGATTGATATCTTTAGTTCTTGCAGTAAAGGCTTCAATAGACTCTTTTGGTTTTCTTTGTTCTTGTCTATCGAAAAGATAAGACATTATTTGTCTGCGAGCATGCAACTTTTTAGGTCCATCGTTAGAAACAGTTTTTACAACTTTTACACCTTTTTCATCTTTGATTTGCTTTTCAACTTTTACGATATCTTCGTAAGAATTGATAGCAAGAGTTAAGATTTTTTCAGCTTTGCTTCTTACAGACTTAGCCTTTGCAAGAGTTGTTTCAATTTTACCGAGCCAAAGTAAATCTGAAACTTGTCCACGGATAAGGGAATTTTTTTCCTTGCTTGGTCTATTTAATTTAGCATTAGCCATAATTTTCTCCTTTTATGAAAATTAGTCTTCGTCCTTGCAAAGAGAAAGTCCATAACTTTCAAGTTTTGCAATAACTTCGTCAATTGATTTAATACCGAGATTTTTAACTTTAAGCATATCTGCTCTAGATTTTTTAGTTAAATCTTCAACAGTATTGATTCCTGCTCTCTTTAAGCAGTTGTAAGAGCGGACAGAAAGGTCCATTTCTTCAATAGGAAGTTCCATGATTTTTACTTGTTTATCTTCTTCTCTAGAAACTAAAATATCAGTAGAAGCAAGTTGAGAACAAAGTTCTACGAAAAGTCCAACATGTTCCATCACAATTTTGCCAGCAAGAGCAACAATCTCTCTAGCTGAAGTGGTTCCATTAGTTTCAACTTCCAAAGTAAGTTTATCATAATTCACACTTTGACCTACACGAGTGCTTTCAACATTAAAGTTGACAGTTTTAACAGGTGAAAAGATAGAGTCAATAGCAATAAAGTCAATGTTGTCAAACTTAGCTTTATTTACATTGCTTGGAACATATCCTCGTCCATTGCCTATCATAATGTCCATATCAAGTACAGCACCTTCGTCCATTGTACAGATATGAAGGTCTGGAGTTAAAATTTCTACTTCACTATTAGGTTCAAAATCTTTTGCTGTAACTTCACCAGCTCCTGACTTTCTTAAATGTAAATATGTGATAAAATCTTTACTTTTATTTTCACATTTTACAGCCATTGTTTTAAGGTTTAAAATTATTTCAACAACATCTTCACTTACGCCTCTGATGGTTGAAAACTCATGTGCTACACCTGCAATTCTTACTGCAATAGCAGCAGAACCAGGAAGAGAAGAAAGTAGTGTTCTTCTCATTGCGTTTCCAAGAGTAATTCCGTAACCTTTTTCAAGTGGTTCAACAACAAATCGAGCAAAAGCGCCATTGTTAGTTTCCTCACAAGTAATTTTAGGTCTTTCCATTTCCATAAACAATTCCCTCCGTGATTATCTCGAATACAATTCGATAATAAGTTGTTCTTTGATATCTGAATCAATATCTTCTCTCTTAGGAAGAGCTAAAATTTTTCCTGAAAGAGTTGATGTGTCAAATTCCAACCATTTTGGTGTAACAATTTTTGTTTCTCTTAAAGATTTGAAAGATTCTACATCTTGTTTGTTTTCTTTAATAGCGATAACGTCGCCAACTTTAACAAGATAAGAAGCAATATCAACGCGTTTTCCATTTACAGTGATATGTCCATGATTAACGATTTGACGGCATTGCTTTCTGCTTGCACCAATACCCATACGATAAACAACATTGTCAAGTCTTCTTTCAATCAAAGATAACATGTTTTCACCAGTAACGCCTTTCATTCTTTCAGCAGTTTCATAGTATTCTCTAAATTGTTTTTCGAGAATTCCATACATTCTTTTAACTTTTTGTTTTTCACGAAGTTGAGTGCCATATTCAGAGAAAGCAACTCTGCGTTTTGAGTTTCCATGTTGACCAGGGATAACAGGTCTTCTTTCCATAGCACATTTTTTTGAAGTGCAACGTTCACCTTTAAGGAAAAGTTTGCATCCTTCGCGTCTGCACTGACGGCAGTCAGGTTGAATAGTTCTTGCCATTTGGTTTTCTCCTTTTAAATTCTTCTTGTCTTAGGAGGTCTGCAACCGTTGTGCGCGATTGGCGAAACATCCTTAATCATAGTTACATTAAGTTCGCAGTTTTGAAGAGAACGAATAGCTAGCTCTCTACCACTGCCAGGTCCTTTAACAAATACTTCTACACTTTGAATACCGTGTTCCTTGGCAACTTTAGCTGCATCTTCAACGCAAGATTGAGCAGCAAATGGAGTACTTTTCTTTGAACCTTTAAGACCAAGTTTACCAGAAGAGCACCAAGAAAGAACATTACCATCACAATCAGTAAAGCTTACGATAGTGTTGTTAAAAGAGGTCTTGATATGAACTTGACCTTGAGAGATATTTTTAGAAACTCTCTTTTTAGTTTTAGTAGTTTTGTTAACCATTTTTTTAGTAGCCATAACTTAACCTTCTCCTTATTTACCTTTCTTAGAACTTCCAGCGACAACTCTCTTAGGACCTTTTCTAGTTCTAGCGTTGTTTTTTGTGTTTTGACCACGAACAGGCAATCCTTTACGGTGTCTAATTCCGCGGTAGCAGCCAATTTCGCCGAGTTTTTTAATATCCATATCGACTTTTTTACGTAATTCACCTTCAACAACAACATTGTGTTCAATGTAGTTACGAAGTTTAGCAACTTGTTCATCAGTTAGATCTTTAACGCGGATATCAGCGCTAACACCAGTTGCTTCACAAATTTTGTTGGAAGTTACTCTTCCGATTCCGTAGATGTAAGTAAGTCCTAGTTCCAATCTCTTTTCTCTAGGTAAATCTACACCAGCAATTCTTGCCATTTAATAATTCCTCCAATTTTTTATTTTAGCCTTGAACTTGTTTGTGTTTTGCAGACTTAGAACAGATAACCATAACTTTGCCATCTCTTTTGATAACTCTGCATTTGTCACAAATTGGCTTAACAGATGCTCTAACTTTCATAATGTCTCCTTTTAGCCCTTATCTCTCCAAGTGATTCTGCCCTTTGACAAATCATAAGGGCTCATTTCGACTTTAACTTTATCTCCTTCAAGAATTTTTATATAATTTTTTCTTAATTTCCCTGAAAGATAGGTTGTAATTTCATGACCATTAGATAATCGAACTTTAAACATAGTGTTTGGAAGGACTTCTTCAACCACTCCTTCAAATTCGATTACATCTTCTTTAGACATGCTCACTCCTTTTTTGTTTTAAGAATTTTCGTATAGCGCAGTTTACTCTATCATTTTCATCATCGAGCACGCGCTCTTGCATTTTTTCATTTGAAAACAACCGAACATGTTTCAAATTTTTTGCTTTTGGGTTATTTTTTTTTAGTCTTTTACCATCGGCAATATAAACTCTATCTTTTTCAATTTTCAAAACTACAAAAATATCGCCTTTTTCTTTTCCTGCGAGTGCAAGAACAATATTACCTCTTTCCATAGTTTTCCTTTTATAAAGTAAGAATTTCAATGCCATCGCGTGTTATCAAAACAGTATTTTCATAATGTGCAGACGGTTTGCCATCGCGAGTTATAACTCCCCAGCCATCTTCAAGTAGCCATACTTCTCTTCTCCCCATGTTAATCATAGGTTCAATAGCAAGGCAAGCATTTTCAGTAACCAAAGGTCCATCAGTAACTTTGCCATAGTTTGGTACAGAAGGTGGTTCATGCATTTTTTTGCCTATACCGTGTCCAACAAGTTCTCTTACTACAGAGTAACCGTTCGATTCAGCATATGCTTGAATAGCATGAGACATTTCTCCAAGTCTATGTCCGACTTTAAGATTTTTGATGCCTTCAAAAAAACATTGTTTAGTTACATCTATAAGTCTTTGTTTTTCAGGCGAAATCTTTCCAACTGGGAAAGTTCTAGCCGCATCACCATTATAACCTTTATAAATAACTCCAAGGTCAATACTGATGATATCTCCCTCTTTCAAAACTATATCCTCACTTGGAATGCCATGCACCACCATTTCATTTACTGATGTGCAAATGGAAGCCGGATACCCTTCATAACCCAAAAATGAGGGAGTTGCACCACTATCAATTATAAACTTTTTTGCTAATAAGTCAAGTTCTTTTGTAGAAATACCAGGTTTTACTAGAGTTTCGCAGTAATTTAGCGCATCTCTTGTGATTTGCCCAGCTTTTCGCATAAGAACAATTTCTGCAGGCGTAAGATTATTCATTTTTAAGCCTCTCTAAAAAAAGTTTAACAGGTTTATAAGTTTCTTCTGGCGAAAGAGCTGAAGATACTTTAAACACTTTGTCACCGTAGAAGTTTATAAGTGGTGTTATGTTTTGTTTATAAACTTCCAGACGAGATTTTATTGCTTCAGGTTTATCGTCATCACGCTGAAACAACGGAGAATTGCATTTTCTGCATTTGCCTGTGTAACCTTCAAAATTTGTGTTGTCAATTTCTCCGCATGAAGGACAATTTCTTCGTGAAACCAGTCTCTTTATGATTTCGTCAAAATCAAGTTCGATTGAAATAACAACATCAATTTCGGTCAATTTTTCTAGTAACTTTGCCTGATTTAAAGTTCTAGGATAACCGTCTAAAATAAAACCTTTATTGCAATCACTTTCACTAAGACGACTTTTCAAAACTTGAAATGTCACTTCGTCAGGGACCAGTAAACCCTTTGCTTGAAACTGTCCGACCTTTTTCCCTAACTCACTATCAGATTTTGCAACCTCTCTAAGCAAGTCGCCGGCAGATAATTGTGGAATATTAAAATCTTTGACAATTTGTTTAGCAAGTGTGCCTTTGCCACTACCTGCTGCCCCAAGCAAAACGATTTTCACTAAATATCCTCCATAATTTTTTTGCATTTTTAATTTTGTAAAAATGCTTTTTTGTCGCAGTTTATAAAATTTAAGAAATAGTAATTTCTAAAATCAAAATTAGTAAACAATTACGATTTAAAGATAATTTTATTTCTTTTATTTTTCATAAAAAGCAACTATGCGTTACAGCGGGAGCTACGCCCCGCTGATAATGCCGAGTTTAATTTAAGAAACCTTTATGATTTCTCATAAACATTTGAGCAGAAAGTTGTTTTTCAAGTTCTAGTGCAACCGAAACAACAATCATAAGTCCTGTAGTGCTAAACGCATTGATAAGAACTGATGCTGCTGTAGCTCCACCAATAGCTTTGAATGCAAGTGATGGAACAAGTGCGATAATTGCCAAGAAAATAGCTCCGAACAATGTTATTCTGCCCGAGATTTTTCCAAGATAATCTGCGGTTGGTTTGCCCGCTCTTATACCCGGGATAAATCCTCCTTGTTGTTGTATTCTTTTACTGATATCATTAGGGTCAAAAGTGATCTTTGAATAAAAGAATGCAAAAACTAAAATTAGCAAAGCTGTTAAAACGATATATAACCAAGAATTTGTTCCTAACCAATCACTATACCATGTAACATTTGGCCAGAAAATAGAAATTACAAGTTGTGGGAAAGTCAAGAGAGCATTTGCAAATATTATAGGCATAACTCCTGTAGCGTTAACTTTGATAGGAATGTAATTGCTTTGTCCGCCATACATTCTTCTTCCTTTTATTTGTTTAGCGTATTGAACATTAACCCTTCTTTCGCCACCATCAATGAAAACGATAAGTGCGAAGATAGCAATAACCGCAACAATAAACAAAAGTATATACCAAATGTAATTAACATCTTGAGTAGCAAATTGGATAACTTGGAAAATGCTTTGCCCAGCACTAGAAAGAATACCTACGAAAATAAGTAAACTTGTTCCATTTCCAATGCCCAAATCAGTGATTCTTTCTCCAATCCATACTGTAAACATTGCTCCAGCAACTAAAGTAATAACGACCCCAGCGCCGATTAACCAAGTAGGAAAACCACCAAGATTAGTATCAAGATTGCCTGAATATGCAACCACAATACCAACGGCTTGAGCAATAGCCAAAATCAGTGCTGTAATTCTAGTGTACAAATTTATTTTTCTTCTTCCGTCTTCACCACTTTTTGCTGCTCTTTCGAGAGCTGGAATAGCAACAGTCAAAAGTTGAACAACGATTGACGCTGTGATGTATGGTGAAACACCTAACGCAAGAATTGAACAATTTGAAAGGGCTCCACCACTGACTAAGTTCATAAGTTCAAAAAACCCAAAACTTGAGCCAGAAGTATCAACGATACTTGTGCTGAAACCCACGCAAGGAATCCAGCAACCAATTCTATAGATAAAAAGTAAAAGAAGTGTGATAAGAATCTTCTTTCTCAAATCTTTTACTTTAAATGCTTCGACTATTGTTTTAAACATTATAACTCCTCAATTTTTCCGCCAACTTTTTCGATTTTTTCTCTCGCTTGTTTAGTCACTTTATTAGCCTTGATTGTAAGAGGTTTTGTAAGAGTGCCATCTCCTAAGATTTTTAAACCATAAGGAGCACGCTTGCCAATAAATCTAGTTTCATAAAGCAATTCTTCTGTAATAACAGCATTGCTTTCAAAAGCTTCTAAATCGCCTACATTGATGCAAGCATAATTTTTTCTGAAGTTTTTGTTATTAAATCCACGGATAGGGACTTTTCTGATCATAGGGATATTTCCACCCTCGAATCCAGGTCTAACTCCACCACCACTACGAGCATTTTGACCTTTATGACCTTTTCCGCTAGTTTTTCCTATACCACTGCCAATACCGCGTCCAACTCTAACTTTTTTTGTAGTTGCGCCTTTGGCTGGTTTTAAATTTTCAAGTTGCATAGATTCCTCCTATTTAACTTCTTCCACTTTAACAAGGTGAGCAACATGGTGGAGGCTACCTCTAATGGAATCATTGTCAGGGAGAAGTTTAGATTGATTAAGTTTTTTTAGTCCAAGAGCTTCAATAATAGAAGCTTGTTTTTTGTTGTAACCAATACAGCTTTTAATCCAAGTAACTTTTAGCATTTTTTGATTTGCCATAAGCCTATATCCTCCCTTAAATTTCTTCAACGCTTTTACCGCGTCTTCTTGCAATTTCTTCTTTAGTTTTAAGACCCATAAGTCCTTCAAAAGTTGCTTTTACAACATTGATTTTGTTTGAAGAACCATGTCTTTTTGTAACGATATTGCCAATTCCTGCAAGTTCGATAACTGCACGAGCAGAACCACCAGCAATAACTCCTGTACCAACAGGTGCTGGCAATAAAAGAATCTTAGTAGATGAAAATTTACCTATAGTTTCATGAGGGATAGTTCCATCAACAATAGGAACAAGTTTCATATTCTTTTTAGCAATAGTTGTAGCTTTTTCAATAGCTGAACTTACTTCTTTGCTTTTGCCAATTCCAAGTCCAACTTTGCCTTTGCCGTCACCGACAACAACTAAAGCTGAGAAACGAAGAGTTCTTCCACCTTTAACAACTTTTGTTACACGGCGAACAGAAACAACTTTTTTCTCAATATCGCTTGCTTCTTTTCTAGGCGCGCGTTCTCTGCGGTCTTGTCTAGGTTTTTGATTAGACTTTTTGCCTTTAGAAGAAACTTCTTCAACATTTTCAGATGTAATTACTTCATTTTCTGCCATGATTTCCTCCTAAAATTTAAGTCCAGCTTCTCTAGCGCCGTCCGCCAAAGCCTGAACACGACCTATATAGATATAACCGCCACGGTCAAAAACAACTTCATTGATGTTCTTATCAAGAGCTCTTTTTGCGATTGTTTGTCCAACAATTTTAGCTTGTTCACTCTTTGTTTTGCCTTCGCATAATGCTTTGATTTCTTTTTCCATAGTAGAAGCAGAAACAAGAGTGTTTTGAGACTGGTCATCAATGATTTGAGCATAAATTTGACTTAAAGATCTGTAAACGCAAAGTCTTGGTCTAGAAGCAGTGCCAGAAATCTTTCTTCTAACTCTTTTGTGACGATTAAGTCTTTCTTGATTTTTATCTGTTTTGTTAATCATAACTTAACTCCTATTTCTTACCTTTACCGGCAGTTTTTCCGACTTTTCTAATAACAACTTCATCAGAGTATCTAACACCATATCCATGATAAGGTTCAACTGGTCTGATGTCTCTGATATTTGAAGCAAATTGACCAACTTTTTGTTTGTCAATACCACTTATTACAATTTCTGTTGCAGAAGGTGTTGAAACTTGTAAATCAGAAGGAAATTCTACTTCAACTGGGTGAGAAAATCCTAAGCTCATAACAAGTTTATTACCACTAACAGAAGCTTTGTAACCTACTCCTGCAATAGTAAGAGATTTTTTAAATCCTTCACTAACGCCAACAACCATATTGTGAGCAAGAGCTCTGTAAAGACCGTGTTTAGCGTTTGCATCAGCAGTGTTTTTTGCAATTTCGAAAGACAAATCTTGTCCATCAATCTTAACTGCAATAGTTTTATCAATCCATTGACTTAAAGAGCCTTTAGGACCATTTATAGTAAGGATATCATTTTCAAATTTTGCATTAACGCCATTAGGCATAACGACAACTTTTTTACCAATTCTTGACATAACTTCCTCCTTACCATACATAAGCAAGCACTTCGCCACCTACGCCAAGAGTTCTTGCTGTTTTGTCTGTTACAATACCTTTGTTTGTAGAAATAATTGCAATACCAAGACCGCTAATAACTTTTGGAAGTTTATCTTTTTGTGCGTAGATACGAAGACCTGGTTTAGAAATTCTTTTAAGACCTTGAATAACACTGTCTCCGAATTCGTCATATTTTAAAGATATTTGAATATTTCTTTTGTTGCCATCTTTTACTTCTTCAAAAGAGTTGATATATCCTTCTTCTTGAAGAATTTTGGCAATAGCAAGTTTTTCGTTTGAAGCAGGAACGCTTACAGATTCGTGCTTAGCACTAAGTGCATTACGAATTCTAGTGAGCATATCTGCGATTGGATCTGTAACTAACATAAATTTCCTCCTTCTTACCAACTTGACTTTTTAACGCCAGGGATTTCACCCTTATTTGCAAGTTCTCTAAAGCAGATTCTGCAAATACCGTATTTTTTCAAAACGGCATGAGGTCTACCGCAGAGAGAGCAACGAGTGTAGGCGCGGGTTTTGTATTTAGGTGTTCTTTTTTGTTTTTCAACTAATGCTTTTCTTGCCATAATAATCTCCTATTTAGCGAAAGGCAAACCGAGTGCCTTTAAGAGAGCTTTTGCTTCTTTGTCAGTTTTTGCAGTAGTAACAAAAGTAATATCAAAACCTCTAATTTTTTCGACTTTTTCATAAACGATTTCTTGGAATATAAGTTGTTCTTTAATTCCCATAGAGT
>CALVNT010000019.1 GCA_944349925.1 uncultured Clostridia bacterium
TGCGACTTCAATGAGCTTGCTGTGCATCTCACTTGTGATGTAAACACCCAAACACTTTTTATCGCTTTTAAGTTGCTTGCCACCATGAATGTTCCCTCTCATGTTTTTACCTCCTTTTAAATAAAAAATAAGGTTCGTCAGTTAAGACGAACCCTATAATAAAAAAGTCCCATTGTCTTATCTGACAATGAGATTATCGCATATCATTTTTGTAATCTTTTTCAAAAAATTTAGCAAATTTTCTTGACTCTTAAAAAAATTGACAAATATTCTTAACTTTTCAATAAACATATTTTATATTTAAAAAACAAAAAACATATTACAAATGTAATATGCAAATTTGATAATAAACTATTATTTATTTTTATCTTTTGAAAAATTTAAATAGAATTCTAAGAAAGGTAAATAGCTTTCTTTAAAAGTGGGGCAAAATAATCCTTTGTCAATCATATTATTTATTTGTTGAATTGTTGCCCATTTTGCCTCAGAAACTTCTTCTTTTTGTAGGTTTAAATTTGAAATATCAAAATCTTGTTTTATAAACCATAAATCTACAAAATCTCTTTCTCTTTTTATTGTTTTAAATAAAAAAGCATTGACCAGTTCTGGCTTTAAGCCTAATTCTTCGCAAAATTCCCTTTCAAAAGCATCTTTACTAGAATCTCCAGTTATAGCTCCACCTCCAGGATTTTCCCATAAAGATGGAAAAATTTTTCTTGTTGATGCACGTTTTTGAATATAAACTTTTCCGCTTTCATTAACAATCCATATATGTATTGAAAGTTTATATTTGCCTTCTGGGATTGGTTCTCCCCTTTTTATTTTTTCGCCAGTCAAATTTTTATTCTCATCATATAAATCAATAATTTCCATCCCCCCTCCTTTTGCTTAAATATAATATTATAAAACAAATTGTTTTTCAAGTATTTAAACATATTTTTTTTACCAAAACTAAAATTTGTAATTAAAATGGAAAAATATTAAAAAAATTTTTATATTTAAACAAAATTATGTAAAGCAAAGCAATACGCTTTACCTTTTTATAAATTATATTTGCTTATTTTTACAAAAAGATTACCTGTTTTTCCACCTAATTTATAGCCAACAAATTTAAATTTTAGTTTATCACCAACATTTAAATAATACATACCTTCTACAAATATATGAGAGTATTGTCCCGGCTCTACTAAATCGAGACAAAGAGGATCTTCTTTTTCGTTTATTAAAAGTTTAACACCTGAAATAGACACACTCCTGATTGCATCACAAGTTGTTCTAAACTGCACCGAATAATAGCCTTCAGTATTTATTGTAATTTCGCTATTATTTAAAGAAATATTTTTATTATCTAAAGGTATTGTCGATATTTTGGTCGCATTATCATAAAATTCTCCTGCGATATCTTGATATTTTAAATAATAAGAAGAATCATGATCACAACACCCTCTCGGCCCGGTCGGTCCTGTCGGCCCAGTCGGTCCAGTTGGACCTTTGCATCCAGGCGGACATTTGCGCCCAGGCGGACATTTTATAGTAGAGGTTATAACTATCGGAATAATATTTTGTCGACATAATCCTGTCTACAATGTTTTTGCATTTTTCCTCCTTTGGTGAATTCATTCACCATTGCAATATATGGAAAAAGCAGGTTAAATGTTAACCAGTAAAAAAGAATAGTTTTTAATAAAACCTAATAAAATTGGAAGAATTTAATGATATGTAGATAAGTAAAAATTCTTCTATAACATAATATTCAGTTTGACAATATATTGTTAAGTGTAAAGATAAAAGACATTTAAAGAGGTTAAAATGAATTATTATGATAAACAATTTTTCGATTTGATTGAAAATTTTAAAGATAAGCAGTTTATTCAAATTTATAATCATATGTTTAAAAAATTTCAATCTTTTCCTTTAATAACCCAACAATCTTTTGAACAATTTTTTAAACAATTTCCTTACTGGGGAGATTTAGAAATTGATTGTGATAATTATGAATTTTTGTATTTAAAAGCGAAAACTTTGAAAGAGCATTATAAAGATTATGTATGGCTATACAAAAATCTTGCAGATTTTAAATCGCAAAGAGTTCTATATAGCATTTTGTCGAATTTTTATAATTTTGAAACAACGCCACTAAAAGAAGTGACAGATAAAATTCATTACTTTGACTTGGGACTAATAAATGATATGGAAGACAAAACTTTTGTTGATGTAGGAAGTTATACCGGCGATACTATAAAAGATTTAATAAAAATCTATGGCGAAAATTATAAAAAAATATATTGTTTTGAAATTACGCCAAGCACATGTAAAAAACTAAAAGAAAATTTGTCAAATTTAAATAATATAACAATAATAAACAAAGCCGTTTCTGAAAAACAAGGCTATTTATATCTTGAAGAAAATAAAGAAAGTTCTGGCAATCGCGTTTTAGAAAGTGGCGAAGAAAAAATTGAGTCTACGACGATAGATGGCGAAATATCTGAAAAAATTGATTATATAAAAATGGATATAGAAGGTGCTGAGCAAAAAGCACTTGCTGGTTGTAAAAATCATATAAAAAAAGATAAACCGAATCTACTTATTTCGGTTTATCATAACAATGAAGATTTATACAAAATCCCAAAGCAAATTTCTGCATTTTGTAAAGATTATAAATTTTATTTGCGTTACTATGGAGGTCCACTGTACGCGACTGAAATAGTACTATTTGCTTTAATAGACAAAAATTAAAATATAAAAACAAATTAAATTTTTATATAAAAGTTAAATTTTTTCATTTGAATTTATCAGTTTTTCAAAAATGGCAATTTCTTTTTCTGCGCTTTCTTGGCTATCTGAAGCATGAACTACATTCTCAGTTGTGTCAATTTCTCTGCCTATCATTTTTGGCATTTCGCGTCTGATAGTCCCTTTTTCAGGATTTTTAGTGGAGCCAACAACTCTTCTTATTTTTGCAATAGCATTTTCACCTTCTACAATCATTCCGTAAGCAACATCGCTTGTAATATATTTTTCAAGTTTAGGGTAAAAATCTTTTCCAACATGTTCAGCGTAGTGTTTTTTTGCAAGGTCTGGTGAATAAGATACATACTCACCCTTAATAATTTTTAGTCCTAAAGCCCATATGCATTTCTTAATTTCATTTATAACTTCAATATGATTTGCAAACCCCGGCTTAACCATAACATAAGATTTTTCTATCATAAATACTCCTTTAATAATAAAATTTTATAAATAATACAAATTTCACTTGTTTTTTTCTAAAATTTTGCGTTGTTTTTCAATTTCTTTAACAATCATATTCGCAACGCCCTTATAATTATGCCACCAATCTCTGCTCCAAACACGAATAATTTTCCAGCCTCTAGACGATAAAAATTCATTTCTATAAACATCTCGCTCCAAAATTGATTTACTGCTATTTATTGCCGTTTGGTCAGTCTCAATTCCAAGAAGATATCTATCTAATTTTTTATCGTAAACAGCCACCGAAACTTTGCTATCCGAATTGCCTAAATTGATTTGAGCATCATATCCAAGTTTAATCAGTTTTCTTTGAATTTGTTCTTCAAGTGGCAAAAGCCCTAAAGTTGAATTTGTTTTTAAAATTCTTTGACTAAAACTATCAAGTATTGAACGAATTTCTTCGGTATTACCTTTCGAAACGGCTCTTGCATAAGTCAAATAACTTCTCAAAAGTTTTGGCCCCGCATATTTTGAGCCTTCTACTTTTAGCTCTTCTGGCTCAATGCTTGTGACGACATATATTTTTTGTTTAGCTCTCGTAATTGCTACATTAAGTCTATTTTCTCCGCCCTCGTTTGAAAGCGAACCAAAAGACGCATTAACTTTACCAAATTCGTTTCTAGCATAACCGATTGAGAAAATTATTATATCTCGCTCATCACCTTGAACATTTTCAATATTTTTGACAAATAAGCCTACATCTTCGTCATTCTCAATCCTGCTTGTCTCTCTTATAAACTTGCTTCTAAAAGTTTCATCTTTAAAGCATTCTTTATCAAACAAGTCTTCAATTAAAGCTTCTTGATCTGAGTTAAAAGTTATAATTCCGATGGTCTCATTGTTTTTGCGCGTTTTTAAAATTTGTTTAGTAAGTTCGACAACCTTTTTAGCTTCAACTACATTTTTTCTGTCTAACCATTTGCCATCGACTAATATTCTTTCTATCGGCTTCTGTTTCAAATTCTTAGAAACATTTGGCGCGATTTGCAAAGTTCCCGAATAAAATGCTTTATTAGAAAAATCTATTAGTTCTTGATTTTTGCTTCTATAGTGGTATGTGATATTGGCACTATTAAATCTTGAAACAGCAAGGTCTAGCAAACTTTCAACTTCAAGAGCAGCTTGCGTTGAAAGATCTATATCTTCATCTAAACTTGCCCCCATATATCTTTTCATAAATGTGGTTGTTGGTCTTAGTTGTTTTGCATCGCCTGCAACGACAACACATTTCCCTCTAAACATTGATGGAATTGTATTTTCAATAAACACTTGTGAAGCTTCATCAAATAAAACTATATCAAACATATTTTTGCAAAGTGGCAAAATAGTAGAAACATTTTCAGGAGATAAAAGCCAGCATGGAAATAACTTAAATAAATATTTGCTATATACTTCCATCATTTTTCTGATAGACCAGAAATTTTGTTTTTTTGAAATTTGATAAAGAAAATCTTTACTTTCAATGCTACCATCAATCATAGATCGATAATCTTCTACAAAACTTTGCATTGCAATTTGTTTAGAAATGATGTTCAACTCTTTTTTTAGCGCGACAATTCTTGTGCGAATATTTTCAAAATCTGTCATTTGCGCTAATTGATTTTTTAATTTGTCTTCATAAGTTAAAATTTCATGATATATCCTAAGTGGTAATATTTTATTTAAAATTTCCTCATATTTTGAATAAGAATTTGCATTTTTATATGCAAAATTTAATAAGAATTTTTGATTTTCTGTTAAATTATCCAGCACTTTGTGTATATCTTGGTTGCCAATATAATTTTCAACAGCATTAAGTATCATTTTTAAGATAGAGTTGTTACCGCTAAGAAGCCCATCGACAGCCATTAAATATCCTTCTTCGGTTAAAATTTCCCGCAAAAACTCATATTCTTCTAAATATTCTTTAAGTGCAGAGATAGTTTTGTCAAATTCACGCTCTATTAGTTTTTCCTTTTTTAACATATTGTTTTTCGCAAATGGATAGAGTGGAAAACATAGGCAACTAAAACTTAAAAATTTATTCGCTTTTGGGTATTCAAGTTTTGCAACCATTTTTTTGAGCGTCTTAAAGTTTGATTTGTCGCTCAAAGAGGAAAGATATGTTAAAATTTGTCTGCTATATTTATATTGAGCTCCATCAAACAATGCTTGACGACAGCTACACAAAGAAGCAAGTTTTGATTGACATTTTGCAATTATATGTAAAGGAGCATCATGCTTTAAATGGTCTATAAAAGGATTTTTCTTTTTATTTTCTACAAAATCATAATAAAGTTGAATTTTATTTGACTCTTCAATTAGTTGAAGCGCCGAACTTAACTGCTCATAGTTTAATGCAAGCAATTTTTTAGATTTAAGCATTTGTTGATAAATTGCATATTCACTAGAATGTTTCCCGATTTTGAATGAATTGTAATACATCTCTTGCAACGACAAACCAAATGGAGTTTTTTCCGTCAAACAATTATTTAATTTTTCTAGTTTTTTTATTTCTTCCATCAAAAGAGCATTTGTCTCTTCATATTTTTTCATCGCTAGAGTGTCAATATTAAATGACATCAAATTATTATGTGACGAAAGGCATCGTTCATAAAATCCGCGTTTTTCTTTTTCCGCATCTACAACAAACATTGCTCTGTTATTTATTGCACCTAATCTATTAAATACAACATCAAGAGCCGCTTTTTTCTGCGAAACAACTAAAACTTTTTTATTTTTTGCAATGGCATCTGAAATTACATTAACAATAGTTTGACTTTTACCAGTTCCTGGAGGACCATAAATAACCATGCTTCCACTTTCGTTTACCTTTCTTATAACCTCTTCCTGTGCGTAATCAACATTGTTTATAAGGTAAAGATTTTGAGTTTTAGTATTTTTTTTAGTTTTAACTTTTTTATTTAAAAGTTGATTTATAGACTCATTCGCAAGATGTAATTTTTCAAGTTTTGCATAATCATTATAAATAGAGTTGGCAAGCGAGCACCTTGCAAGCAAACAAAGATTTTTTATTTCAGGCGCTTGCGACATTTTTGGTTCTGAATATCTGTCAAACGGGAAGATATTTTTGCGCTGATTTAAAGAAATCTTGATTCCAAAACCAGCAAGATAATCTAGCAATTTTTGCATATTTGAAAATCTTGATTTCATGCAATCAAATTCAGTTTCAAGTTCTTCAAGATTTAATTTCTTAGCATCAGCGAAAGCATACATAAGAGCTTTGTTAAGTTGAACAGGTTCGCCTGATTTTAATCTTATACTTGCAGACGAATCATCTTCTATTTCAAGTTCAACAGGAAACATCAATAAAGGTGCTCGAAATGTATAATTTTTAACATTTCCAAAAACAAATGGATAACATACATAAAGCTCGCTTCTTCCTGTTTCTTTTTCTATTTCGTCAATTTCTCGTTTTAAAGCAACTAAATTGCGGACTTCTTGCTCCACAAGTTTTTTTGTTTGCAGTTTCTTTTGCTTTTCAAAATTCAATTTTTGTTCTGGATTTGACAAATCAAATTGTGATTGATCAATATTTGCGTTTTTCGCAAAAATTTCTTTTCTATCCTTACCTACAATTTGAAAAGATGTTGTTTTGCCATTCCATAAATTTTCTATAAGTTCTTCTGCAACATCTTGATTTTGATATAAAATCTTACCTATATCATAGCCATTTTTTTTACTAAAATTTTTTAGATATAAGCTTCTGTTTTTTCCACTAATTTCAATAAGTCTTTCTTTATAATATGTGTAAATACTTTTCATATGTTTTCCTTTAAAATATTTTACTAGTTTTTTTTAAAAAATACAAGTAGGAAATCTTAATTAAAATCAAATTTAAAATTAAATTTATAATTTAAATTTATAAAATTTTGCTTTTGTGCCAAGTTCTTCTTCAATTCTTAAAAGTTGATTATACTTTGCAACCCTCTCACTTCTGCATGGAGCGCCCGTTTTAATTTGTCCGCAATCTAATGCAACAACCAAATCTGCGATAAAAGAATTTTCTGTTTCACCACTTCTATGTGAAACCACCGCCGTCATTCCATTTTTATGTGCAAGAGTAATAGCTTCAATCGCTTCAGTAAGAGTGCCGATCTGATTTACCTTTATTAAAATTGAATTTGCGACTTTTAGATCAATTCCTTTTTTAAGCCTTTTAGGATTAGTAACAAAAAGGTCATCTCCAACAAGTTGAACCTTTTTGCCAAGAGTTTTAGTCAGTTTTTGCCAACCTTGCCAATCTTCTTCCGCAAGTCCATCTTCTATTGAAATAATAGGATATTTTTTTATCCAATTTTGATAAAGCTTTATAAGCTCGTCAGCAGAATAAATTTCACCACTTTTCCAAAAATAATATTTACCTTCTTGTCCAATTTTTTTTGCTTCATCATACATTTCTGTAGACGCAATATCTAAAGCTATTGCCACATCTTTGCCTTTTTTAAGACCAGATTTTTTTATTGCTTCAACTAAAAGAGTAAGTGCTTCTTCGTCGCTATTTAAATTTGGAGCAAATCCACCCTCATCTCCTACACCTGTCGATAGTTTTCTTTCTTTTAAAATTTTTTTAAGGTTTTGATAGATAACTGAAGCCCTCTCGATTGATTGAGAAAAAGTTTTAGCGCCTAAAGGCATAATCATAAACTCTTGACAATTAAGGTTGTTGTCCGCATGTTTGCCACCATTTAAAATATTTAACATTGCAACAGGGAGCACCTGCCCTTTCCCCAAATATTTGAATAAACTTTTTCCGCTTGCTTTTGCTCCAGCATCAGCCACAGCAAGTGAAACACCTAAAATAGCATTTGCACCCAAATTCGATTTGTTTTCACTTCCGTCAATTTCAATCATTTTTTTGTCAATTTCTTTTTGCGCAAATACATTCATTCCTATGATATTTTTAGCGAGTATGTCGTTTACATTTGAAACGGCCATTAAAACACTTTTCCCATTATAATAATTTTTATCGTTATCACGCAGTTCGACTGCTTCAAAGGCCCCTGTTGACGCTCCTGATGGTACCGAAGCTCTGCCTATTACGCCATTTTCCAAAATTACATCAACTTCAACTGTTGGATTTGACCTTGAATCTAGAATCTGCCTTGCATGAATTTTTTTTATTTTTATTTCTTTCATTCTTTTTTGGCTCCTTTTACACAAATATTTTACAATAATTATTTATAAAATAAAAACAAAATAATCTTTAAATTTAATTTTTTTGTTTTTTATTTTTGTTTTAATTTAAATTATGTTAAAATAAACAAAAATGGAGGGATTATGAATAAAAAAATTGAACCGCTTTTTACACCTTGGAAGATTGGAAATGTTGAAATAAAAAATCGCATTGTTCTTTGCCCCATGGGTGGCACATCTCTATTTGGTTGGATGGAGCCACATCACTTAGACAAAGACGCTTGCGATTTTTTTATGGATTTAGCTAAAAATAATGTTGGGCTTATTATTCCCGGCATAGCTCCTTTAAAAAATTTAATCGGTGGTCAATGGTTATACAAAAGCAAACGTACCTTTAAAAAACTTAAAACATACATGGAAGAATTTCACAAAACAGGAGCAAAAATGTTTGTGCAATTAACGGCGGGATTTGGGCGCTCATTTTCGATACCAAATTCAATGTCTTCGATTATAAAATCAAAACTTTTGTCAAACATTTTAAAACCAATTATAAATTTGCCATATTTATGTGCCAGCCCGTCTAAACTTCCTTCAAGATGGTTAGAAGGATACACATGCAGGGCACTAACAAAAAAAGAAATCGAAAAAATGATTTATGCCTTCGCTCAAACTGCAAAATTATGTAAAGAAGCAGGTGTTGACGGAGTTGAAATTCATGCGGTTCATGAAGGATATTTGTTAGATCAATTTACATTAAATTATACAAACCATCGTACCGACGAGTATGGTGGAAGCTGGGAAAATCGTTATCGTTTTGCAACTGAAGTTGTAAAAGCAATAAAAAAGGAATGTGGCAATGATTATCCTGTAAGCCTTAGATTTTCAGCAGTCAGCAAAACAAAAGATTTTTGTGAAGGAATACTGCCGGGAGAAAATTATAAAGATATAGGCCGCGATATTGAAGAAGGCAAAAAAGCGGCGAAATATTTGCAAGAGGCTGGATATGATATGCTTAATACTGACAACGGAACATATGATGCATGGTACTGGGCACATCCTCCCCTTTACATGCCAAAAAATTGTAATCTCGATGATGTTTCAAAAATCAAAGAGGTCGTTTCAATACCCGTTGTATGCGCTGGAAAAATGGAAGTTTTAGATGCTGCAAAAGCTATAAAAGACGGACGAATAGATGCTATGGGAGTGGCTAGACAATTTTTAACAGATAGTCACTGGGTTACAAAACTTTTAGAAAATCACCCCGAAGACATTCAACCATGTATTTACTGCCATAACGCATGCTTGACCATGGCACATTATAAAGGGGTTGCAAATGATCAAGCAATGGAAGACTCTAAACATATGTCAAGATGTGCACTTAACCCTATGACCATGGATGGTGGCAAATATGATTTAGTTCCTGCCAAAAAGAAAAAGAAAATTGCAGTTGTTGGTGGAGGAGTTGGTGGTATCGAAGTCGCTCGCGTTGCTACAATGCGAGGACATAAGGTCACAATTTATGAAAAAACAAATTCTTTAGGTGGGGTTTTTGCTCCTGCTGGAAAACTTTCTTTTAAAGAAAGAGATAGAATGCTTCTTGATTGGTATAAAAGACAAATTGAAAAATTGAAAATAGAAGTTAAATATAATACCGAAATAACTGACATTTCTTTATTGGACGCCGATGAGATAATAATCGCAACAGGAGCAAAAGCAAAAAGGCCAAATATCAAAGGCATTGAATACACAATTGAAGCAATAGATTTTCTTAATAACCCTTCGCTTGCAGGTCAAAATGTTGTAATAATTGGAGGCGGCTTGACTGGTTGTGAAATAGCATATCAACTTTCTCTTGATGGCAAAAGCCCAACAATAATAGAGGCAAAAGATGACATTATGGCAATAAGAGGACTTTGTCTTGCAAATTCATCATTTTTAAGAGATTATTTTAAACATAACAAAGTGCTTGTTTATCTCAATTCTTGCATATGTGAAATAGGAAAAAACTTTGTTACAATAACACAAAAAGATGGCAAAACTAAAAAAATAAAAACTGATACTGTAATTTTATCAATCGGATACAACCCTAATCCACTTACCAAAAAAGGTAGACACATTCATATAGTCGGAGACGCTTTAAAGGTAGGAAACTTAAGGACAGTTGTTTGGAGAGCTTGGGAAATTGCTACTAAATTGTAATGATATAATGTCGAGATTTCAAAAAATTATCTCGACTTTTTTTTTGTAGTTTAGTATTGATTTATTTTAACAATTATGTTATAATACAAGAGTGAAAATTTCAAACGCAATAAAAGAAAAATTAAAAAATATAATTGCAGAAAAAAAATCGCAAGAAAAAAAGCCTAATATTCCACTCTATGGGAAAGATGCTAAACTTGTTTCTGGTGATGTTTTTCGTTTGCCTATAGGTGATGCTTTTCGTTCACTTATAAAATATTTAAAAACAAAATCATCACAAAAACATTATTTATCACCTATTAAAAGTGGGATAGTAACTTTTGAAATAAAAAATACTTTAAAGAAAGCCGTAATAACATTTTTAGCACTTGGAATTTATTTTTCAATCACGGATATTTATGTAAATTCACAAAATAAAGCAAACACCATAACAGATGATTTTTCTATTGGAAATGTAATTGAAGATGAACTAGGAAATAACATAGAAATTGACGAAAATGGTCAAATAAACCCATATCCTATAAACAAAGAAGAACAGAATAAAATCATTGAAAATTTTAAAAAGTTTAGTGCTGATCAATTTAAAAACTGGAACATTGACGGTGAAATTTCAAAAATAATTTCAGTTGATAGCTTACAGATAAACGAAGTGGTAACCGCAGGGACATTTATGAATTATCTTGTAACAGTCAAATTAGAAGTGATAGACGAGCGAGAAAACACAAATGTCATTGAAATGCAATTTTTTGCCGACCAAGATTTTGTCTTTTCCACCTCCGATCAATCAGATATTGATAAATTAAATGAAGTTATGGCTTATTTAAATAATCCTGATATGTGCGGAATTTATAATGTAACAACAATGTCTGATATGGCTGAAGAAATAAAAAATTTATTGATCGAGCGCGGAAACAAAAACATTTATTTTGTTGGTGATGTAATTTGGGCTCAGCGTAACTCAGGAGATATAATTTATAAAATACCCGTTTATAATAATGATGGAACAATTACCATCTGGTCAACTACTATAGACAAAACACTAGATATTGACGCAGAAGGTTTAGCTCCAGAACAAGCATTTTTAAACCAACTTGAAGGAAATGGTGACTACTTTTCTGCTAGCGAAGAAACTAATAACACTGATTTAATTACAATAAATTCCATTTTAAGTGAATTTCAACAAGACCAAGAAAACGCTTCTGATGAAAATAATTTAGATGACGAAGAAGAAGACTTCAATGAAAAATAAAAAATTGAAAAAAATAAAAAATTAAAAAAAAATAAAAAAACTTCTATTAAATGGGTTTGTCCCAAAACAATAGAAGTTTTTTATTTGCAATTTTTAGTCAACTTTTTTAGTCTTTTTTCGATTGCGTACTAAGTAAATTATGTAACAAATAAAGAACAAACCCAACACGCCAATACAAACATAAGATACAACATCTATCCACGCGTCATTGTCGGTCATGATAACAAACTCACCCAGTTCATCAATTTTTATGGTTATTTGTCCATTTTCGTTTTCGCTATTTACCAAAACATACTCACCATTCGAATTTTTATGGTACACATAAATGTTATTTCTGCTAGCAAAATCTCCTGTTAATGTTATTGTTAAAGAAATAGTGCTGTTTAAATCTACTAACTTTCCGCCATTTTCTAGCCAAATTGAAAAACCGCTTACTACTTGATATTTGTTTAGTCCCATATCTTCTCTTGCTATTTCAAAGTTGTTAAAGTTAAGGGTCGTGCCGTTATATAAACAAGCATTGTCAATAGCCTCAACCACAACAACTTCTTCCGCAGAAAGTTGGTCGTAAGTAATTGAACCTGTCACATCAGTAGGCAAAATTAAATTATAATTTCCGGCTTTATCTCCTATCAACTTTATATCATAGAAAGTTACAGGGATATTGTCGCCCACCTCACTTGTAGCAAATTTGGCGCAATTATATTTGTCGTACTGCAAAGATACATCTTTATCGACAAGCCCAGAAAGTACCGGCGTTTTTATCACGGCACTATTTGTACCATCATAAATTTTGTCATATACAGAAGCAAGCATTAAAACATCTTTTTTCTCAATAACAAGATAAGCCTCTAAAACCGAAACTGAATAATTTATATTTGACAAATTGGATAACATCTTATAAACTCCAACATCTTCTCCCTGCTGTCTTGTAATATTTCCATAAAGAATATCTCCATTTATAAGTTTTCCCTCAACAATAGTATAAGTAAATGCGGGATCCATTTGTCCATAAATTTTGCTATAATTTTCAGTTTTTACAACAATTTCAATTGGATTTATCGTAAATATGCCTTTAGTAAAGATTATTGTATAATTCATACCCAAATTCAAATTGCTTCTTATATCATAATTTCCAGCATTTTCTCCAGCGACTCTAGAAATAGAACCGCTTATTTTATCACCATCTAAAATTTCACCGCTTACTATTTGATAGGTAAGTTCTGGATCATTTTCTCCATATGTTTTGCTGGCGTTGTTGGCTTGTATTTCAATCACTCGTGGCATAACTTCAAAATAATAAGTATCGAAGATAATTTGATAATTATCGTGATGTAAGGTTGAATAAATTTTGTAAGAGCCAACATTTTCGTATAAATATGGGTCACTTTCTGTCGTAGGTTTATCTCTATAAATTTCACCTATGAGTTGGTCGTCATTGACGAGACTGCCTATTATCAAATAATTTACATCAGGCTCGCTTTCTCCATAATATTTTGATGTATTTTTTGGAATTATTTCGATTACCCTTTTTTCAATTATAAATTCATTTGAAACAAAAGAAAGATTATAATTATCACTAAGAGCAAGTGTCCCTTGATAAATTTTGTAGCTTCCCAAAGTTTCGCCCGAGTCCCTTGTAAGCGCCCCAACAAAATCGTCACTGAATTTTAGTTGACCACTAGTTACTTTATAGCCAATCACAGGATCGGTATCACCATACTGCTTTGTAGTCAAATTTGCTGTCACTTCAATGTCTTGAGCGACAATTTCAAGGATATTTGATTGAAAAGATACAGTGTAATTATCACCCAAACTATATGAGCCTTGATTTATTTGATATACTCCAACATCTTCCCCGCTTTCTCGAACCATTTGACCTTGTATAATATTTGATAAAACATCATTGTTTTTAAGAAGGCCATCAACAATAATCGCATCAAAGTAAGGATCTTCATCGCCATAAATTTTTATTTTTGACTCCGCCTTTACTGTGATTTTGCTTGGAGTTATGTTTAAGACTCCCGGTACAAAGGTTATCGAATATCTTGCGTCATTTGCCGACTCTAAAACTAATTCATATTCTCCAACATTTTCACCATATTGTCTTTTGATTGTTATGCCAACTGGTTGATTTTCAACAGTATTTATTGTTTGGTAAGTAAACTGTGGGTCTTCGTCTCCATAAATTTTTGTCGCATCATCTGCAATAATTGTAATTGGTCTTTTATTTATGACAAAGTTTAAAGATTCAAAAATTATCGAATAATTTTGACTTATTTGTAAATTGCTTGTATTTAACAAATAAATACCAACATTTTCACCTTCGTCTCTAAAAATTTCACCACTTATAATATCTTGCAAAGAATCATTAAATTGAAGCTGAGACGAATCTAACAATGAAATAGAAAATTCAGGATCGTTGTCACCGTATGTTTTTGATAAATTGTCTATTTTAACATTTATAGTCTTTGGCAAAACTGTAAACACAGAAGAAGAATCTATAACAATATCATAATTTGGATTATTTTCACTATTTAAATCATCTAAATAGTATGAATATTGCCCAACATTTTCTCCACTATTTCTCTTTGGCGCTCCAACAAGTTCTTCACCTTCTACGATTTTATAACTAAAAGTTATTTCTGGGTCATCTTCTCCATATATTTTAGATAAACTGTCTACATAAACAGTTACTGGCATTTTTGAAATTTGAATATATTCATTTAAAACAATAATTTCAAAATTATATTTTTCAAGATTCTGCCCCTCAACACTGCTCTCAATTATATTTACTTTAGATTTGCCAGCATCTTTGCTTTCCAAAATTGCTTGTACTTGCAAACTAAATTGATCGGCTGACAATGTATTTGCAAAATTTACTTCATTTTCAACATTTAGTTGACCGTTGTAAACTTTGTCCTTAAAAGACAACTCTATAGTTATAGCCCTTTTTACGATTTCTAAATAATTTGGCACAAATGTTATATTGTAATTAGAATTTGATAAAGAACCTTGTGTGATTTCATATCGACCTATTTCTTCTCCACTTTGGCGAGCTAAAGAGCCACTTAAATTATCACCTTTTACCAAATTTTCAACTTCGTATGTTAAAATAGGATCCCCATCACCATACTCTTTTTGAAGAGCCTCTGCTGTAACAGTTATATCTCTTGCAGTGATAGTACAAGTTGCAGAAGTGAAAGAAATTAAATAGTTTGGATTTGAAAGTGAACCTAAAAGTATGCTATGTGTTCCGACATTTATATCATCAATAGTAAGAGAACCTGTAAAACTATCCCCATCAAGCAACTGTGCATTGTATGAAAGATTTATTTCATCACCATATGTAAAAGTTTGCGCGTTCGCCTCAACTGTTACAGATTTTTGCAAAATATTGCCGTAAAGTGGTGCTGATGGAAGGGAAATTGTGTAATTATCCTTATCTTTTCCAACTAGTGTACAAGAATTTATAACAATCTCTTTTCCATAGCCTGCGTTTGCATCTTTATATGATGCAACAATATCCACATTGACATTTTCGCCATCTAATACATTTGATATTTCAACGACCAAATCTGCTGACATAGTTTTATCATAAGTTTTATCTTCAGCATAAAGACTGCTAAACACAAGTTGTCTTTGTGTTATTTCAAAATCAAATTCACCCTCAGCAAGCTTAATGTTATAATTTGAATTTTGTAAAGAGCCCAGCCCAATCTTATACACCCCAACTTCTTCTCCACGTTCTCTGGTCAAATTTCCTTGCAAAGAATCTCCATCGACTAGACCTAAGGCAGTATAAGTTAGTTCACCATCTTTTTCACCATACTCTTTTGAAATGGAAGTAGGAATAATGGTTAAATCTCTTTTAAGTATTTCAGCATAACTTTGAGGAATAAGTTTAGTTTGTAATTGATAAAATTGTGCGTCCGCTCCAGCAAGTTCAATAGCTCCTGCATTTTCAACAACAATCGCTTTGTTTTGACCAGCACTAGCTGTAGCAAAATAAAAATTTGAGCCTGTTAAATAAACTTCATGTTTTTCTTCCACACCATCAAAGTTGAAAATAATATCTTCTTGATTTATCTCTGTAGTGCCATCATAAACCTTATTGTTAACTCCAACTGATAAAACAGATATTTTCTTTACGAATTTTGCATATATATCATCTCCAGCTTTTACTACATAATTTAAAATAGTGCTAGTAGAAATTTTTTCATCATTGACAAACCAACCTTCAAAAATAAAATCATCATCTTGGCTGTAACTTAAAAATACTCTAGTTCCCTCTTTGTAAAGTCCTTGCCCTTTTATTTGTGGTGGATTATCAAAATCTGTTCTTACTTTCACTTGTATTTGGGAATCGCTAACTGTCAAAGTCAGTATGTTGTCTGACTGCAAAAAGGTATCGTCATAAGAATTTTCTCTACATGTTGCCTTCAACTGTATAATAGCTTTGTCAGGTGCAGAGCTATCAATATACAAATAGTTTCCTACAACACTTGCCCACTCTTCTCCTGAAACAAACTCATACACAATGGCATGATTTACTTTTGAATAATTCAAAAAGTTTCCACTCACATTATTTACTGACAAAACATCATTGGTAGCATTCAGTTTGATCGACGCACCAGCAGAAACATATTGATCTTCATTTGAAAACTCAATTTTTTCTATTTGGGTATAAAGTCTAATTGTTGGCTCTGATAAAATAAAATCACTGTAATTTCCTACCGAAGTAGATGCTAAAGTTGTCCAAGCAAATTTTAGTTCATTTGAAGAAGAGTCCAATTTAATCAAAGAGCTTATATATTCGGTTTTTTGTGAATTATTATAGGAAGTTGTAATGATTTTTTGATTGCCACCTTGTGAAAATGTCACTTGAATATTTGATTGAGAGTTGTTGTTTTTTGATTGAAATGAAAATGAAATTCGCGCGTATACAACTCCTTTTTCTATTAAAGAATTTATATCGTTGGTAGTTCTAACAATTGCATACCCACTGCTGTTTTTGCCAAGAAGCATTCCAGAAGAAGGGACTATAGAATAGTAGTCGCCTCCTTCATCAGAAACTTCAGCATATGATAAAGTCGAAGTATTGCTGCTGTCACGGAAGTAATGCCCTTGAGTATTTCCAATGCTAGATGTCAAAACAAATTTGTTGCCTGAAACACCTTGAATATCAGCACTTGTCTTAGGAATGGCAATAAAAATTCCAGCGAAAAAGAATATGCTAAAAAGTGTCAGCAATAAAACTAAAATCTTATTAGTTAAAAATCTAGTTTTCATATTCCTTTCCTTTTAATTTACAAATCCTAAATCTTCATCTCTACGAGGTTGCTTTATTTCTGCCAAAATTACTTGGTCTCCCTCATAGGTGGTTTCAGGTTTTATGTAAGGGTTTGTCCCCATGAAAGTAAGCAATTTTATTCTCAAGTTGCCCACTATAATCTCCTGAATAGATCCTTCAACTGTACCGTCAACATAATTAAATTTTGTATTCATCTGAGAACGGTCAATTTCGCCATAACTTTGATACTCAAACAATCCGCTAACATTTACATATAAATCAAGAATACCGAAATGATAATAATCTTTTCCATTTATTGTGTACTTATAGTCAGCACAATTTTGGATAATAATGTTTTTAATTTGACTTATAATGCTGTCCGCAACACCACTTAATCCATAATCATCAAAGAAGCCTAAAATTGTAGAACCTTGGAATTGGTCAAGTGTGAGCCAATTATAAATTCTTAAGTCGCCAATAATTGTCAATTTGCTTTTGTCCCCTTTAAAAGAACTTGGAGTCATAGGTTGGAAACAAATACTAGCCAATAGGTTACGAGCAAAAATGCAATCTTCAACTGTCACATCAGACGCTTGCGTTTCATTTTGATATTTACTCAAAACAAGTCCGCTAGAGTAAGAATTTCTTAAAATGCAACCTTTAAATGTCGCTTGAGAAGAAATAACATCTGCCAAAATATATGCATTTTCTATAATTGTGTTGTATATTAACACATTTTCAACTTTGCTAGTAATATAAAGTATTTTTCCTTTGCCGTCAAGCTCTGCAAGTTCACCATCAGATGAGAAAGAAGTTCCTCGTAATATCACATTGTCAATAACAATATTGCTTCGTTTTATGATCATTTTTTCATATGTAGTATCATTAGAAAAATCAATCATATAGCCATTTCCATAAATATTATAGTTTATTTCATGGCTTACTTTCTGAAATTCTTTTTGTATGGTAACATCTTTATGTAAAACTATTGCAAAATAATTATCAGTCAAATTTTCGTTGCATTTTGTTGCAATTTCTACCGCATTTTCATACTCACTGTAGCCATAAACATTTATTCCATTTACAACATAGAAAGTATAAGAATCAGAAACAACATTTGCTCCTTGATAAGGTGCAATTTGTCTTGCGGTTATTGTCACTACGCCCGTGCCAACAAAAGTTACTACACCATTGTTTGAAACTTTGGCAACTTTTTCATTGTTACTACTCCATTCAATTAAAGATGAGTAGTCCTTATCGCTAGGATTTGTAGTGTAATTCATTACAAATTCTTGTGATGTTTTTCCGTTTGAAGAAATGAATGTATTGCCAAATACTCTGTAGCCACCAAGCCCGTAAGCGTCATCGATGTTGTCAAGTTCTAGTTTTATATCATTTAATTTTGGATAGAAAGTAAATGTTTTGCTATAGGATATATTTGTATTGTTTACCGATAAAGTTACTTTAACTTCTCCTGCACTTGTACCTCTCAGCCTAAACGTGCCATCACTCATTTGTGTCAATGATGCTACATTTGGTTTGTCAAGGCTAAAACTAAATGTATAACCTTCTGCGTCGATAGGCTCAGGTAAAACACTAAGATTGACATACTCGCCAATATACATTTTGTCTTTTGTTTGAGTAAATGAAATATCCTTTATATCTTTTGTATATTCTATAGTTACTTGCGTTTGAATAGAATTGTTATTTTTAAGCCTAATAGTAATAACTACTTTTCCTAAAGAAGTAAATTCAACCGCGCCGTATTGATCAACTTTTGCAATATCTGTATTGTTGCAAATATATTCAACTTGTTTATCAGTTGCGTCAGAAGGATAAACAGTAGGATTTAATTGATAACCCGGACTTGAAATATAGACATCATTATTCTCAACGGAAATAGAAGTCGCATCTCTTTCAACATTAACAGTAAATGAGCCTAAATTTATGTTGTTAGCATAAAGATTAAATGTTGCTTGACCGCCATTTAAAGCATTTATAATGTTATTTTCTAGTGATATGACTGGCAAAGCAGAATCGTTGCGATTTTCTACCAAATTTGACATTGTGATTTGCACATTGCTATTATCGCTTGGAACTACCTTGTTTAAAGATAGTTGTTTACTTTCCCCTGCCTTCAAGTTTAAAGTATTTGAAACAAAACCATCAAGGTTTAATGACGCCTCTAAAAGAGTGTCGTCACAATAATAGAATATATAAGAAAGAGACTTGTTTCCATTTGTGCTGTCAAGACTTGTAAATGTAATAGTAACAGTTCCAATTTCTTTGAATATAATAACTCCATTTTCAACAGAAGCTTTGTTTGGGTCTGAAACTTGATAAGAAAACTCTTTATTTGTTGCATCAATAGGATATACTATTTGCTCAAATGATATGTTTGACTTGCTTGTAACATAATAATTTTGATAAAATTCAAGTCCGTCTTCAAATTTAATTTCAATCTTTTCAACCGGACTATTTACTATTATTAAACAGTCTGAATAAATTTCTTGACCAAAAGAGTTTGTCGCATAAGCTCGTACAATTGCCTCTCCACCGCAAAGACCTCTAATCAAATATTTGTCTCCACTTTGCTCAAGTGTTATAACTTGACTTTCGCTCTCATCTGCAGAAGTCTGAGATAGAATTTTGAAAAAGACATCTTTATAAATTGCATTTGAAGGTAGAGTTTGAGTAACATATAGAGAAAAACTGCTACCCTTAGATATAGTTTTTTCATAAGCGTTTAAGACTATGCTACTTAAATAACCCATAGTGCTTGTGACAGAAACTTCCTGTGAAATATTACTTCCGTCCATAGTAGAAACTGTAACAACAACTGTTCCTGCTTTAGTAAAAGTAACTTTATTTCCTTCAAGAGTTGCAAAATCTACATTTGGCATAGAATAAGATAAACTCTTGTTCGTTGCACTGCTAGGAAGGACTGATGCATTTATAGTTGCTTCGCTTAAAGCCGTAACTATATTATCATCGCTGATAAGAATAGAAGAAACTTTTTTGATAACGCTAATATTTATATTTTTAGTTATACCATTTGATAATTCAATAATCAGTTGACTGTAACCACCGCTCAAAGCCGTAATAGTTAAACTTGCCGAATCAATGCTTATAACATTGACACCAGAAGTATGATTTATCTCACGAATAAGAATTTGCTTGTTTACAGTATCTTTTGGCGTCCAACTGTTTACTTCGATTTTAATGCTTTCACCGACATTGAGAGAAATAGATTCTTCTATGTTTAAAACTGCATCTAAGGCATCTCCGCCGGTATATTTAAAACTAAAATTCTTTGTACAATTACCATCTGATGAACTAACTTTCAATGTAAGAGTGCCCGACTTTGTCCAGAAAAGAACATTGTTGCTGTCAATATACGCGATATCTTCAGAAACTCCATTAGAATTTAAAGAGCTTGTTATTTCGTATATCAACTCTGAATTTTTTGCATTCAAAGGCAAAACAGAAAACTCTAAAGGCATTACATCTTGAGCTGTAGTCAAATATCCATTATATTCTATGATATCTCCACTATAGACTATATTTTCTACGAGCAAATTTACATCAATCTTAATTTGGTAAGAAGCAATAGGACTTCCAAATTGGTCATACAAATAGCAAATTATTTCTGTTTGTCCACAACTCAATGCTTTTATAGTGTCGCCGTCAATCGAAATAATATCAGTATTTGCCCCTTCCACAAAAACGATTTCAAGTTGACTGTATTTTATTCCATTGTTCGAAAAATCTAATTTGTTGCTATCACCAACATACATTTCAATTTCATCAAGACTTGGATCGATTGTCCCTGTCCCTTTAGCAATTTTTTCTATGGTAAATTCAAATTTTATTTCTTGATTTTCTTCTGATATTGCTACGATTTCCGCAACGCCGTCTTGCAAGAAATACAGAACATCATCTTCAATATATGCTATTTCTTCGTTTAAAACTTTAAAAATAACATTTTTATTAGTTGCGTCAATAGGCAAAACTGTTGTTTCAAGCATAACACTTGAGTTTGTTGTTTGAATATTTGCAGGACTAACACTTATGCTTTCTACATTTTGAATAACAGTTATTTGATATGTCATTATAACTGTTGTAGAAACATAAACTGTAAGCGTTGCGCTTCCACCTGCTACAGCAGTAATGATGTTGCCTTGAACTGTCAATACTTTTCCAATAGGAGAAGAAGTTGATTGATTTGAAATTTTCAAAGTAATATTCTTATTTATTGTATTTGAAGGGAAAACACTTTTTAAAGCGATTTGATAGTTTTCTCCCACTCTAATTTGATTTGGCAAATCTTGCACTACCGAGCCAGTCAAAACACCAATTTCTGCTGATATAGGATAAGAGCCGGTGTATCTTACTTGCACTTTTTCTTGTAAACCTGATGAAGATGTCGCAATTAAAGTAACAGTTCCTGTTTGATTAAATTTAAATGTTTGCCCTAAAATTACTGCCATGTTTTTATCATCAACCGACCAAGTTATAGTTTTGTTGCTTGCATCGTTTGGATAAGAAACTGCATCAAAAGAAACGGTATTTTCGGCAGTTATATAAACGCCATCTTGCTTTTCGAGATTGATATTGATTTCTATTCTTTCTACATCACGATTTACATTTACAACTAAATTTTCTGTTTTCTTTTCTCCACTAAGAAGCACAAGCGAAACTTCTATCTCGGCACTGCCCCCGCCAATTCCATATAAAGTTCCGTCTGGCAAAATTTCAACAACATTTCCTTGACCAGAATTATTGTTTTGAGAAATTATTGATAAAGAAATAGATTTTGTGTCTGCATTTGTTGGAAATAATACATAATCAATTGTAAGCGTTTCTCCATAATTTATTGTAACAGATTTTTGTGAAAGCGAAAATTCTTTGGCTTTTCCAGCAGTATACTCAACTTCTACAACGGTTGAAATATCGCTATAATCATTATTTGCAAATATTGTGATTTGAGCAGTAGTAGGATTTTCTGTTAAAAAAGTCACTTTACCATTTTCATCAACTGAAACATTTTCGCTGTTTGAATGATAGAAAAATTTGTTGTTAGTAGAATTTTCCGGGAAAGAAGTTGGTTGCAACTGCACAGTATTTTCAGCTGTAACAATATCATTTATCAAAATCCCTGTCGCCGGGCTTTCAACATAAACCATAATTTGTTGTTCTATATATTGACCTTTTGCACTTTCAACTTTTACGGTTATTGTTGCACTGCCACCGCCAACAAAATACAAATATCCATTACTTACAAAAGCGACTTTTTCGTTTGAAGAAGAGAATGTTACTTCAGTGCTAGCTAAATAAGATGGTGTTGTGGAATATTCAATAATTTGTGATGCATCTCCAATTTTAGCAGAAATAGAATATTTTTCTAATGTTAAACTTTTTGCATATCCAGCCGTATAGACAATCGTCATTGTTTTGGTAAAGCCACCATCTACAGTTGTTAAGGTAACATTAACTTCTCCAGCCTTTAAAAAGGAAACTTGTCCTATGCTATTTACTGAAGCAATGCTAGGATCATCTACTGAAAAATTAACAGCAGTGTTTGTTGCATTAGAAGGATAAATTTGATATCCGATAGAATAATTATTATCGCCAGTTATTGCATAGTCGGTATTTAAAACAAGATCAGTCACAGGGTTAATAATTGCAAGATTTACAAAGTCTGTATATCCCCCGTCTTCAGAAGTGGCAGTTATGGTTACATATCCAATTTTTAAACCTGTCACAAGTCCGTTTTGGTCTACTTTTGCAATGCTAGGATCAGATGAAGAGAAAATTACATTTTTGTTTTCAGCCTCATTAGGTAAAACACTTGCACTAAGTTGAACAGTACTTCCAACATGCACATTTGTATATGGTGCAGTTAAAATTACTTGATGAACGACAGTATCAGTAACATAGAAATAACAACTGGCTCTCTTATTGCCATCTGCAGTCGTAGCAGTTATGTATCCATTACCAAATCCGACAAAAGATACATTTCCGTCTAAGTCAACTATTGCAACACTTTCATTTGTGCTCTCCCAAATAATTTCTTGATTTGTAGCATTAGAAGGATAAATTTTTGCCTCTAAAGAAATTTTTTCATCAATGTTGGCAGTAATTTCTGTTTTGTCAAGTTCTATTCTGTCAACAGCAATCGAAACATTTCCAATTACAACATCAACAGTGAAATTGACTAGTAAAATAATCACAATAGGAATAGCCACCATTAAAAATATCATCAATTTTTTCATGCTTCAATACTCCTATATCTTTTTTCAAGTTTATAAAACAACATAAAAAGTTCTATCGACATGTAAGGCACACCAAAGCCAAACAGAACTATGTAAATAGCTGGAACAGATACAAACAAAGAAATTACAATAGCGCCAATTCCCATTAAAACAGCGATTAAAAAGCCAATACTGATACTTGCATTTACATTGCCATTAGTAGAAGTTATTTCTTTGCCGTCAAGGAACATAAATTGTGGCCTTTTTAAATCAATCAAAATAGAATTTGCAATAGAACCTAGAACAATCATAATCACCGCAAATGCGATCAGCATAGCGTTTAAATATGAAATAAATCCGGCAAATGCAAGGACTAAACAACTTACAATAACAGAAGGAATTGAAACGATTACATACATGAAGAATTTAACAATAATTTGCTTTGTAAAAGAAACTGGAATAATTTTAGTATGAAAGAAGTTTCCTCCCTCTCTAGTGATAGAGGTGGCAGCAAAGGAAGTACCCATGCTCAAAAACATTAAAAGAACTAAAACAGCAATTCCGGGAAGTATGCCAGCTCCGACTTGTCCAACTCCAATGTTAGAAGCAATTTGACTAGAGAAAAATACCATTAAAGGAGTTGTAATAACTATTGTAAAATACTGAAAAGAATAATTTACAGATCTAAAAATGGATAAAAACTCTCTGAAAAATAACGCTTTTGTAACGCTTCTTTCTTTAATAACTGATTTATTTCTATAAATACTTCCTCCGCTTTCAATATTGCGAAGCAAAATTTTAAGATAAGATTTATTTGCAAAAATGAAAACCAAAACAAATAAAACAACCACAACCGTCAAATTGACTATGGCACTTGGCCAAAAACGATATAAAAGCAAACTATTTTTAAATAAAAGCGGAACATATAGGAAATTTGAAATAAATTTTATATCTAAGATAACTTGTGTTTGTAAAATAGAAGAAATATCAGAACTATTTAATATTTCCATTATGAATTTTAAACCATAGGTATAAATGGTAAAACCTAAAGCAACAAAAATTATGTAGAGAAAAAGCATCACAACAAATTTGTTTTTTAAATAACCAACAACATACATTGCTGGAACAGACAAAAGTACGCCGATTAAAAATGGTATTATTGGAAAGAAAATAATGTTTGGCAAAAGCATAATGTAAAACATTGCACCTTGCATCGTTTGTATTCCGTATAAAATAAACACTGGCAAAGTTAGGAATGTTGTAAAAATAAATTCATAAATAAAAAGATATGTTATTTTTGCCAAAAAAATCATTTTCCCGTTGAGTGGAAGTTTTAATAAATCAGAATCTGAATTATAAAATAGAGTTTTAGTTGTTAAACTTAAACCAAAAAACAACTGAACAATTTGTACAAGACAAGAATAGTAAACGATAAATTCTTGTGCAAGATCTGCTTTAACACAAATCGAAATTAGACTGTTAAAAACAAAAAGCAACGCACCGCCTACAGCACAAATACCCAAAACTATAATAAGATACTTAAGAATTTTTGAAAAAAGATGCCCCTTTACCCTATTTTTAGGCGCACGATTTAAAAACTCAAGTTTTAAAAGTGTCAAGAACTGAGTCATCTTTTCTCCTTATTAGTCTTTTTTATTTTTTTCCATTTTGATTTTTAATGTTTTAAGTTGTTCTTTAATTTTTTGAGAATATTCTTCATTTAATTTTTTCGATTGTACTTTTTTTTGAGATTTAATTTCCTTTATTTCCTTTCTTGTCTGTTTTTTTACCTCAGACTGTTTTTCTTTAATTTTTCTTTCCTCATCTTTCTTTTCTTTCAGTTTTTCTTCTTTTTCTTTCTTTTTTTGAAGTCTTTCAGCTTTTAATTTTTGCTTAATTTCCTTCTTATCTTCAAATTTTATAACTTTGGCTTTAGAATCTTTAGTCATATTCAAGAAATATGTTTCAAGCGGGATATCGCTTTCTTGCATAAATTTTTTCACATCAATTATTTCCATCAGTTGTCCACGATTCATAATCGCTACTCTGTCACATAACTTTTCAACCATATCAATGTTGTGTGATGAGAAAAATACACAATTACCCAACCTTTTATGTTCTTTCATGTACTCTCTTATTTCAAATGTACTTTGAGGGTCAAGTCCCATTAAAGGTTCATCAAGCACCCAAAATTTAGGATTATGTATTAAAGCTGCTATGATACAAATTTTTTGTTTCATACCATGCGAATAAGATCGAATTTGGTTGTCGATAGCATGAGACATACTAAACAAATTTGAAAACTTTTCTATTCTTTCTTCTATAACATCTTTTGGAACACGATAAATATTGCCCATATAATTGACATATTCTCTGCCAGTTAAGTTTTCATATACAGCGTGATTATCTGGCACATAGCCAATATTCAATTTAGCTTCAATTGGATTTTTTTGAATATCATAACCGCACACCTTAATTGTCCCTTCGTCGAAAGGCAATATCCCCGTTAGGCATTTTATAGTAGTACTTTTGCCAGCACCATTTTTACCGAGGAAGCCAAAAATTTCGCCCTCATTTAGAGTGAGATTAAGGTTTTTTACAGAGTAAAAATTTGAATTTTTATATCTTTTAGTTAACCCTACAATTTCTAACATACTTAGACCTCATCATAATCTAAAAAATTTTACCATAATTAGCAACAAATGTCAATATTAAATTCTTTAAATTTATATTTGTTAATAAATGTATAATATATAAAATATTAGATATTGACGAAATCAAAAAAGTGTATATAATAAACTTAAAGGAGAAAACAAATGACAAAAGAGGAAAGCACAAAAACAAATTATGCGAAACTTTACAGCAAACCATGCAAATTTAGCCATGATTTTACTTATAACTATGGAACAAAAGATTTTAAAAAATTTCGTGGAATGTCAGAAAAGGAAAGAAAAAAGGAGTTATCAAATTGGGACAACATAGCCCTTCACCCTATTTTGGCTTTAAACGATACTTGGCTCATTTTATTTGAAGATATGAGCGAAAGACAATTTTTCGAAAATTTGAAAAAACAAGAAATTTTGTCAAGCCTAAGCGAAAATATAGCAAATGTAAGAGGAAAAATAAAAACTTGCAGAAAAAGAATTCAAGAATTTAGTGAAGAAGATAAAGAAAATAAAATAACCAAATTTGAGAAATTGAAAAGAAAAGAAATTAAATTGCAAGAACGACTAACCAAACTAGAAAATCATTTCGAAAAAACGAAAAAAGGTAAACATCTTTGTATAGCAATAGACGCAAACAACATAAACGAAAAATATATAAACAAAATAATAAGCATTTGCAACAAATTGCATGCTGTAGGATATAAAGAAATTAAAATTTTAGTTTCTTCATCTGACAAATCAATAAATTCAAAAATAGAATATTTATATTCTATTGATCAGCTCAAATATTTATCAAAGTTAAACGAACAGTTAGAGTATTACAATAAAGAAAATAATTTCCCTAAAGGTTGTGAAATGAAATTTTCAGAGCTTTTTGATATGCCCAAAGATATATTTGATTATTCTACATTGCACAACTATGATGATGTGCTAAAAGCAAACGATTTTATAGAAAATATTCGTATTACAATTGAAAACAAAAAGTTTACTCCACTCGAAGCAGTAATTTATACTTACCAGACTCTTACAAATACATTTTATTATAACAAGGATAATTCAATTGATGACGATTCAGTCCACACCATTATTGGAGCATTAAAAGAAAAACAACTGATAACTTGCGCAGGCATTTCTTCATTTTTTAAATCAATTATGGATGTTTTAAACAATGATTATTTAAAAACAGGCTTTTTAAGCATAGAAGAACCTATTGAAAAATCATCACACACTTTCAACATAATTTCAATAAAAGATAGTCACTATGGTATCAACGGAACTTATGCCATGGATTTAACGGCTGACATTGCAGATCAGAAAGATGAAGAATGGAAAGGCTTTTCTGGTTGCTTAGTAAAACTGAAAAACGCAATAAAACTTCCAGATTGCATAAATATTCTTTGCGACACAAAAACACGCATAGATGAAACATATTTTGATTTTGAAATATTTATGAGAGAAAGATACAAACAAAAGCATACAATGGATAACAAAAAATTGAAAACATATTTGACAAATAGCCTTGAAAAAACAAATGATTTAATCAGTCAATTAGATCAAAACAGTAAAGAAATCAGTTGTGAAACTATAATAAAAGCCTACCTTAATGTTTTGGATAAATTAGGCTTAAAATATAATTACAAAAATATTGAAGAAATAATACAATACTCTACTTTAAATACTTTATTATATTCGACAAAAAAAACAAAATCATCATGGCTTGATTTGTTAAATATTGAGCCAATAGCAGAAGAGTTTGGTCAAGAAAGACCAAAGCACTCAATAAATGAAATACAAAGATTTGCCAACAAGAAAATGGCAATGTCACTGGTGGACATCACTTTTGATAGCCAAGAAGTAGCGGACATAATATTAAATCCGCGAAACAAAAATAAATATTTTTCTGCAAAGTACTTTAAGCTTTTAGAGCAAATAAAAAAACATATAAATTATTTAGAAGAACTTAAAAATTTTAAATAACTTAAATAAATTTAATCACAACACAAAAAAGTGATATCTATTTATCACTTTTTTTAAATTTATATGCAAGGTTACAAATATCTCCCGCTCCCATAATCAAAAAGGTCATGTTATCTTCTGCTATCTTTGAAATAAAAGCAAAACATTTTTCAAAGTTTGAAAAATACCTAACATGGCTATTATATTTAGACACGCCCTTAGCCAAAAACTTTGATGTGATTTTTGCAACAGGCTTCTCACGCGCTGGATAAATAGGCAAAAGCCAAACTTCATCTGCTTCAATAAAGCAATGACAAAATTCATAATATAAATCGCGGGTTCTAGAAAAAGTATGTGGCTGGAAAATGCAAACAATTTTCCCGCCGTAAGCATCTTTTACCGCTTTGATAGAAGCAATAATTTCATCGGGGTGATGAGCGTAATCATGAATTATATTTGCGCCTTTAATTTTTGATATAATTTCTAATCTTCTTTCAACTCCTTCAAAACCATATAATGCGTTTTTCATAATTTCTAATGATATGCCACAACAAATACCAACAGCTATCGAAGCTAGAGCATTGTAAATATTATGTAAGCCGAGTGCATGAATTTGAAAGACGCCAAAATTTAAGCCTAAATAGTAAAGTTCAAAAGAAATTAAATCGTTTTTTTGATCAATATTTTTCGCCTGCAAATCTGCATTATTTTTGATCGAATATGAAAAAGTATTTGCCGTTTTTAACTTTTTTGCAAAAAAATCATCGTTGTTAACAATCAAAACGCCATCTTTTTTTATATTTTTTGCAAATTTTTCAAAAGATTTGTAATAATTTTCTTTGTTTTTAAAATAATCAAGATGATCTGGATCTTCATTTAAAATGATAGAAATGTCGCTAGAAATGTGCAAAAAACTATCCTTATATTCGCAAGCTTCAGTAATGAAATATTTTCCTTTCCCTACTAAAGCATTGCTGTGAATATTTTTCATTATTCCCCCAACATGAATTGTTGGGTCTTTTCCGGCTTCAATAAAAATGTTGCCAATCATTGAAGTTGCGGTTGTTTTTCCATGACTGCCAGCAACTGAAATAGTAAAATAATCTTTTGAAATTTCACCTAGCAACTCAGCTCGAGACAGAATTTTTTTATGCAGTTTTTTCGCAAGAGTAAACTCTTCATCATCAGCAGAAATAGCACTTGTATAAACTATAAGGTCTGCATTTTGAATAAGCAAACTATCGCATTTATCAACAATTTTTATCCCCTTATTTTGCAAATTTTCTGTAATTTGACTTAGTACTTTATCTGAGCCAGAAACAGTTTTGCCTTTAGACAACAAAATTAAAGCAAGAGCGGATAAACTGATACCGCCTATGCCAATTATATGTACACTCTGTATTTTATCAATCAAACTCATATTAACACTATATGAATTATGACTAAAAGAGTTTAACAATAATATTTTTTTTCGCATATATTTGACTATGAAATTTTCAGAGGAAAAACTCAGCGCTTTCACAAGTATCGGAGTTGGCGGAAAATGCAAGGGAATTTTTTTGCCGGAAAGTCAAAAAGAGTTTATAAATTTATTGAGATATTTAGATTTTCAAGAAGAAAGTTATAAAGTCATTGGTAATGGCACCAACTTGCTTTTTAGTGATAACTTTCATGATTTTTATGTGATTTCCACAAGAAAAATTGCAAAAAAAATGTCAAAAAGAAAAAATTACGTCACTTTTTCATGCTCTACAACACTTTTTGAAGCCTATAATTTTTGCCTAAAACAAAATTTATCAGGCTTTGAAAAAATAGCAGGAGTGCCCGGCAACATAGGCGGAGCAATCGCCAGCGGAGCTAGTTGTTTTGGACAAAGCATATTCGACAATCTTGAAAGCATAACTGTTTATCATGAAGGCAAAATAAAAATAATAAAAAATTTTGAAAAAGGTTATCACACATCATTATTTATGCAAAATAAATTAAAATCTCCAACTATTATTTTAACGGCTAAATTTTGTTTAAATCTTGCTTTGCCTTGTCAAATTCAAAAAACTTACCTTAAATGTACATCAAAAAGACGCCTTTCGCAACCATGCGGAAAAAGTTTTGGGTGTATATTTAAAAACAGTAATGGAGAAAGCTCTGGAAAACTGATAGAAAAATGCGGTTTGAAAGGTTTACAAAAAAATGATGCTTTTATTTCTGACAAACACGCAAATTTTATTATCAATAAAAATAAAGCATCATTTAATGATATAAAATATCTAATAGATATAATCGAAAAGATTTTAAAAGAAAATTATAATATTTCTCTTGAAAAAGATGTAGAAATTATCAAATAATTTTAATAGCCAAAATCTTTTAAACTCTTGTCTTTATTACGCCAATCTTTATCAACTTTAACAAAAAGTTTTAGAAGAACTTTTTGGTCAAGCAGTTCCTCAGCAAAAGCCCGAGTCTGTTGACCTATTTTTTTTAACATTTGTCCCCCTTTACCAATAACGATTCCTTTATGCCTCTCTTGTTCTACAATAATTGTTGCTTCGATAACAACAATTTCACTTTTTTCATCAAACTTTTCAATAACAACTGCAATTCCATGCGGAATTTCGTCATTTAAAAGATTTAGGGCATTTTGCCTTATCTCTTCTGCAATTAAAAATTTTACGCTTTTGTCTGTGTAATAATCTTGATCAAAAGCAAAATTCTTTTCATCGCTTTTCGGCATTTTATCAATAATGAAATTTTTTAATTCAATAAGCCCCTGCCCAGTAAAAGATGATACTTCAAAATCACACGCGAAATTTTTTAATTCTTTTTTATCAATTTTTGTTTTTACCAAAACTTTAGGCTGTGGTAAGTGTTGAAAATATTCAATTTCTTCTTGATCCATGATTTTGCTTCCGTCAGCCAAATACAAAATAAGATCTACGCCAGAAATTGCACTTCGCACATTTTTCATCATTTTTTTATCAAGTTTATTTTTGCTATGGTGAACACCGGGAGTATCAACTAACACAACTTGATAATTTTCTTCGTTAAGAATACCTAAAATATTATCACGCGTTGTTTGAGGGCGTTTGGTAACAATAGCAACCTTTTCACCAACCAAAGCATTAACTAAACTACTTTTACCAGCATTTGTTTTTCCTATAATTGCAACATAACCAAAACTATACATTTTTTCCTCTTTTAATGTTTAAACTTGATAAAATTTTTTCACAGGTACTATTCATAATCATTTCATCATTTTTTTCAATATGGTCATATCCCAAAAGATGCAAAAGGCCATGTAATGCTAAAAAAGCAATTTCGCGTTGTTTAGAATGGCCGTATTCTTTTGCTTGTGCGTATGCTTTTTGCTTGCAAATAACAACATCACCCAACCTTAAAATTCCATCAGGTTCAGCCTCTTCTTTATAGTCTTCCAACTTTTGCGGATAAGAAATATTTAAAAGTGGAAAAGACAAAACATCTGTTACCTTGTCAACACCACGATGCTGATTGTTTAATTTTTTTATTTCTTCTTCAGAGACGAAAGAAACATCAATTTGACTGTCAGATTTATAATTTTCAGTAACAATCATAGCGACTGTGAAAATTTTTTTAATAAGCTTTCTACTTATGAAATTAACTTTGTGGAAATTGATAACCATAACCTTCTCCTATATCTTTTTCAACAGTGACAGTATAAGATAAATAATATATTCCTCCTCCGCCACTAATTGAGCAATTTTCATCTATTATTATCTCATTTTCATCTAAAGAAATCAAGGAATTTTCACGAAGTTTTTTAATAACCTCATCTTTTTCTTCTTCAAAATTTCTAATTATTTCTATTGTTTTTGTTTCATAAAAAATGTATTTCGTATAAATAAAAGGAAGAATATTGTTTTGTGTTAAAAAAGAAGACTCGGTTTCACATTGATAAGTTTCGAAATTATTTTCACTTGTATTTGAATAAATAGTTAACCCAAAAAGCGAAACTTGAGAGCAAACCTTTTTTCTTCCTGTACGCTCTTCTTTTACAAAATATTCATAAAATACATCTTGACTTTGGATCCATATATCTGCAATAATTTCAGCTTTTGGTTGTACTGGCAACATTTGTCCATCTGAATCGTATATATAAGGGAAGACCAAAATATCACCTTTTTTTACTATATCTCCCTCTTTTATATTTATAGTACCTTGGACAAGGTTTATTTGTTTAACAATTCCGTCATACTGACTTATCAAAGGTTCAAAATTTCCTTCCATTTCATCTGGAAGAACGGCTTCATTTATGTTAACAACTAAACTTTGCCCTATTATAGCAACACTGACCGAACTTACCTTTTCAAAATTATTTTTTATGAGTTTTTCAAGTGTAACCGTGTCAATATCAGGTTTAAAATTTGAATTTAAATGATTTTTTATAAAAGTTTCAATTTCTACATCATCAATATTTTCACAGCCCCAAACTTCAATTTTAAAAATGAAATTATATTGTAATAAATACAAACTAAGACCTAAAACCAAACCTACAAAAATGCCCCACATTTTAAGAAATTTTTTAAATCTTAGTTGAAAATGTCTTACTGCTAATACAGCAACATTTTGTTTTTGTAAATATTTTTCTAATTTTTCGCCATCACGATAGCTTACCTCAAATTCGGTTATTCCATTTTTTTCTTTAACATTATAGACAACAAAATTTTTAACAATTTTATTAAAAACTTTTTCTTGATTTAATGACTTTATTTTAAAACGGGAGCGACTATTGTTTTTCATTAAAATTCCTCAATCTTTTTGATATTACCTTCAATTTTTAAAGTGTTTTGACTAAGCTCACTCAAAAATAAGTTTTCTCCTTCGACTACTATTCTTCCTTTTTTAATTTTAAAAGCAATCGTGGAAGGTGAAAGTATTGTCAATCCGCAATGTCCTTCTACATACAAAATTTTGCCGGACAAATTTATCAAATTAAATGAAGGCAAAAAGTCACTTTTTTTTAAATTGTTTTTTATCTCGTCAAAAAAATTAAACATATTTCTCCCATTTTTATAAGGTAAATATATGTAAAATAGAAATAGATTATTATTATAAAAACAAAATAACCTTAAACAAAAAAAAGATGCGTTTTTAGCATCTTAATCTTCAAATTTATTAAAAATATTACCTAAAACAAGAGCTTTAACTTTTGGAGGCAAATTTTTAATTTGATTTAACAATTTCTTATTTCCTACAACTCTTGAATAAGAAAATTCGTTCATAAAGTCTTCAAATTCTTTGTCTCTTTTTTCTATCTCTTCATCAGAAAAACATTTTTTTTCTGCTGTCTCTTTAGCATTAAACATTGTATCTTTGGCTTTTGTTGAAAAATCATAGCTATTATCTATCTCTACATTGTCTTTAGCATTATTCTCTTCCAAATTGCCTAGGTCCAGCTGGTTATCTAATTTTTTTTGCAATTTCTGTGTTTTTTTGATTATTTTTTCTTCTTTTTTTTCTATTTGTGATTTTATTTGATTATTATCATTATGCGATGAATATTCTTCCACTCCGTTATTTAAATTTTTATATTTATTTATTTCATCATCAAGCTTATTATTAGAGCTTTTTTTACTTACAATTTTAAAAGCAATCGCTAAAATTAAAATTAACGCTCCACAAACTGAACAAACTACGATGATTGCACTAATATTTCCCATTATTCATCATCTCCAAAATCATCATCGTCATCATCTGCTGTTTCACTCTCTTCTTGTTTATCACCAGAGACAATGCTTCTTCGCAACGCGGTATCAGCTTGTAAATTCATCAATTTGTAATAATCCATAACAGAGAATCTGCCTTCTTTGATCGCTTCTGAAATTGCGATTGGCACTTGAGCCTCAGCCTCCAACAAACTTGCTTTAGTTTCTTCTGTTTTGGTTCGACTTCTCAGTTCTCTCATTTGCTCAGCATTTATCAATCTATCTGCCTGCATTTGTGCAAACACTCTTTCTTTTTCTGCCTTCTTTACTTCCATTTCTAAAGAAAAATTTCTTCCAATAGAAATATTAGCAACTCTCACTTCTTTTAAAATATAAGCACTATTTTTACCGGCATCTTCACAATTTATTTGACAAATAATGTGAGGAGAAGACATAATTTCATCTTTAGTAAAATTGCGACTTCTTTTTATAATTTCTTCTATAACAAAAGACTTTATTTTATCAACAGATAAGCCAAAAAGATATTTTGGTATATTTAGTTTCAAAATTAGGTTCAAATCAAGAATAAGTTCGATATTATCTTTTGTTATAACGTTTATTTTATTTATAATTTCATTTCTGCCCTCAACAGCATTTTTTACAATTTCTAGAGAATCTTTTGTCTTGATTTCTAAAGCAGATGCCAAAGAGAAAGGTAAAGAAATTCCCGCTTCTTTTGCAAGTGACATAGCTTTAATCATTCCAAGAGCATTACCGCCAGAGAGCATCACAGCTTCAATCTGTTCAATTTTTAATTCTACACCCAGTTTTTTTGAAAGAATATAAGCCTCAACCAACTTCATAGGGTCATGTTTACAATTTTTAAAAGATACAAGTTTTGCCATAGAAATATGTGCCTTTGAAAAAAGTGCTGTGCAGTAATCCTTAACAGGAACAATAATTAAAAGTAAAACTATAGCTAAAAGAGCAATAACGCCAATTATAGTAAAAGTAATTTCAACTGCTCCAAAAGATGCAAGCAAAGACAAATTCATAACTCCTCCTAATTTCCAATCACAATTATTATAACACACTAAATCTTACTTGTAAATACTCTATTTCAATGTAATTTTCAATAAAAATTGTAAATTCTTAGTAAAAACTCGTTTTAAACACATATTCCAATAATAAATTAAAATTTATTGAGTCTTTTCTCCAGATCGTTGAAAGTAAAATAAATATTGTTGAGCATATCCAGAAAGTGTACCAAATTCTAAAACTAGATTTTTGCGAATTTGTTCTCGGTTTTCAAGTTTTGAATAAAACTGATTATACATTTGATAAATCCATGTATCAACAGGAAATACATCTTTTTTGCCATAACCGAAAAGTAGAATGCAATCAGCAACTTTTGGGCCGACACCAGCAAGAGAAATAAGTTTATTTCGTAGTTGAGATGTTTCTAAAGTTGACCAATTTTCAAGCAAACTTGGCGAGATTTGTCTTAAAACTTTATATATATAACCGGCTCTATATCCACATCCAATTTTTTTATAAAACTCTATATCTTTTGAAAGAAATTGGTCATAAGTAGGAAAGAATTCTCCTCCATTTTCATTTTTAAAAAAACTTCTTAAGTTATTTAAAATGAGTTTTATTCTCTTTATGTTGTTGTTTGCTGAGATTATAAAAGAAATAAGCGTTTCAAATAAATTTTGTTTTAAAATTCTTATTCCGTAACCAAATTTTAAAGGTTCTTCTAAAATTTTGAATGAAGATAAAGATTTCTTTATTAAATCGTAGTCAGTTTTTAAATCAAAAAAATTTTCAAAATAACTTACCTGCTTTGTCAAAATTTCATAGCAATCAGGTTTTTCAACAATTTTACAGAAATTATTTTGAGGAAATACCTCATAAACATCATTATTCAATCTATAACAAAAAATTTGTCCACACTCTAAAATATGTTTGGGATTAAATTGTTTTTTATCAAAAATTATTATCCTATCGTCCAATTTTTCGTATTTCATAAAATATATAATCCTTTTTAAAATTTATATACAAAAAAGATTAGAAATTTATAGATATTAAATTTAAAATAATTCTGCACAAATATAAAAAAGCAGGACAACACCTGCTTTAAATTATTCTGCAATAACAGCTACAACTTTTTTGCCGTTGCTAACATCAAATTTTACAACGCCATCACAAAGAGCAAACAAAGTATAATCTCTACCAATTCCAACATTTGTGCTAGGATAAACTTTTGTTCCTTTTTGTCTAATAATAATACTGCCAGCAGTCACTTTTTGTCCACCGTAAGCTTTTACGCCAAGTCGTTTGCTTTGAGAATCACGACCGTTTTTAGTGCTTCCACCACCCTTTTTGTGAGCAAAAAGTTGAGCATTAAACTTAAACATTTTTTACCTCCAATTTTGCAAATTTTTTTTCACCTTCAACAACTGATTTAAAAGATTCAAGACAAGTTTGAAATAAAAATTGTATCTTATCATAATTTGCATTTTTCTCATCTACTTCTAATTTAAGATAGCCATCAGAGATTTCGCAAAATTTTTCGCATTTTAAAATTTCTTTAATACCAACCACAGCAAGCTGAGCAATGGTCGAAATTTCACAACAAAGCAAATCTTTACCAAAATCATCTTTGCCTGTATGCCCTGAAACTTCAAATCCTAAATAAAGGTTATTTTTTTTAAAATAAGTGATTTTTGTCATAAAAAACCTTACTTTTTAATTGATAAAATTTTTACTTGAGTGAATGGTTGTCTGTGACCTTGTTTCTTTCTCTCGTTCTTTTTAGGTTTATATTTGTAGATAACAATTTTATCACCTTTGCCGTGAGAAACGACTTCTGCTTCACAAACAGCATCTTTTACAGATGGATTTCCAGCAACAACTAAGCCATTATCAGAAATTAAAAGAACATCAAGAGTAATTTTATCTCCAACGGCTCTATCAAGTTTTTCGACGCTGATAATATCGCCTTCGCAAACTTTATATTGCTTTCCACCAGTTTGTACAATAGCAAACATAATTTTTACCTCCTCTAACCAATCTCGCTGTTTGACGGGTGCCAAAAGGACTTAAAAAACCCTACACATGCGGATACTCGTATAATATAACATAATTACAAAAATTTGTCAAGGAATTTTATAAAATAAAAGTTTTAAAAAGTTGTCTTAAATAATTTTAATTAAGCAATAAAATTTAAATAACATTTAATTTTTACTTTCTTTTTATTACATCTACTTATTCTAATTATCAAACAAAATATAAAAAATGAAGTGGAAGAAAAATCTTCACTTCATTTTATTACAATTTATTTAAGAAAACAAATTATTTAGATTTTTTGCTTTTATTTTCTTTTACTTTTGAAACGATAAAGTAAACAACTACACCTGCCAAAATAGCAACAGAAACACCAATCAATACTTTTCCAACAATTTCAGTCACATTAACTGGATTTGATGTATCATCTCCTACTGTAAAAGTAAATTCTCTTGTCGAGCTCTTATTTCCAGCAGCATCTCTTACATAAATTGAAACTTTATAACTTCCTTCATTTTTAATTTCATATGAATAAGCATACTCATTTTCTTTGTCGGAAGTGTTTTCAAGAGTTTTTGTCTCATTTGAACTTGTATTTGTCACTTGAATAACAAGATTTTTGAGTAGTTGGTTTTCATCAACAGTCGAATTGTCTGTTGCTTTGATTTTGTCGACTTTAATATTTAAAACATCTCCAACTTCGTAAGTCGAACTAATGAATGAGTTGTCAGTGTTGTCAATTTCAAGTTCTGGAGCAATAACATCACCAACTGAAATTTCATAAGAAATAGTTTTTTCACTACCAACGGCAGCTCCATTTCCATTTTTAGCTTTTACTGTATATTCGATAGTATATTTACCATTCGTATTAAGATTTAAGATTAAATCTCCAGTTGTATCATCAAAATAAATGTCGCTATTTTCTGTGAGGTTTTTATTGTTCCAGTCATTGATTGAAATTGTAGCTATTGTTCTAACTGTGCTTCCAGAAGAAACAGAAATGCTAACATTTGATTTATCTTTATCAATTGTTCCACTACCTGAAACTTCTGCATCAATAGGTTTAACAACTAAAGAACTTGTTGTATCTTCATATTTTGTTTTAGTATAAACAGAAGAATCCATATTTAAGTTAACAGCAACCTCACCAGCTGTGAATGTTATAATATCACTTTTCATTGTATGGAGAGTTACAACGCTCTCATCTTCAGTGTAAACAGGCAAATCCGAAATAGCTATTGAATTACCAGTGCCTTTAACATTTGAATTGATAATAAGCTCATTAACATTTTTATTGTTAATATAAATATAGAATACATCTCCAGCAGTTGCAGTAACGCCGTCTTTTCCAACAATTTTCTCTCCGCCCTTTGCCTTATATGCAAGCATAGTAGCTCCAGTAGTTTCATTTGTTTTTAAGAAAAGTTTTCCATTTTCACCTTCGCTAGAAGTGCTAAAATATTTTTCAGATGTAGAATAACTTATTAAAGAAACATTATATTGAAGTTTGTAAGTTCCTCTTGAGTTTGCGACAAACTTATTCCCATCAAGAACATAATCCGTACTATCAGCAGAGATTGCTGTAACATTATAATAATCAGCAACAGTTTCGCTGTCATACTCAGATAGACCGATATAACCTATTTCTGAACTTTCTGAAACATAAAGTTTTGGCACTGAAAGGATTTGTTCCTCCCCAATAACAATTTCTTTAGCTTGCTTAGAAATATTTGTAATTTCTGGTTCTTCAACAACAGGGATTCCTTCAATATTATAAGTAAAATAAGTTGTGATAGAATGTTTACCTGCATCAGTTACAGTAACAGCTACTTGATACTTTCCTCCTGTGGATGGAGTAAACGAACCAGCTTCAAGGACATAAGTTCCTGTATAACTATCATAGTATGTTTTCATATTTGCGCTATGAACAACTTCTGTGCCATCTTGCTCATCAACCTTATAAACTACAACACCAGCGTTCATATATTGTGGCATATTGTCTTCGTAATACAGAGTAGGCAATATAAATGTTTTATTGTTTACAAAACTATTTTCATCACTACTAACAACTTGATATAAATATGGAGCTACATCGTCTTGTATATCAGAAACATAAATTTGTTTATCATAGAAACCTACATTGCCTTCATCATCTATCGCATAAGAGAAGAACTCAATATAAGCGGCACCAACAGGCTTAGATTTTAATTTAATCTGATATTCATCTTCACCTTCTAAAATAGTCCAACCTTTAGAAGTAACAATGTTATTTTCACCTGCTTGAACATACCATTTGTTTCCAGAAACAGCATTTTTAGAAGCATCATTTATGATATAACGAATTGTTTCGCCTTTAGACTCAATAGGATTTCTTGAAGAATCTAAATATCTATAAGCAGTAACTAAAGCAACACTAGAATCTCCACCTTCATCAGAAGCGGTTGGAGCTGTTAAATTTATAACATCATCATTAAGGTAAGAAGATTGGAGTTCTGTAGAATAAAGAATTGAAGGAACAGACATATCATCTGTATTTTCTTTTACTTCAACAGTATAAAGGCTTTGGGTTGCATTATTTCCATCAACATTGTCATCTGCAATATAATAGAAAGTATAAACTTGTTCAGTAAAATCTAAGTTTGCACTGTTTGGCTCAATATAAGCGTAACCTTTTTCAAGAAGCTGAGCATCAGACAATTCTGCACCATATTCTTCCCCTGAAATAGGGTCAACCGTTCGACTTTTTGTTACAATCAAATATTTATTTTTAAGCCAATTTTTGATAGTTTCATCACTAGTATCAGTAATACCATCTAAAATCATTTGTTCTCTTATGTGGTAATTATCGTCATAAATAGATTTGTAAACTGATGTTCCGTCATTCTTTTTACTTGCCTTAAAAATAAGGTTGTATTGGTTATATAGTGAAGAAGAAATTTGATATAACAAAGTTCCAGAAGATGTACGAATTTCACGAGTGAGAGTCAACTCGTCTTCGCTAACATTATTATCGTGACCACCAATAGCATACATGATAATATTTCTGTTGGCAGTAACCGATTTTAAATAATTTTCAGCACTTTTGTATGAACCATCTTCATTTTTTGCACTTTCATCACCAGCATCATAGATATAAGGAGTAGCAGAAACAGTATCCTTTACATCTGTTATTGTAAATTCTGTTTTAGCTTCATTGCCATAAAAATCTACAGCGACATATTCGAATTTGTAATCGCCAGCAGAAGGAGCTGTGAAATTATTTTCTTCATCTAGAGTTTTTTCTACAATTTGCCAAGCACCATTAACCCTCTTATACACATTTATTTTATAAGAAACGGAAACTGCTTCGCTCGCTGGAGAATCGGAAGAAGAAGTAGTAGCAGTAATGGAAGGAAGAGCCTTAGCCACTCCAACTACAGCTGAAGAAGGTTTAGAAGAAGCAAGAGCAATTGTTAAATTATAACCAGCCTTATTTTCGCTGTCCGTATAATACTTATTACTTACAGTGAAAGATTTCTCAGTAGAAGCGATTTGAACACCATTTTGGAAAAACTTATAAACAATTTTAAATTCATGCCCTGCAGCCTGTTTTAAAGCTTCACCAGAAATATAATAATAACTTCCATCTGCGCTTCTAGTTACACCTAAATCATCAGAAAAAGCTTGATCTAAGCTAATTTGCATATAATCGGCACTATCGGCACTTTCGCCGTCAAGAACAATTTTTACTCCGCTAATTTTGTCGCCATTTTCATCTAAAACAGCAGGTATAGGCAATTTTATATCGTTATAGCTATTTTTAGCATTGCATAAAGCAAGATCGTAAACACTTGGTATAATGTTTGAATCATTTGTATCAAATTCAAATGTTGCATCAGCAACAACGCACTTAAATTCAAGTTTATAACTGTAAGTTTCTCCAGCATCAGTTACGGTATATTCAACAATATATTTACCAACTCTGTCCGCTCCAAATTTTGCTTCTGGATATTTTTCATTATCATTTGAATCATAGACAATAGAGCCATCTGCTTCATAGTATGCAACAACTCTTGAAGTCAAAGAATCACTATAAGTACCAATAACATGATAAACATTAGATTTTCCAAAATAATGACCTTTTGGAATAGTAAATTCACCACCCTTGTTTTCTGTTGATGCAACAGAATTTGCATTGACCTCAATTCTGTTTGTGTTTTGTGCAATTTGACCGTCTGTTTTAGAAGGATTAGTGTCCTGAGAGATAGTTGTTGCTAAAGATTGAATAGCCCCAACAGGAACAAAGGAACCACACATTAAAAGAGCCACTCCAAACACAGTGCCTTTGAAAATATTTTTATTTCTAACGCTTTTTTTGTTCATTTCAAAATCCTTTTAAAGTATAAATTTTATAACAATGCTATTTTATAATATTTTGATACCTAAGTCAACCAAATAGTGCATTATTACAAAAAATATTTTGCGGAAAAGCATAATTTATATGCTGAAGAAAAAGCACTATCTTTGCCGAAAAATTAACAAAAAGATAAAAATTTTTTCTAAAATAGCACAATTTTTTACAAACGAGCGTAGTATGTTAATGTGAAAGCAAAAACAACTTTCAATTACATAAGAAATATAGGAGGAACAAATGAATTTCTTTAATGGATGCCAAGGTGGCGGATTTGGTGGTTGTGGAAACAGCTGTGATCCTTGCTCTTTAATCCTTTGGATAATTATTTTGCAAAGTCTTTGCGGTTGTGGTAACAACAATGGTTGCTGCGGAATGGACGCTTGCACACTTTTAATTTTATTGCTTTTGTGCGGCGGCTGCGGTTGCAATAACTCTTGCAAATAATTAAAAAAAATTAGAAAGAAGCGAAATCTAAACTCAATTTAGATTTCGTTTTTTATTTTGGTATTTACTTTTTTGTGAAAATATGGTAACATAAAATCGTGATATTGCTTTAAAAATCACAAAGGAGAAAAGATGAAATTTAATAAAGATTGCGAAGTAATATGGCACGATCGAAAAAGATATTTAGGAATGCCTTTATCATTTTATAGATACTATATTGTAAAAAAAGATGATGAATGGTTGAAATTTTTTAGACATAAGGGTTTCATAAATGCAATAATAGACGATATAAATGTTTATAGATGCTTTGATGTATCGCTTATAGTAACTTTTGTAGACAGGATATTCAATACTGGGACAATAAGAATAAAAAGCAATGATGCAAATTCACCAGTATTTCACATGAGGCATATAAAAAATGCATATAAAGTGCGAGACTTAATATCAAACATAATTGAAATAGAAAGAAAGAAAAAAGGTGTCGGCATCACAGAATTTCAAATGCCACATAATTGAAAATAAATACAAAACTAAAATTTCAACACTTTTATCCTTTTTATAAAAAACCCTTTACTTTTATAGAAAAATTTGTTAAAATGGAAATAAATTTGGAGGAATTATGAAATTTGATAAAGATTGCGAAGTAGTATGGCACGATAGAAAAAGAATTTTAGGAATGCCTATATCATTTACCAGGTATTATATAGTCAAAAAAAATAACGAATGGATAAAGTTGTTTAGACATAAAGGATTTTTGTCATCTACGATTGACGAAGTTAACCTTTATAGATGTTTCGACCTAACTTTAAAAGCTTCACTTGCAGACAAAATATTTGGAACAGGAACAATTAAGGTTGAAAGTAATGATGCTGGTTTACCAGATTTTTATTTAATGCATATAGCAAATCCATATAAGGTTAGAGACTTGTTGTCAAATCTAATAGAAATAGAAAGAAAGAAAAGACGCGTTGGAATCACCGAATTTCAAACACCACAAGTTTAAAAATATTTTTATAATAAAAAAAAGAAGCTTTGTCTTCTTTTTTTGTTTATATTTAGGCTTGATTTTGACATATCAAAAATACTAATTTATCGGACTTTTTAACTTCTTAATATAATTTTTAAAATAAGAAGGTAAATCGATTTCAAAAGACATATTTTCGTTTGTGCTAGGGTGAATGAATTGCAATTTGTATGAATGGAGAAGTTGCCCTTTCAAATTTTTGTCTGCTTTGCCATAGACATCATCACCTACAATAGGATGACCGATAGATTTACAATGGACACGAATTTGATGAGTCCTTCCCGTTTGCAAAGAAAACATGACTAAGGTTTTATTTGCAAAACGCTTTATTACTTTGTAATTTGTAATCGCTAATTTCCCTTTATCTGACACCGCATATTTTTTTCTATCAGATTTGCTTCTTTCAAGGTATGTTTTTATTTGCCCTTCATCATTTTTAAAAATACCTTCACAAAGCGCAATATAATTTCGTTTGCAAGTTTTGTTTTTAATTTGCTGCGCTAAAGATATATGTGCTTTGTCGTTTTTTGCAACGACCATAAGACCAGAGGTGTTTTTGTCAAGTCTGTGCACTATTCCCGGACGCAACACACCATTTATACCACTTAAATCTTTTACTCTTTCAAGCAAACCATTAACTAAAGTTCCCGATTTTGTAGATGAACATGGATGAACAACTAACCCTTGCGGTTTATTTATAACAAGCAAATCTTTATCTTCGTACACTATTTCAAAATCAATTTTTTCGGCCTTTGCTTGCAAGGGTTTTAAATCTTCATAGTCATAAGAAACTACTTGCCCTGTTTTAACCTTTTCACCTGCTTTAACCAATTTATTTTGTAAAAGGATGTTCCCGCTTTCAATCAAATTTTTGATATGAGAACGCGAAAAAGAAGGCTGAAAATTGTTAAAAACATTGTCAAGCCTTAGATTATTATCCTTTTCTTCAATTATAAATTCGCCTTTCATATTTCCCTTTAATTTTTTTGTAAAAAACATATTTCAATCAACATTATTAAAAATATGTTTTTTTATTTACTATTTTCTTTTTCGTCAGCTTTACTTTTTTGACCACTTGAACTCGCTTTATCTTTTCTGCTTTTTTGAATAATTTTCCCGAGCTCGTCATTAAATTGCTCGGCTTCCTTAGTTTTATCAATTTCTTCTAACTTGATTTCTTTTATTTTCTTTTTTTCTGATTTTATAAATTTAATATAATCTAAAACAAAATATAAAACAAGTAATATAACCCCTATAGTTATTGCACAATCTGCAATGTTAAAAACTGGAAAAGAAATAAACTCAAAGTTTATAAAGTCTCTTACATATCCAAACACTATTCTATCATATAAATTCCCGACGCAACCACCCACTAAAAAGCCAACTACGAATGAAAGTAAAATTGAAACTTTTTCTTCTTTTACTTTTTTTACATAAAACCAAACAACAACTCCAAGTATAACAAGAGAAATAATAATAAGGAATATAGTTTGACCTTTAAATATTCCCCAACTTGCGCCTTCATTTTGAACATGAACAAAATTTATAAAACCTTTAATAAAATCAACACTGTCACCTTCATTTGGAATAAGAGAGCCAATCAAAAGATATTTAGTGAGCATATCAAAAATTATCACAAATAAAGAAACTAAAATAACAATAAAATAAGTTTTTAAAAACTTAGTTTTCAATTTCCATACCCTCCGGCAAATAAAGATAAAGTTTGCCCATTTCAAGTTCATGCATTGAAGCATTTAAAGCAAAACAAACCCCTTCAAAATAACTTAGCACTCTTTCCGCCAACTCTTTTTCACAGTATTCGATCGAAATTATACAAGGATTGCCACTTTTTAAAATATCAGCAAAATCTTTTACTTGCAAGTAACTTTCTGGATAATATACAGGCACGCCGTCGATTTCTTCTGCACGAGATTTGATTTTGCCATGCTTAATTTTGAAACTTGCTTTAGTTTTATTTTTTTTAGGTTTTGATTTTTCTTCATTTTCAAAGCCAAAAGCCCCGAAAATTTTTCCCATAATTCCCATATTGCCACCTTTACCAAATTATAACACAAAAATACTAAAAATGGAATAATTTTTTGTATAAAATAAATAAAAGATAAAAACCTTAAAAATATACATTCTCTAAGGTTTTTTGTATCATAAAAATATTCAAGTTCGCTAAACCATAATTTTTCAATTTCGACAATATTTTTTTGTAAAATATAATAAAATAAACCCAAAAATTAAATTTTACATACTCTAATTTAAAATAAAAAACTTATAGATTTTCACTATAAGTTTTTCTTTGAAGTGTTTATTTACATTTCAACAAATTTTCCAGCAAAACTTGACCAACCTGCAGCCTGTTCATAAACTTCTACACATCCTTGTGGCACTTTTATGGTTGGTACATTATTTGAAAATGAGCGATCTCCTAAAGAAGGTGGAGTAGTAGCATAAATTGTAACTTCTCGTAAATTCTTAAAACTATTACAAGCAGAGTCACCTATTTTTGTTATTGAGCTTGGTATTTCAAGACTTTCTCTGCTTACATTCCCCAAATAAGCATAAGCGGCAATTTGCGTTACACTTCCATCATCTGGAATTTCAAAATCCCCACAAGCCAAAAGCAAAGTCTTAGTTTCTTTCTCAATTATACATTTATTGTTTACACTATAATAGAAATCATTTCCTTCTTCTACTTCTAGATGCGTAACATATTGAGCCATAGAGCCTGTCAATATGCTCTCCCCTATTTTTTCTACACTATTTGGAATAAAAAGACTTGTTAATCCGCTATTATAAAACGTCCAACCACCAATTTCTTTTATTGTATGAGGTATAGAAATACCGGTAAAATCAGTCAGATAATCATTAAAATGACCCATTTTGGTTACTTGATATTGAACATTATTGTCATAAATATATGATGCAATGATTACCTCACCCACTGGACTCCCGCCTACAGTAGCTGTTAAACCATCTTCGTTTATAGTATAAGACAAATTCATAGCACCAAGTTCTTGAAAAATTGCATAATAAGTTTTTCCAGAGCTTTCGTTATATGTAAAGGTATATTCTATAGCATCTGATACTAATTCTCCATTTGCACTATCTTTTGCCCAACCTAAAAACTCTGCATCAGGTCCTACAAAGTTTGCTCTAAGCGTAACTGACTGTCCTTGTGTAAAAGAGCCACTATATGAAACATCGCCTAGTGATTCATTTGTAGACTGAACAGGCGCAACATAACTTTCATCGCTTAAGTCGATTATGTAGCCATATTTTACACCTGATACTGATTGTGTTTTGTCAGTTACTGAAAATGTGATAGTAAAAGTTGTACTACTTTCAGTATCTGTTGTGCTAGTAGTTAATGGGAATGTTTCGCCAAGATTATATAGCTCCCCGTCTCTTTCTACTGTTTTTGTAACATTTACTGACGAGCCAATTGTATCTTTAACTTTAATGTTTACAGCATTCTCTTTGCTTAAATTTGTAATTTCGATTGTTATCACAATATCATTGACACTTTCATCTGTTCTGCCAAATGTTAAAGAGTTGTTCTGCCATGTCGCAAGTTCTTCCTCTGTTGGTTTTGTTTCTGCTGAATAATTTAGTGTTGTTAAGTTTGGATTTGTTTCTGCTCCTTCAACTAAACCTTCAATTCTAACATTGACATCATCAGCTTTAAAAGTCAAGCTGCCGCCCATTTCGATTTTCACAGTTTGTGCCGCCCATACTCCTATTATAAGCATTGCAAGTACTAAACAAAATGCAGAAATAGTAGCAATCATTTTTGATTTTAATGTCATTTTTTTACCCCCCCTAATTTACAAAATTCGGCATCTTTCTAGTTATTATTCTTTTTTCTCAATCAATTATACCCCCCCCCGCAAAGTTAAGTCAAATAATTTTCGACAATTTTTGGATTTTTTTTAATTTTTTTGTTTTTATGT
>CALVNT010000020.1 GCA_944349925.1 uncultured Clostridia bacterium
GATTGCAGATGGCACTTTGGTTGTTTTTCATGATGAGTCGTTGTCAAGGCTTACTAATAATGATGGCTATATAAAATTCTTAAATAAGTCGGACCTTGATATTTTAACATTAAAAGGCTCTAAAGAAAAGATTCCTACTTTTGAAGATACATTGAAATTTATAAATGGGCGCACACCTATTTTAATTGAAATCAAAAACAAAAGTAAAGTTGGTGATTTAGAAAAAAAAGTTATTGATCTTTTGAAAAATTATAAAGGTCAGTTTGCTATTGAATCTTTCAATCCGTATGTTCTTCAATATTTTTACAAACATGCACCAAATATTTTGAGGGGGCAGCTTGCGGGATATTTAAAAAAAGAAAAAATGCCGTTTTTTCAAAGGTTTGCTTTAAAACGCATGATGCTTAATAAACATATTTCTAAACCTGATTTTATAGCATATGAAGCAAAGTATTTGCCAAACAGGTTTGTAAATAAATTTAAGAAATTGCCATTGCTTGCTTGGACAGTAAGAAGTCAAAATGAATATTTAAAAGCTGTAAAATATTCGGATAATGTAATTTTTGAAGATTTCGAACCAAAAATTTAATTATGATTGTGAAAGTTGTTAATTTTATAACGCATAGTTATTGCCTTATTTAGTTAGCAACTTTGTTTTTTTATAAAAAGTTTGATTTTATTTTTTATTTAATATATAATTGAGCTTATGAATAGACAAGATAAAATCAGAAATTTTTGCATAGTTGCTCATATTGACCATGGAAAAAGCACGCTTGCGGATAGGCTTATTGAAGCAACCGGCACTCTTGCTAAGCGTGATATGCAAAATCAGCTTCTTGACAGTATGGAACTGGAAAGAGAAAAAGGCATCACAATAAAGCTTACTCCTACAAGAATGATTTATAATTTTGAAGGAACTGACTATGAATTAAACCTCATTGATACACCGGGACATGTAGATTTTACTTATGAAGTGTCTCGTTCTTTGGCTGCATGTGAAGGAGCAATTTTAATTGTCGATGCCTCTCAAGGCGTTGAAGCTCAAACACTAGCAAATGCGTATTTAGCAATTGATAACAATTTAGAAATTTTGCCCGTAATAAATAAAATTGACTTGCCAAGCGCAAGGCCTATGGAAGTCAAAAAAGAGATTGAAGATGTCGTTGGCATTCCTGCAATGCATGCACCTTGTATTTCTGCAAAAGATGGCACAAACATTGATCAAGTTTTAGAGATGATCATAAAGGAGTTTCCTGCGCCTAAAGGAGATGAGAACGGCAAATTAAAATGCCTTATTTTTGATAGCTATTATGATAATTTTAAGGGGGCAATTTGTCTTATAAGAGTTTTTGATGGCAAAGTTAAAGTTGGCGACAAAATTAAAATGATGCAAACAGAGAAAATTTTTGATGTTGTTGAGGTCGGTATTTTCGTGCCTAACCCAAAAACGACTGAAATTTTGCAAGCGGGAGATGTTGGTTATATTGCTTGTTCTATTAAAACTATTCAAGATGTTTCAGTAGGTGATACGATTACAAGTGCTTTTGATCCTATCGATAAACCTCTTCCGGGATATAAAAAGGTTCAGCCCGTCGTTTTTTGTGGAATTTTTCCTGTAGATGGCTCTAAATATCAAGAGTTAAAGGACGCCCTTGAAAAACTTAAATTAAACGACGCGTCATTACAATACGAACCAGAAGTTTCGCAAGCGCTTGGATTTGGCTTTAGATGTGGTTTCCTTGGGCTTTTACATCTTGAAATTATATCAGAAAGAATAGAAAGAGAATTCAATCTAGATATAATTACCACGGCTCCCGGAGTATATTATCTTGTTCACAAAACAAACGGTGAAATATTAAAACTTTCAAATCCTTCTTCGCTTCCTTCTGCAGTTGAAATTGACTATATTGAAGAACCTTATGTTAAAGCGAACATTTTTGCTCCGCCAGAGTATGTAGGAGCCATTATGGAACTTTGTCAAGATAAAAGAGGGGTTTATCAAGGCTTAACTTATTTGGAAGAAAAACGAGTTAGGGTAGATTATCATCTTCCTCTTGGAGAAATTATTTATGACTTTTTTGACAGTTTAAAATCGCGTACTAAAGGTTATGCAAGTTTTGATTATGAAATGGCTGGATTTGAAAGAAGCGACTTAGTGAGAGTTGATATCCTTTTAAATGGAGAAAAATGCGACGCTTTATCAATTATTGTCCATAAAGATAAAGCATATTCAAGAGGTAGGGCATTAACGGAAAAATTAAAGAGAATTATTCCAAGACAACTTTTCGAAGTCCCTATCCAAGCGGCAATTGGAAATAAAATTATTGCTAGAGAAACAATATCAGCTATGAGAAAAGATGTTCTTGCCAAATGTTATGGCGGTGATATAACAAGAAAAAGAAAGTTGCTTGAAAAACAAAAAGAAGGCAAAAAGCGTATGCGCAAGATAGGTTCAGTTGAAATTCCTTCTGAAGCATTTATGTCAATCTTAAAGCTTGATGACGGCGAGGGCTAAATGAATTCTATATATGTGCATATTCCTTTTTGTGAAAGCAAGTGTTATTATTGCGGATTTGCTTCGTTTGCTGGCAAAGATAATGAGCAAAAAAAATATTTTGCCTATTTAAAAGAAGAAATAAATAAATGTAAATTTGGTCAGTCCATTTCTTCCATTTTTATTGGTGGAGGGACTCCTTCTTTAGTTGATGTTCAGTATATTGAAGATGTTCTTTTTCTCATTAAAAAGCATTTTAAAATTGAAAAAAATGCAGAAATTACGATAGAGGCAAACCCAAATTCAATTGATGAAAATAAACTATTAGCTTATAAAAAAATTGGTATAAACAGATTGTCCATTGGAGTGCAATCACTAGATAATAGGCAATTAAAAAAAATTGGAAGGCTCCATAATAAACAGCAAGTTTTAAAGGCTTTAAAACTTGCAAAAAAAGTTGGCTTTAAAAATATAAATTGCGATTTGCTTTTAGGACTTGAAAAAAGCAGTTTTTTTAAAATAAAAAAAATGATTAAATTAGTAAAAAAATATGTTTCACATTTTTCATGTTATATGTTGCAAGTCGAAGATGGTACCTTACTTCAAACTATGGTAGAAAATAAACAAATAACGCTTCCAAATGATGATAAAGTAGTTGAAATTTATTCAAAAGTTATAAAATTTTTATCAAAGCTAGGTTTTAAACAATACGAAATATCAAACTTTGCAAAAGATGGGTATTTTTGCAAACACAATTTAAATTATTGGAGTAGGGGGAATTATCTTGGCTTTGGACTTGGTGCACACTCTTTTGTAAATGAAACAAGGTGGGCAAATGGGAACAGTTTTGGCGATTATTATTCTGGTAAAAAATCATTGGAAGAAAAATTGACAAAAAATCAGATAGTTGAAGAAATTATAATGCTGGGGCTTCGATGCGATTTGGGAATAAAAGAGAAAGAACTTAAAAAACTTAACTTTAATCTTGAAGACAATAAAAATTTTAAAGTTTTTGTCGATAAAAAGATTTTGCATTACCAAAATGGAATAATAAAAATTGACCCCAAATATTATGGAGTCAGCAATTTAATTATAGAAGATTTAATTAACTAGCAGTTTTCATCTTCTTCTGGAATTTTTTGATCAGCAATTTTTTTTATAAAACTTTCTAATTCATTTTTTAACTGCTCAAATTTATCTTTATCATCTTCGTAAGAATCAAACATTTGGCTTATATAGTTACAAATAGTTTGAATAGATCTTGAAGTGAGATGTCCTAAATTTATTATTTTTATCATTTTGTGATTTTGGGATAAAGAAAAATATCTGTTATCCAACTCTTTAAAAAACTTAGACAGCTTTACTTTATTAACTTTGTCTTTATTTTCTTGATATAACATTATTTTTTGTTCTTTAGTTAAATCTTTATTCTTTTGTTTTTCTTCAAATTCTTTTTTGTAAGTTTCTATAGATTTTGCGTGTTTTTCTGTTACTATTTCTTCAAATGAATTCATTTTTTCCCCTTTATACAATGTATTTTAACATTTTATCCTAAATCAGTCAAGAATAGATTGAAAAAAAATTAAAAAATTGCTTGATTTTTTTTGTCGTTTATGTTAGAATGCCAATGTAAAGTAACTTTGCTTTACAATGAGGTCGCATGAAAGTTGAAGAAAATTTTTATCTTGCACAATTATTTGATTTATACAAACCTTTACTGACACATGCTCAAACATATATTTTAGAAGATTATTTAAACAATAATTTGACTGTTAGTGAAATTGCAGAAAATAACTGCATTTCTAGACAAGCTGTCAAAGATTGTGTAGATAAATCTCTAAAAAAGCTTGAAACGCTCGAATCAAAACTTCACTTTAATGAAAAAATTCAATCGCTTCAAATTCAAATAGAAAAATTAAAGAAAGGGGATAGATAATGAGTTTATTTAATTCTTTGTCAGAACGATTTAATCACATTTTTTCAAAATTGAAAAATAGAGGAAGACTTACTGAACTAGAAATTA
>CALVNT010000021.1 GCA_944349925.1 uncultured Clostridia bacterium
AAAAATCTATGTAATTTCAAAAATCATTATTAAAATTTAAATAACTCGATTCTATTAAAGAAAAAAGAGTAAGATAATATAAACATAAAAGCACAAAAATTAGTTTAAATTATACCTCTTAATTAGAGGGTCCGGGGTTCGAGCCCCGGCAGTCCACCAAAAAACTTTTTTAACTTTTTTTAATACTTTGTTTTTCTGTTGGTTTTATACTATGTTTATCATAATTTAGCATGTGCTTGCTTTTAAAAATATGTTTATTTTATGATGCACAAAAAATAGAATCTATACATAATTTAAAATTTGTTTACTATTTTAATTGCAGCAATATTTTTTGAGTTCTACAAAAAAAAGACCTGTTTTTATTAGTCTTTAGTCTGATAAAAATTTAGGTCTTTTTTATTTTTTAGTTGAAGAAATCTCGGTTTGAGTCACGATATTTTATCTTTTTTCTTATAATTTGAATCATTGCTATTAAGAACAACAACAAAGCAACTGCCCCTACAATTATCAAGATGATTATTTGAGCATTAACCTTTACACTTGCAACTTCAACTATCCTTTTTACAATTGTTTCGTTGCCACCTAGATCAGTAACTTTATACTCAATGGTATAAGTACCCGTCTTGCTAGTGTCAATGTTTTCCACTTTTATGCCATTTTGGTAAATACTTGTTTCAATTTTAAGATCATTTTCATTCGTATTGTCTATTATTTCAAGTCCTTTTTCTTGATATTCCTCGCCTAGATAAATAACTATTTTATCTCCATCAACAAGTTTCACATCTGGCAAAGTCGTATCCACTAAATTTATAATTTTGCTTAAAGTTTTAGTCTCTCCGCTCTTTAAAAGTTTTATCTCAACACTTAAAGTATGTGTTCCATAATTGTCGCAAATAAAGCCTTGATTTGTGTCGTAAAAATTATATCTTGAGTTATCTCCAATTTTATATTTGATAGAAAAGTCATTTTCATTAAAATAATCAAAATCAAAATCTATAAATTCTTGGCTATTATATTCAAAGGCATATTTACTTCCTAACGACACATCGCCAACATAAACGTTTAAGGTTTTAGTTGCGACATTCCCACTGCTATCTTTAGCCTGACATACAACTTGATAAAGTTTAAAGTTTGTAAATTGCGGTTTAGATATTGAATAAGAAATATCCCCATCAAACTCATCATATGCTGAGATAAAACCTACGCAAGTGTTTTCAAAGTTTTCATAATCTGTTTTTCCAAGCATATAAAATTCGCCGTCATTTTCGACTTCAATAACTGGAGCGATATTGTCAAATAAAGAAAAATTGTAAACAAAATTGCAAATTTCTTCATTGTTATAAGATAATGTTATATAAAATTGTTGATTTTGTAAAGTGTCATTTTTCAAATCTTTATAACTAGTAGAATAAGTCAAATTGCCAACAGCATTAAAATTTGGTAATTCAATAAAATTTTTTAAAGCAAAACTCTTTATATCATTATAAGAATAAGAAACATTTTGATTTTTTTGAGTTATTAAAACTATTTCAATATTTTTGCTTACATCAGTTGCTTGCACACCCGCTTTAGCTTTTAAAGAAATGGAATAAGTGCCATATTTATTAAAAGTAAAATCTAAATTAACTTTTTTATCATTAACATAAAGGTCGTAAAATTCAGATATATCATTATCAACATTTAATTTTAAATTCACACTTCCAACTTCAAAATAAATTTGTGGAAAATCACTTTGATAGCCTACAACAATATTATCTCTATAAGTAAAAGAACTTATATCATTAGCTTTTAGGTTGTTTTCAACAAGAATAACTTTCGCATTACTAAAAGCTTTAAACAAACTTTCAAACTGATTTAGAGAAGAAATATTGTTTTTGGTAAGATCAATAACAACCCCATCTTTATATTCAAATTTAAGCAAATCGTCAATATTTGACAAACTTAAGCCCGATAAATTGATATAATCAAGTTCTAGTAAACTATCAGAGTAAAACTCCGTTTGACCAAGAATTGATTTTAGCCTTTCATTAAGCATATTGTTTGAAATGGTGACTTCTGTAACATTTGACTCAATTATCACTGTTCTTGATAAAGATTTAGTGTTGCCATAACTGTCTTTTATAGTGTATGTAATAGTAAATGTTGCTTCCTGATTTGTAGAAATACTATCTACTTTTTGACTATTTTTAAAGTACTCAATTTTATAAGTGCGATTTTTTGAAAGATTGCTATCAAGTAGGTATGTAACATCTTGCTCATTTTCTTTTATTTTAATACCTTGCTCAGTATAATCTTGTCCAACTTTTAAAGTTATCTCACTTTTACCTATAAGCGAAAGAGAGGTATTTCTTTGTGCTGTATCAAAAAGGAAAGTCAAAACTCCGTTTTCAATCTCTAACACCGAGAAGGCGTATCCACTATTTTTATAGATACCAGCTCCGTTTTGCCATGTTAAAGCATTATTTAATTGATTTATGTCAAAATTGCCAAAAATTTGATTTTCTTTAAAAGATGCGTCATCAATACTGTTGAGCCTAAAGACATACATACCGTAAGGTTGTGCATACATATTTCCCGAAAGAATAGATGTATCAACTCTATAAACAATAAGCCCTTTTTCACCTGTTGCCTGCTCGAAGTAAGCATTCTCAGTCAAAGTTTTGTCACGATATTCAAAATAAAACCATTGATTTGAATCATTTGGATTTTGAATTTTATATGCAACAATGTTGTCGCCATCATAACCTTTTGTTGCATTTAACAAGTATTGACCCGAAGAAGAAATAGTAACAACATTACTTTCGTCAAGCCAACCAAGTTTTTCTCTTTCGTATGCAGTAAGATATTGTGGAGGGTTTGTGTTAGAACACATCAAGCTCCACCTCCCAACAGCATCAGAATTTTGATTGCTATAAATGTAAAGATCAGGCAAACCAAAAAGGTGACCGAGTTCATGTGTGGTAGTATCCAAATTTAGAGCATTTTTATATGCTTCAAAAGAACTTGCGTCTTGCAAATCTTGAGCGTCAAAAGTGGTAAGATAATATTTATCTATGTTAAGAGAATTTGCTCCATCACTTACACTAGGTCTATTTTTAGCATAATTAAGATAAGTGTCAATATATGATGAATCTTTGATGTGAGGCTTGATTGCAGATTTAATCATAGATGCAATAAAAGGCTGATTAAGTAATGATGAAATAGTACCCGAACCCATAAAGTTTATTTCATAATCTAAGAAAGCACTTAAACTGCTTTGATGAGCCCACAAAATTTCGCTCCACTCAACTTTATAATTTTTACTAGAACAATCTAAAACATTAAAACTTAAAATATCAATGTTGCCGTCATTATTGTTGTCGCAATTTGTTAAGCTTAATTGTGAAGAAAGTTTGTCGTCAAGCAAACTTATAAGTTCAAGTTCTCTTAAATAGCGTTCAATACCTTCAACTAAATAGTATCCCGAATTGCTATTTACAAACTCTAAAGCCTCTTTGTAAGACATAACCCCGTCTTGCGAACTTTGAGGAATATAATTTTGATTATCACTGTCGCCATAAACAAAAGCATAATGCTTTGCTTGCATATAAAACTGAAAGTCAAAAACTAAACTAGAGTCTGGTGCAGTCGAAGAAGAAACAATCTCATAAGGAAAATATCCTTCTTCATTTATTATGTAAGAATTTTGATTATAATCATAAACACAATAATTCA
>CALVNT010000022.1 GCA_944349925.1 uncultured Clostridia bacterium
GATGGTGAAAAACATAGACCTATCATGATACATAGAGTTATTTATGGTTCTATAGATAGATTTATGGGTATACTTATCGAACATTTTGCTGGAGCATTTCCATTATGGCTTGCACCTGAACAAGTTAGAGTACTATCGTTGACTGATAGAAACAATAACTATGCTGAATTTATAAAAAACAAATTGTTTGATTTGGGCTTCAGAGCAGATGTCGATTTAAGAAACGAAAAGATTGGTTATAAAATTAGAGAAGCTTTAGCTATGAAAGTTCCTTATCTTATTATAGTTGGAGATGAAGAAGAAAATAGCAACACAATTTCTATAAGAGGGCGTGGCTTTGAAAATAAAAGCGGTCTAATTTTGGAAGATTTTATCGAAAGGTTACAAAATGAGATAAAATCTAAAAAAATATAGTTGAAATCGTTTTGAAATAGAATATAATTATGTTAGACTAAGGAGGAAAAATTATGAACGGCGTTCTTACTGCATTGCTGGTTATATTCTTTTCATTTTTATTCATATTTGTTTTTATGAAAAAATAAGGAGGTTAATTCATGGACATTGGACAAATCGTTTTGATTGTTGTTATCGTTTTGCTAATCATTGCTTATCCTATTTTGGTCAGTGCTAGAAATAAAAAGGAAAGGCAAAAACTTGATGAGCAAACAAATTCTCTTAAACGCGGTGACAAAGTTATGACGACAAGCGGTATCGTTGGAACTGTTGTTGATCTTTATCAAGATGGGGAGAGAAAACTTGTTACTATAGAAACAGGTTCTGGAAAAAATAAAGGCTATATGTCAATAGATGCTTATGCTATTTATAGTATAATGAATGACAACTTTATTCCAAATGACGTTAAAGCAGAAAGCGACAAAAAAGAAGAGAAAAACGAAGAAAAAAAAGATTCTGCACAAGCAAAAACTGTAAAAGAGAACAAAAAAACTGAAACAAAAAAAGAAAACAAAGAAAATAAAACTACAGAAAGTAAAAAATAAATTTTAAGAAGGTGAAAAACCTTCTTTTTTTTATTACAAATTTAAAAATCGATATTGACAATTTATATAATGACAGCTAAAATATAATTATGGAAGATAGAGTAATACAATTTTTAAAAGAAAGATTCTTGTTTGAAAAAAAACTAAAGAAAAAAATACTTGAAGAACACAATTTTGGGCAAAAATACATTGTAAGTGATTTTATAAAAGAAATAGCTGATGGTTGTTATAAAAAATCTATATATTTTAATTCCATATTTAAAATGCCTATTCCTTATGACATTAGCGAATTTGATAAAATGTCTTTTATAAAATATCCTGTAAAATTCAATATAAATGCAAAACAAAATCAACATTTTGTAGAGTGTAAATTTGGCTCGGGATTTTTTGTCGCACCAAAGCAAATACTAAATAATGTCTATTCTATGCCACAAAGATGTCATTATTGTGCTTTTAAATTTGCTATCTGTCATAACGATTTGAAACCAACTATATTAACAGGGTTTTACAACAGAACTCAAGATGTAATTGAAAATCCTTCAAATGGCTTTTTACACTCAGTTTGCCAATTTGATTTTAATGGACAAAGTAAAATTTTTGACGGGGCACATAACATAGTTATTGATGAAGATTTATATAAAAAATTATTTAATTTTACCCAGATAAGCAAAGTTGAAAATGATGAATTATTTGCAGATATGCTTAAGGTTGAAAACATTGACGATTTTGATGTTGTTGATTATTTGGTCGGCAAAAATATTGACGAATTTGAACAAACTAAATAAATTTAAAAAATTTTAAAACTTATGTAAAAGTTAATCTAAATGTCATTTTTTCATTTTTGCAGGCATACTCTATTTTTGAAAATAAGTATATTTTTTCAATAAGGAGTCAATCATGAAACTGAAAGCAAAAAAAAGTTCTTTAAAAATGTCAAATAACAATTTTACCATTGCAGTAATTAAGGGAGTTCTTGTCTCCGTTTGTGTATCACTTGTACTAGTTTTGTTATTTGCATTTTTGCTTAAATTTACAAACATTCCAGAAAGCACAATTAAACCAGTAAATCAAGTTATAAAAGGCTTATCTATTTTAATTGGTGTTTTTGTGGGGCTTAAAAGAAGCAAAGAACTTGGACTTGTTAGCGGACTTATTATAGGATTTTTGTATACAATAGTTGCCTTTTTGATCTTTGCTTGTCTTGGAGGGATTTTCGCTTTTGACCTTACTTTTTTAACCGATATCCTTTTCGGAGCAGTTATGGGTTCAATTTGTGGAATTATATGTGTAAATTTGAAAAAATCTACAAACTAACTTTAATTTTATTTGACAGTTCCATGCAAGTTCTTATATAATAGGTAGGTAAACAATTTTTATTGCTTTCATATCAAAAAGGGGACTTCCATGGTAAAAAAACGATCTATCACAAGATTTGTTATATTTGCAATAATTGCTTTAATAGGTATTTTACTTACAGTTTGTTCGTTTACTATTCCTTATACAACAACAAACTATAATGGTTTTATCAATTCAATTCCACTTGGGCTTGATTACGCAAGTGGAGTTTCTGTTGTTTATAATGCTGAAAAATCAGATGGTATAACTATTTCAACTACTCAAGCGGTTGAATCAAGTTTAGCTAAACTTGATAAGTTTATGTCGTACCATGGTTTTTCAGAATATCAAATCAATAAATTAGGCGACAATCAAGTTGAGCTCAAAGTTCTTGAAGATGAATATTCTTCTTATACCTTAGAGCTTTTAGAGAGTCCACAAAAAATTTATTTTACAGTAGAGGAGGCTTCAGATACCATAACTCCTGAAAGTTTTTTATCAAGTAAAGATATTTCTTTTGCTGAAGTGAGTTATGACCAAAATTCTTCTGTTTATGGAATAAATATATCTTTAACAAATCTTGGCAAACTTAGCCTTGAAAATTTAAAAAACCAAGCAAGTTATGTCGGTTCTGATACTGTTTATATCTATTTAGATGAAATAAATTCTTCTAAAGCTTATGGTAAAATTTCAGTCAACAATTTAAATGATACTTTCTTTATTTCTGCTTCATCAGCTTCAAATACCAATAGTGACTATACAAATGCTTATCAAACTGCAAGCAACATTTATGTCGGAACTTTTGATATAACTTTAAATCAAAATTCTATGCACACAATCGCTCCAAGACTTGGAGAAAATGCATGGACATTTACGTTAATTGCCTTTTTGATTTTCATCTTAATTCTTATGGCTTTTATGTGGGCAAGATATGGTGATTTAGGACTTATTGCAAATTTTGCAATGATTTTCTTCGTTGTTTTACAGTTGTTCTTTATGCAAGCAATTCCTTTTGTAAGACTTGACATCGGTGGAGCCGTTGCTATGTTTTTATCAGTAATTCTTTTCTTTGCTTGCCAAATTATAATATGTGAGCGAATAGGAAAAGAATATTCTCTTGGCAATCGAATTCATGTTTCTTGCAAAAATGGTTTCAAAAAATCTTTTTGGAGAATTTTTGACATTCATGTTTTAGTGCTGGTTTGCTCAATATTGTTCCTGTTAATAGGCAAATATAGCGTATCTTATTTTGGTGGCGTTATCTTTATTGCTTCGATAGTATCAATTTTTACTTTATATGTTATTTTCAAATTTTTTGTAAATTCATATTTGCCTCTTAATAGCACAAAGCCAAATAAATTGAAATTATACCGCGAAGCTAATGTCAAAGAAATAAGAGAAGAAAAAGAAGAAGTAGAAATAATCCCTGAAGATAAAGTAGATGCCTCTATAAAAGGAGGAAATTAAGTATGAAAAAAATATCATTAAATCAAAAGTTTGACCGCAAAATTGCTGAAAACAAATTTGACTTTTACAAGAATTTTAAATTTTTTCTAATAGCAGGTCTTGCGCTTATTATTGTTGGAATTTTTATATTTTCATTTTTTGGATTTAATCTTGGAAATGATTTTGCATCTTTAAGCACTATAAAAATTTACACAAACACAGAAGGGTATAGTAGTGATTTTAAAGTTTATAATATAGATGATAAAAATGATTATAACAAAGTCATTAGTATAATAAACAATACTTTAAGTGAAAAAGGTTCATCAATTGAGTCTTCTCAAAAAACAACTATCGATATTTTAGATAAAAATATCAAAGACGCTAAGGCTATAGAAGTAACTTTTTACAACGATTCTGCGCTTAGTGAAGATGAACAAATTGAATTAAACGCAGAAATAAAAATCGCTCTTATGCAAGCTTTTGGATATGAAACAGAAGATAGTATTTTGCTTGAAAGGGCTGTAAGTGATGCAAAAATTATAACATCATATAACAATAATTCAACAACTATTTATAGCACTATTATAGCACTTGTTGTAGCAGTTTTATTTGCAATAATTTATATGGTTTGTAGATACGAAAAACCAGCTTTTGTTACAGGATTTTTAACTTATGTTTTTGACCAAATGCTTTTACTCTCAGTTTTAGCAATAACTAGAATACCTTTCAATTTGGCAACTCTTGGGGTTGTTGTGTTTACTTTCTTTATGAGCACCATAAATTTGCTGGTTTTCTATAGCAAATCAAAAGAATTAACAGCAAGCGGAGCAGTTGACAAGTTTAAAGTTTCGGCTGTAGCAAATGAAGTTGGCAAGGCAAACATAAAATTTAACAGTTATTTGTATGGAATATTGTTCATACTTTCAATTGTTCTTATAGCAGTATCTACCATAGCTATGAGATATGTTGCACTCGCATTTTTAGTTGCCATAATAGTAAACTTCTTTAGCAGTCAATTTATTCTCTGTGGTTTGTATTCTATCGCATATAAACCTGTCAAAAAGAATAGAAAATTTATTTAATCAAAAGCATGATTTTTAAACCTTATTTATAAAACCCCTGTCTATCAACCTCATAAAACCTTATAAAACCTAATTAAAAACTTATTAAAAACTTATTAAAACTTGTTAAAACTTGTTAAAACTTGTTAAATGAAAAAAAAGATTTTCGTGCAAAATCTTTTTTTTCTTATTACAAAAACTTGACAATACTTTAGATTTTATGTTATACTGCCAAAGTCATTGAAGACAAATTTGCACTCAAAGTAAATTCTCTTGCCGTTGCCAAAAATTTTCAAAGCACAAAACAATATTGCTTTGTTAAAAAGGTCTGCCATCATCAGTCCTGTGGTTGCAAGATGGAGCGTGAAAACTTTGGGGAAGGACAAAAACAAAAGGAGGAAAATTTTATGTCAGTTATTTCAATGAAACAACTTCTTGAAGCCGGCGTTCATTTTGGTCACCAAACTAGAAAATGGAACCCTAAAATGAAAAAGTACATTTTCACTGCAAGAAATGATATTCATATCATCAATTTGGAAGACACTTCTGCTCAAGTTGATAAAGCTTACATCTTTGTTCGTGACATAGTCGCTTCAGGAAAAAATGTTCTTTTTGTAGGAACTAAAAAACAAGCACAAGATGCTGTTAAAGAAGAAGCAGAAAGATGCGGAATGTTTTTCGTTAACACAAGATGGCTTGGTGGTTGCCTTACAAACTTTAAAACAATCAAATCTAGAATTGAGAGATTAAACAAACTCAATCAAATGGAAAAGGTAGGGGAATTTGACCTTCTTCCTAAAAAAGAAGTTACACTTTTAAAAGCAGAAAGAGACAAGCTTGAGAAAAACTTAGGCGGAATTAAAGAAATGAGAGAACTTCCTGGCGTCGTTTTCGTTGTTGACCCTTGCGTTGAACACATTTGTGTAAATGAATGTAAAAACCTTGGTATTCCTATGGTTGGTCTTGTTGATACTAATGGAAATCCAGACGGAATCAATATTGTAATTCCTGGAAATGACGATGCTATTAGATCTGTTAAACTTATCGCAGCTGCTATTGCAGACGCTGTTATAGAAGCTAGAGAAGGCGTTTCTATGAAGAAAGAAGACGAATCTTCTGATGAAGATATCGATATCGAAAAAGCTTTAGCTGAAACAAAACCTAATCTCGAAATTGCAGAAGCTGGTGAAGAAAGCAAAGTTAAAAAAGCTTCAAAAAAGAAACCTGCTAAGAAAAAAGTAGAAAAAACTGAAGAAAAAAAAGAAGAAAGTAAAGAAGAAGTTAAAGGAGAATAATTATGAATTTTACAGCAAAAGATGTTGCAACTCTTAGAGCAAGAACTAACGCAGGAATGATGGACTGCAAACAAGCTTTAGTTGCTTGCGATGGAGATTTTGAAAAAGCCACTATTTGGCTTAGAGAAAAAGGAATGGCAGCCGCAGCTAAAAAACAATCTAGAATCGCATCAGAAGGTGCTGTTGTTTCATATATTCACATGGGTGGAAAGATTGGTGTGCTTGTTGAAGTTAATTGCGAGACAGATTTCGTTGCTAAAACAGATGCTTTTCAAGAAATTTGCCACGATGTAGCTCTTCAAATTGCCGCATCTGCACCAAAATATGTAAGAACTGAAGAAGTTCCAGCAGAAGAACTTGAAAAAGAAAAAGAAATTTTGAAAAATCAAGCTTTAAATGAAGGCAAACCTGCACAAATAGTAGACAAGATGGTTGAAGGCAGAGTTAAAAAGTTTTATCAAGACGTTTGCCTTATGGAACAAACTTTTGTTAAAGACCCTAGCATGACAATTACTCAATATATTAACGAAAAAACTCTTCAAAAAGAAGAAAAAATTTCTATTCGTAGATTTACTCGTTACGAACTTGGCGAAGGCCTTGAAAAAAGAAATGACAACTTAGCTGAAGAAGTTGCTAAACAAATGAAACAATAATAAAAGACCTCTTTTGAGGTTTTTTTATTTTGCTTTAAATTAAAATTTTTAATGTTTTAATATGTCGATTTGTTGTTATTGTCATTTTCTTTAACATTTTTAAAGTTATAAATCTTTTTGACAAAATATCTAAAGATTTTTTTGCCAATAAAGCAAAACATTATTAAATCATTTGCAAATTTTGCTGTTTTTGTGTAAACTTATTTGCAAGGAGCATATATAAATGAATGAGATGATAGATGAAATCTTGCAATCTTGCAAGGAAGAAATTACAAAAGCAATCAACCACCAACTTAGTGAATACATGGTGGTAAGAGCAGGTAGGGCTAACCCTCATATTTTAGATAAGGTTTTTATTGATTATTACGGAGTTCCTACACCATTAAAAAATATGGCTAGTATTACTGTTCCAGAAGCAAGAATGCTTTGCGTTTCTGTTTGGGATCAATCACAGGTAAAAAATGTTATTAAGGCAATCTCAATGGCCGATTTAGGAGTTACTCCTAATGATGATGGAAAGGTTATCCGACTGGTTTTCCCAATGCTTACTGAAGAAAGAAGAAAAGACCTTGTCAAAGATATTAAAAAAATTGCTGAAGATGCAAAAATTGGAGTTCGAGGGGCTCGAAGAGATGCTATGGAAATGATTGAAGAACTTCAAAAGAATAAAGATATAAGTGAAGATGAACAAGATAGTGCTGAAAAAGAAGTTCAAAAAATCGTTGATAATGCTTGCGACAAAATTGATGAGAATTTTAAAACTAAAGAAAAAGAAATTATGGAAGTTTAAAATTTTCTTAAAGGAATTTCAATGACAAAATTACCACTACATATTGCAATAATTATGGACGGCAACGGGCGTTGGGCTCAAAAAAGATCTCTTCCTAGAAATGCTGGACATAGGGCTGGTGTTAAAGCTATAGAGCGAACTTTAGATGCCTGCATTAAATTTAACATAAAATACGTGACTTTTTATGCTTTTTCAACTGAAAATTGGAAACGCGAAAAATCAGAAATAAATGGCATTTTCAATTTACTTCGTGACTATTTAAAAGAAAATCCGGAATATTTTAAAGAAAAGGGTATTTCAGTTAGACATATAGGGGAGATTTCACCATTCCCTCAAGATTTAAAAGATGAACTTTTAAAAATTGAAAAAAGTACAAATAAAAATAATTCTTTAATCATGACGCTTGCCCTAAATTATGGGGGAAGGGACGAAATTGTTCGAGCAGTAAATGCTATTATAAAAAAAGATAAAAAGGAAATAACCTATAAGGATATTGAAAAAAATTTAGATACTTCCTTTTTGCCTGAACCTGATTTAGTTATTAGAACAAGTGGTGAAAATAGGTTATCGAATTTTATGATGCTTCAAATTGCTTATAGTGAACTTTATTTTCCAAAAGTTTTATGGCCTGATTTTGACGAAAAACAACTAAAAAAAGCTTTAAAAGTTTATAGCAAAAGAGAACGCAGATTTGGAGGAACAAAATGAAAACAAGATTTATGACTTCTGTTATGATAGTTGCAGTGCTTGCGCTAGCCTTTATTTTAAAAGGTTTTGTAAGTCCTTATTTTTTTGATGCTTTAATACTATTTATTTCAATGTATAGTGCATATGAAATGAGTAAATTACTTACAAAAATGGACAAGCCTAATAATCATATACTATCAACAATTTTTCCAGCATTTTTAATGCTTTTTGTGTTGATAAATATTTCATTTGATGCAGAAGTAGGGGTTATTTATAACATTGTAATTGCTGTTGCAATTTTAATAATATTTTTTGCCATCGCATTTGTTTGGTCTTTGCTAAACAAGAGCAAAAATTTAAAAGAAATAAGATATAAAAAATTAAGTATTTCTTTAACAAAATATTCTTTTCAAAAAGCCATGAACACAGCGTTTGCTTTTGTATATCCTTCATTTTTATTGATGTTTATGACACTTATAAATCATTTTGACCAGATGACATCTTCATTTGCTGATGTTACTCAGTTTGGTGGCTATTTTTCACTTATTGTTTTATTATTCGCTTTCCTTATTCCTATTTTTACAGATACCTTTGCATATCTTATTGGGGGAATTTTTGGAGGCAAAAAATTGTGTCCGAAAATAAGTCCAAACAAAACTATTTCTGGAGCTATTGGCGGACTAATTTCATGCGTTTTATTTTCGACAGTGGTTTATTTTATTCTTTTCTCTATTCCAGAATTAAAAACAATATTTTCTCAAACGGGTTTCGCTTTTTGGCACATTATAATCATTTCTCTTATAGGCTCAGCACTTGCTCAAGTGGGGGACTTACTTGAAAGTGCTTTAAAAAGACAAGCAAATGTAAAAGATAGTGGCCGTTTATTGCCCGGGCATGGCGGAATGCTAGATAGGTGCGATTCGTATATGTTTGTTATGCCTTATGTTTTCATTGCTTTTAGCATAATTCTTTTAGTTTTATAACCGTTTTATTTATAAATATATCTCATTTTAAAGCAAGTTAATAATCTTGCAAATATTGATTTAAATCAATCAATTATTTTCATAAAATCATATAAATTCTATTTTTTAATATACTAAATTAACAAAGTATAAAAATTAGTGGGGGAAAATGTTTGTTCTCTATATTATTCTTGCAATCGTAATTTTACTTTTCATGGTTCTAGTCCATGAATTTGGACATTACTGCGTTGGAAGAATGCTAAATTTTAAAATAACAGAGTTTTCAGTTGGCTTTGGGAAAGCTATTTTTTCTCGCAAAAATAAAAGAGGCGAACTTATCTCACTAAGAATTTTTCCATTAGGGGGCTATTGTGCTTTTGAAGGAGAAGATGACAACGCTGATGGAAAAGATTCGTTTAATGCTCAAGCACCGTGGAAAAGAATTCTAGTTTTTTTTGCAGGAGTTATCTTCAATTTTGCAACTGCTGTAGTCTTTTCTCTTATTCTTCTTTGCACTCTAGGTTACGATATACCTCAGGTTGTATCTTTCTCTATGCCATCAGATTTGCAATCTTTACAAAGCGGTTATGTGATTAACAAAATTGACACAAATGCAAACATCATAGTTCTAGAAAAAGATTTATTGCTTAAAGAAGGTGATGTTATCATTGCTATAAATGGTGAAAAAATAGATTTTGCATACGGGGCAAACTACAATGATTTAATTTCTAATGAATTGGAAAAAGCATTAACCTGGGCAGAAGAAAATAATAAGTCTGTTGCTGATTATCCTCTTATGGAACTAACTGTACGAAGAAATGGTCAGTACACTTCGGCATACACAGGTTTTTCAGTTGTTACAAGACAAAAAATTTTAAGCACAAATGATAATGGGCAACAAGAGCTAGGTGACGAAGAAATAGTATATTCAACAGGAATTAGCGCTAAAGCATATGTGCATACATTTTGGGAAGCGCTTGAGCGATGTGTTCCTTTTGCTATAGGACTTGCTTGGATTGTGCTAAAATCACTTTGGCTTTTAATTACATTTCAATTGCCAATTTCTGCAATAGGCGGGCCAATAACAACTATAACTACCATTGCTTCGTTTACTCAAGCAAACTTTGCAAATTTGCTTGTTTTGATCCCTCTAATTTCAGCAAATCTTGCTATTTTTAATATTTTGCCTTTACCAGCTTTAGATGGCTCACATGTTCTATTTACTGCAATTGAATGGATAAGAAAAAAGCCTATTAAAAGAGAAATTGAAAATTTAATTCACACAATTGGCTTGCTCGTCCTATTTGGAGCGGTTATATTGATTGACATTCTGCATTTCTTGTTGTAAAATGAAAATATGTCTGAGATTATTCAAAAATTAAACAAATTTTTTGACAACAAATATGATTTCTTAAAAATTTATGAGGTGCTATATGATAAAAATTCAAACTTATGCACCTTTACTTTTTTGTTTCCTTTTTCACACGAAGATTTAACTAGTGAAGATAGAAAAAATATCGAAAATTTTTTAAAAAACAATTACAATCTAAATGCTTTTGTTAAAGTAAAATTTAAAAAAAGTTTTCTTGACGAAATTTTAATAATTAAAGAAATATACAATTTTTTCAAAACAAATAAGAAATCTCTTCTGCCATATATTTTTGAAGAAAATTTAACAGTTAAAACTTTGCAATCAAATGTTAGTATTTTATTGAAAATCAACCAAGATATACTTTCTATGATTGATATTCCAGAACTAAAAAAACAATTATTAGATTATTTAAACGAAAAATTTATTGCAAACTTTTCAGTCGAAATAATTGAAAATGATGACAAAATTCCTGACATAATAGACGCACCTGATATTGCCAATGTCTCTACAAAAAAAGTAGAACGATATAAAGTTGAAGTGCTAAAAAAGATTGTGGGCAGTGAAATTATTCCTGAGCCAGAATACATAAAAAATAATACAAAACCTAAGATGTCTGTAATTTTATGTGGAGAATTGTCTAATATAGCAAAGAAAACATTTAAAATAAAAAAAGGTAAAAAAGCAGGGCAGGAAAAATCTCTTTATACCTTTTCACTAAACGATGGCAACAAAATTGAATGCGTTTATTTTTGCTCTAAAACCAATGAAAAAGTTATGGACTCATTGCAAAACGATATGCTAGTTTTATGCGTAGGCGATCTAAATTTTGGGCTTAATGGCACTCTTACATATTATGTTAGGAAAATGTCTTGGGCGTCAAAGAAAAATGAAACAACAAGTTTATTAGAAAAACAACCTATAGTCGAACACAAAAGGGTAGTATTTCCTGAAAAAATTGAACTTACCTCTCAAGCCTTTCTGTTTGATAAAAAAATTTTATATAATGATATTGTAAATGGTAAAACTGTTGTTGTTTTTGATATTGAAACAACTGGACTAGATTTTGAGCATGATGAAATAACTGAAATAGGGGCAGTAAAAATTGTCGATGGCAAAATTTCTGAAAGATTTTCAAGTTTTGTAAAACCTGCTCAGCCAATTCCTTTAGAAGTTCAAAAATTGACAAATATAACAAATGAAATGGTTAAAAATGCACCCTCAATATACGATGTTATATACGATTTTAAAGATTTTTGCACTGGCTGTACCCTTTGCGGTCATAATATTGTTGGTTTTGATTTCAAATTTATTAAAAAAGCTGCAGAAAATGCCGGAATTTATTTTGACAACCAAATTGTTGATACTTTAGTTTTAGCAAGAACATCTTCTTTAAGACTTCCAAATTATAAGCTTGGGACAATAGTTTCCGCCTTGGGTTTGACTTTGGAAGGTGCTCACAGGGCATATAATGATGCTTTTGCTACAGCGCAAGTTCTACTTGAACTATGTAAATTGAAAAAATAATTTAAAAATAGTTGATTTTATTTATAATATGTGTTAAAATAAACATGACTAGTTGATTCGGGGAGTGAGCAATTTTGTTCACTCCCTGCTTCATAATTATAGGAGGATATTTTGGCAAGCAAAACTAAAGCAATTTGTGAAGAAAAAATTGTTCCTTTAATTAGGCAATTAGGTTATGATGTCGTTGAAGTGGAATATGTTAAAAAATCTGATGGAATGAATTTAACATTTTACATCGATCGAGATAATGGAGTTGAAATAAACGATTGCGAAACGGTTAGCAAATATATTGATCCGATTTTAGATGAACTTAACCCCACAGATGACCAGCCTTATATTTTAAATGTGAGCTCACCGGGAATAGATAGACCTTTAAAAACTGATCGAGATCTAAAAAGAAACATAGGCAAAGAAATTTCAATAACACTATTTGCTAAGCAAGATGGAAATAAAATTTTTGACGGAACGCTTATAGATTTTGATGACGACAAAATCACCATTGATGTTTTGCCAAGCAAAAAAAATAAAAAATCCTTGCAAGGTCAAATTCAAATTGAAAGGCAAAAAATTGCGCATATTGTGCCAATTATAAAAATTTAAGGAGTAATAATTATGATTAACAAAGATTTTTTTCAAGCACTTGATGATTTACAAGCAGAAAAGAAAATAGATAAAGAAACCTTTATTCAAACTCTTGAAACAGCATTAACTTCTGCATAAAAAAAAATGTATGGTGAAGCTAAAAGTGCTTTAGTTAAACTAAACCCAGAAAAGAACACTATAAAAATCTATTCATACAAAACAATAGTTGAAAATGTAGAAGACCCTGATAAAGAAATTTCATTAAACGAAGCCAGACTTATAAAAAAATCTTTCAAACTAGGGGATATTGTCCAAACTGAAGAATCAACAAAGGAATTTGGAAGAATAGCTGCGCAAACAGCAAAGCAAGTTGTTATGCAAAAATTAAAAGAAATGGAAAGGCAAAATGCTTTAAATGAACTTTCTGAAAAAGAAGATGAACTTCTTACAACCATTGTAAAAAGAATTGATAATGGGACAGTTTATGTTCAAATTTCCAACACTCATACTGAAGGTGTCATGTTGCCATCTGATCAAATTCCTGGTGAGAAATTTAATGTCGGCGATAGAGTTAAAGTTTATGTTAAAAAGATTAGAGATTCTTTTAAAGGTACCCAAATTCAAGTTACTAGAAGCAACATTGGTTTTGTAAGAAAATTGTTTGAACTTGAAATACCTGAAGTGGCAAACGGCGATATAATTATCAAAAATATTGCTCGTGATCCGGGAAACAGAACAAAAGTTGCGGTTTACACACAAAAACAGAATCTTGATCCTATTGGAACTTGCGTTGGATTCCATGGTCAAAGAATTGACACTATTGTTTCTGAACTTAATGGTGAAAAAATAGATTTAATTGAATATACCGAAGACCCTCTTGAATATATTGCAAGAGCGCTATCTCCAGCTAAAGTAATAAGTGTTGAAACAAATGAAAGTTTAAAGGCTTCAAGAGTAATTGTCCCTGATGATAAACTTTCTTTAGCAATTGGCAAAAATGGACAAAATGTTCGTTTGGCAGCAAGACTTACTGGTTGGAAAATTGAAGTTAAAAGCGAAAGCGCTGTTAATCAAGCTATACAAAAAGAACCTGAATATGAACTTACGGAACTTAGCGATGACTCCTTTGAAAGTTTGGGCGATTTAGAGGAGTTAGAAGAATTAGATCCTTCCGATGATGAAAACTAATAGGAGGCTAATTTATGGAAAAACGGCAAAGAATGTGCCTTTCATGCAGAGAAAAGTCTGACAAAAAAAAGCTTGTAAGAATTGTTAAAAATAAAGAAGGCGAAATATTTGTTGACCTGACAGGCAAAGCAAATGGAAGAGGGGCATATGTATGCAATGATATTGAATGTTTTGCTAAAGTAAAAAAGCAACGACTTTTAAATAAAGCTTTCAAATGTCAAGTTTCTGATGAGATTTATGCTAAATTGGAGGAAGAGATTTGCAACAAGAAAGACTAAAAGGTTTTTTGAATATTTGCAGAAAAGCTAACTATCTTATAATAGGTGGCGAAAAACTTGAAAACTACAACAAAAAACTATTTTTAATTATCTACGATAAGTCTGCAAAAGAAAGCACAATTAAAATAGCTAGCAAGTTTTTAAAAATTTCTATTCCAGTCATTGCAGTTGAAAATTTAGATAAATTGCTCTCAATTAAAAATTGTAAAATTATTGGAATAAAAAATAAAAATTTGAGTGAAATTATAAAAAATATTTGTGAAGAAAAGGAGTAAATTTTGGCTAATCAATCATTAAATAATTTAAAACAAATTCATGACATGCAAAAAGACGGGGTTATAAATGAGCTTATAAAAGATATAAGATCTTCGCGCTCTCTCGTTGATTCTTTTGCGCAAAAATTGCAAAGCAGAAGCAAGGCAATTGATGAAGAAGCAAAACTCGTCGAAAGCAAAAAAGAAGAAGAAAAGAAGCAAGTAGCAAAGCCAATAGATGAAAAGCCTTCTCCTGCTTTTTCAAATAATGCAAATCAGAAAAATAATTTTAAAAGATTTGACAACAATCAACCAAACAATAATAGATTTTCTTCACAAAAACCTAATTTTAATAGAGATCAAAAGAAAGATTTCAGAAAAGATGGTTTTAACAAAAACCAAACTCAAAATTTTAATAAAACAAATAAAAAATTGGGTAATAATTTTGTCTCCACAAAGACAAACAATTTCCGATCATTTACAAGCAATGACGCACCTGAAATTGATTTAAAAGCAGAGCGAAATTATGCAATTAAAGCTAAGTTCGCTCAAAAACATTCTACAAACAATGATGAACGAAAAAATCAAAACAAAAAAGTATCTTCCTCAAGAAAAAATAATATTTTTATTGAAGATGAAAATGGATTTGAAGAAATTTCTTATGGCTCTCGAAAGAGTGTTGTAAAAAAGAAAAAAGAAGAAAACAAATCTAATTTTACCGTTATCACTCATGCAGTAATGACATCAAAAGAATTTACAGTTAAAGAGTTTAGTGAAAAGATAGGGAAACCAGTAAATGAAATTGTAAAAAAACTTATGCTGTTAGGTATTATGGCTACTATTAACTCAAATATTGATTTTGAAACGGCTGAACTTATAGCAAGCGAATTCGGTATTACATTAGAATTAAAAGCTGAAAAATCATTTGAAGAAAAGCTTCTAGAATCTGCAAAAAATGAAGATAACGAAAAAGAATTGATAAAAAGACCTCCAATTGTCGCTGTTATGGGACATGTTGACCATGGTAAAACATCTTTACTCGATGCGTTTAGAAAAACCAATGTTGTAAGCGGTGAAGCGGGTGGTATTACTCAAAGCATTGGTGCATATCAAATTGAGTTTAATGGAGAGAAAATTACATTTATTGATACCCCTGGACACGCAGCTTTTACGCAAATGAGAGCTAGAGGTGCCAAAGCAACAGATATAGCAATATTAGTTGTAGCAGCTGATGATGGAATTATGCCACAAACAATAGAGGCAATCAATCATATAAAAGCAGCAGGCGTGCCTAGGATTGTTGCAATTAATAAGATGGATAAACCTGAAGCAAACCCTGATAGAGTAAAGCAACAACTTGCAGAAAACAATGTTTTGCCTGAAGAATGGGGTGGTGACGCAATTTGCGTAAATTGCTCAGCAAAAACAGGATTTGGGCTTGATGAGTTAAAACAAACAATTTTGCTTGTTGCAGAAATGCAAGAACTAAAAGCAAACCCAAATAAAATGGCTGTAGGCGTTGTAATTGAAGCAGAACTTGATAAAAATAGAGGCCCTGTTGCAAATATCATTGTCCAAAATGGAACTCTGCATGTCGGAGATTCTATCATGTCTGGGCTAACTTATGGAAAAGTTAGGGCAATGTTTGATGACCATGGAAAAGCAGTTAAAAGTGCTGAACCATCAAAACCTGTTTCAATTCTTGGTCTTAATGAAGTTCCTTCTTCTGGAGACGAGCTTTATGCGGTAGAAGAAACACTTTCAAAACAAGTCATTCAAGAAAGAATTGACAGAATCAAAAAAGAACGCGCAAAGCAATCTTCTGGAGTAACTTTAGATACATTTATGAACAAAGTGCAAGAAGGAGCTCTTAAAAACTTAAATATTATATTAAAGGCTGACACAATGGGTTCTGTTGAAGCTATAAAAAATGCTTTGCTTGCTATCAGAAATGAAGAAGCAAAAGTTAATATCGTTCATAGCGGAACCGGCCCTGTTGCTGAAAGTGATGTAACTTTAGCTCAAACCACTAACTCTGTTATTGTAAGCTTTAATCAAAAAACATCAGCGAAAATAAAAAATATGGCAGATTCAGACAAAATTGAAATAAAAGAATACAACATTATTTATGATGTAGTGGACGATGTTACTAATGCAATAAACGGTATGTTAAGTGTAAAATACGAGGAAAAATATGTTGGCAGTGCAGAAATAAGAATGGTATTTAAACTTTCTACCGCAGGAAAAGTAGCGGGAAGTTATATAAAAGATGGCAAAGCTGTACGCAATGCTATTGCTAAGGTTTTACGAAATGGTGAAGAAATTGGCAAAACAACAGTTGATTCACTCAAAATAGTAAAAGATGAAAAGGCAGAAATAGCAAAGGGATTTGAGTGTGGAATCAAGTTGCATGATAATATAGAATTTAAAGAGGGAGATACAATAGAATTTTATATTAAAGAAGTAGTTAAAAGAAGTTAAGAAAAAAGGAGATAACTTATGTCAAACAGATTTGAAAGAGCAAATAGTGCATTGCAAAAAAATATAGCTTACATTATTCAAAATAAAATGAATGACCCTAGATTGTCTCCTTTTATTTATGTAAGTGAAGTAAAAGTTACACCAGATTTTCAGTATTGCAAAGTAAAAATCGCTCTTGATAAAGATGATGAAAACGAACTAAAACAAACCATTAAAATTTTACAAAAATCTGAAGGGTTTATAAAAAGAGAACTTTCTAATTTAGTAGATATGCCTTATATGCCAAAGCTTATTTTTGAAATTGATAAAGGAACTAGTGCAACAATAAGAATTAACGAAATTTTAAAAACTTTAAACATTCCAAAAGGTGAATCTAATGATGAAGAATAATAGCTTGATAGAAATTGCTAAAGTTTTGAAAAAATCTAAAAATGTAGCAATTTTCGCACATAGTGAACCCGACTTCGACGCTATAAGCTCTGCTTTAGCATTAAAATATGCATTAGAACAGCGAAAAATAAATGCTGATTATATTTGTAAAGATGCTCATATTCAATCTGCAAAAGATTTCTTTGGGGATAAAATTTCGTTAGAAAAATTTGATAAAAATAAGTATGATACATACATTTCAGTAGATAATCCATCTAAGTTAAGATGTGAGCATGCTGAAATTTTTTCTAGTCAAACAAATTCGATCGTTTTAGATCATCACAAAAATCTAGACTTTTTAGGCAAATATAACTATGTTAGTGCAGAAAAAAGTTCCTGCAGTGAAATAGTTTTCTTACTTTTAGAAAAAGGAAAGTTTAAAATAAACAAAAATGTAGCTAGTATGCTTTATGCTGGTCTTTCTGCAGATTCTGGCTCATTTATAAACACAAACACTAATGCAGATTCTTTTTTGAATGCATACAAACTTGTAACACTAGGAGCAGATATTGCAAGATTTAACGAAATCTTCTATCGCTCCGTTTCAGAAAAAGAAATTAGGATACGAAAATTCATTTACGAAAATTATCACTTAGATAATGGAATTGCTTATTGTACTATTTCAAATGAAGAAATCAAAAAATTAAAAGCAGACAAAAAAGATTTTTCAACTGTAAGTAGCGAGCTTATAAAACTAAAAAAAGCAAAAATTGCTTTTAGTGTGATAGAAAAAGAGCCTTGCAAATTTTATACATCTTTTAGATCCAAAAAAGATTATTCTGTTAGAGAAATTGCAGAAAAGTTTGGTGGCGGTGGACACAAGTGTGCTTGTGCATTTAAAATTGAAGATAAAAACACAAGTGTAGAAAAAATAAAAAACAATGTTTTAAAAGAAATTAAAAATAAAATCAATTTTATAAAATAAAAGGTTAATTATGCAAGAAAGTGTAATTTTGTTGCTAAACAAAGACAGGGGAATTTCATCAAATAAGGCTGCAAACAAAGTAAAATATTTGCTGGGAGCAAATAAAGCTGGTCATTTGGGCACTCTTGATGTTTTAGGTGAAGGATTACTTCCCATAACGCTAAATAAAGCGACAAAACTATTTGATTATTTCTTGGGGAAAAATAAAGAATACGAAACGATTTTTAAATTCGGACAAACCTCTCCAACACTTGATTTAGAAGGGCCTTTAAGTAATGAAGATTCAACTTTAGACCTATCAACTGAAGATGTTATAAAAATCTTACCTTTATTTATTGGAAAACATCAACAAATGCCACCTCAATATAGTGCAAAAAAAGTAAATGGTCAAAAGGCTTATAATTTAGCAAGAAAAGGACAAGATGTATCACTAAAACCAAAACTTATAGAAATCTATAAATTAGAGTTGATAAACAAAATTGAAAAAAACACATTTCAATTTCGCGTATCATGTTCGTCAGGGACTTTTATCCGTTCTCTATGTAGAGATATGGCTTCAAAACTTTCAACATGTGGTGTTATGCAACGCATAATACGCACAAAATGTGGTAAATTTAACTTGGAAGATGCGTTTACAATACAAGAAATAGAAAACGGCAATTACAAACTTATAAATCCAGATGTTATCTTTGATGAAAAAAGATTGGATATCGATGAGGTGCAATATAAAAATTTATGCAACGGCGTGATGATATCTTGTCTAAAAGGAGATTATAAAGTTTACTATAAAAATCAATTTTTGGGGATTGGACACGCAAACGAAGAAAATAAACTTAAATTGTCTTTGAGATTGTTTTAAACATTCAATAAATTTAAGATAAGCAAACTAAACATTGTATATCAAAATTAAAAATGTTTAGACAATGTTTACAAAATTAAAGATGCATGAACAAAATTTAAAACTTAATTTCAATTATAAAGTTTTAAATAGAATTTTAAAAATAAATGGCTTTAGACTTAAAAGGAGCGGTTATGTCAATTAGATTTGGACCATCAGGTTGCGGAGATGAATTTTATCAACAAGGATTCAGCAGTATATTAAGTGTGCCTTCATGGATTAAAAATTATGGTTTAGATGCTTATGAGTATTCTTTTGGACATGGTTATCAAATGAGTTTAGAAACTGCGCAAAAAGCAGGCTCTCTTTTTAAAGAAAATGACATAGCACTTTCATTGCATGCTCCTTTTTATATAAATTTTGCAAATGCAGATCCCGTAATGTATGAAAAAACAAAAGGTTATATCAACACAGGCATAAAATTTTTGAAAGCTTTTGGGGCAGACCGCTTAATTTTCCATGCCTCTTCGTGTGGGAAAATGGCTAGAGAGGACGCATTAAAATTAACTCACGATCGTTTTGAAGAATTTTTTAATTATATAGACCAAAATAATAACTTAGATGGAATTTGGCTTTGCCCAGAAACTATGGGCAAATCATTACAAATAGGTACTTATCAGGAAATTATAGATTTATGTTTACATAATAAACATCTCGTTCCAACATTTGATTTCGGACATATAAACTCTCTTATGCAAGGGCAATTAAAAGATGAAAATGATTTCAAAAAAATCTTTGATTACTCAATAGAAAAACTAGGTTTTGAACGAACAAATAATTGTCATATTCATTTTTCTAAAATACAGTATGGCTCCAAAGGAGAAATTAAACATTTAAATTTTGATGATTTAGTTTATGGCCCAGAATTTGAACCTTTAGCTAAAGTTTTGTTAGACTACAATCTTGAGCCTAAAATTATTTGCGAATCAATGAATATGATGCCTCATGACGCACTTATTATGAAAAATATATATAACAATTTAAAAGAAAACAGATAATAAATACTAGACAAATCGCAATTTATGTGTTACAATATACAAGAATTTATTAAAACTTTAAAATATTAAGGAGATTTTATTTATGATTTTTGCTGGAGATTTTAGAAAAGGAACAACTTTTGAAATGGACGGAGCAGTTTATTCTGTTGTAGATTTTTTGCATGTAAAACCTGGTAAAGGTTCTCCATTCGTAAGAGCCAAATTGAAAAATGTTATGACAGGGCAAGTTAAGGAAACAACTTTCAATCCTTCAGATAAATTTCAAATTGCTGTCATTGAGAAAAAAGAAATGACTTATCTTTACAATGATGGCGAAATTTATTATTTCATGGATGCTGAAACTTATGAGCAAATTCCTTTAAATAAAGATAGCGTGGAAGACGCATTAAATTATGTTAAAGAAAACGAAAACTGCACTATGTATTTCTATAAAGGAAATCCTTTTGCTGTTTATCCACCAACATTCGTTGAACTTGAAGTTGTTGATTGCGAACCCGGCATCCAAGGCGACACTACTAAATCTACAACTAAACCTGCAAAAGTTGAAACAGGTTATGTTCTTGGAGTACCTCTCTTTATCAATATTGGTGATAAAATAAGAATTGACACTCGTGACGGCTCATACATGGAAAGGGTGAAATAATTTCACTCTTTTTTTTATTTTATTTTGTTGATTGCAAAAGTTTTAGATATTAGATATAAGAAGTGTTTAATAAATACAAATTTTTAAAGTACCATATTTCAATTATAAAAAAACTCTATAAATTTAGTTATATACTTTTTGGTTAAACTAAGTTTTATAGAGTTTTATTTTTTTATTTTATTCCATTTCACGATATGGAGAGCGCCTTCTTTCTTGTTTTGTTATTTTCCTAAGTTCCAATTCTTCTTTAGCCTCTTCTACAAAGCGATTTTTTCTTTCTGCAAAACTATCATTTGTTAAACCATTTTCATTTATAGTTTCTGCGTCTGTTATATCTTGTAATTTATAAATGAACTTATCGCTAATAAATTTTATATAATCAGTGAATCTTTTAAATTCTTTGCAATTTCTAATCAGTTGTAAAAACTCGTAAGATTTTAAATATTTAATAAAATCGTTTATTGTTTTGCCTTTTGAATCGAAATTTAGCTTTGATATCTTTAATCTATCTTTAAGCATTTTTATCAATTCTTCTAATTCAATTTTTAAGCCATTTTTCTTTATTTTTTTAAATGTCATAACATATTTTCTTTGCAAGAAAAACGAATATGCTAATGCATAACCTTTATGTCTGTAGTTCATTATTTGGTTAAAAGTCTCTTGGCTAATACATGGATTTTTTGTAAGTACCATATAATCATTAAATGATATTAACATCATCTTGTTTGTCTTTGTATCGAGTACTTTTAGTTGTATTTGTTTGCAGTCAAATACATTTTTGACGCCTTTGTATTTGTATCTATAATTTAATGGATTTGTCTTGTTATTTAATATTTCATCTAAGTTTAAAATAAACTCCCAACTTCCTATTGATAATGTTGATATATAATTTGTGTTAAATAATTTTTGTTCGTTGCTTTGCATAATATTTACTCCTTGATTTTTTATATCATATTTGTCTTTTTTTGTCAATATGCAATACATATTTTCTTTACTAAATCATTCTTCAAGCATTCTTCGTAATAAATAATTTTCCCATTTCATAACTTAAAATATAAAGGAGTGGACATGCTAGAAAAAATTCTTCCAGCGGATATATTTAACATACTTGATAAGTATGTAAATTTTTCCTGCATAAATGAGATTCGCTTAAGGGTGGACAAGCCAATCGTTTTGTCAATTGGAAGTCAAAAATTTTTTCTTTCTTCTCATGGCACAACTGGAAATTTAAAAGAAGCAATTTTTACAAGCAAAACGGTCTTAGAGGATATTGTTTTTCGTGCTAGTGAATGTTCTATATATTCTGTTAATGAACAAATTAAACGCGGATTTTTAGTAACTGAAGGAGGGGTGCGCTTAGGGCTAGGCGGAGATTTGATTGAAGAAAAAGGTCAAATAAAGACTTTGACAAATTTTAACTCAATCAATATAAGAATCCCGCACGAAATCAAAAACTGCTCGCTAAGTTGTTTTGACTATATTTTAGAAAATAATAAGATTTTAAATACACTCATAATTTCTCCTCCCGGAGCTGGGAAAACTACATTTTTGAGAGACTTTATTTGTCAACTTTCTCAAAGAAATTACGCTTTTAATGTTTTGGTTTTAGATGAAAGAGGCGAGATTGATTTAGGCAATAAAGGGTGCATTGGCAATTTTGCTGATAAGATATCTTTCGCTCCAAAAAAAATTGGGTTTGAAAATGGTATACGCTCTTTATCTCCAAATTTAATTGTTACTGACGAACTTGGAACAGAAGAAGATGTTAACTCTGTTCTTTATGCATGCAATGCGGGTGTATCAATTATGGCTTCAGTCCATTCTGATAGTATTGAGAGTTTTTTGAAAAAGTCTTCTTTTGAAAAAATTATAAATGAAAAAGTATTTAAAAGATTTATAGTTCTTTCTTTGCGTAACGGCCCCGGCACTTTAGAAGGAATTTATAATGAAAATTTATCAAGACTTGGGGGCAAAACTTGGAGGTAAAATGAAAATTATTATAATTGCTATTTTGTCACTTGTTTGCATTTTTTTCGGATTGAAATTTTATACAAAGTATAAAAAACGCAAAAACTTTTTTGACGCTTTAGTTTACTTATGTCAAAAATTTGATGTCGAAATAAATTTTTCTCGACAAAGAGTTCAAAACATAATACTTTCTTTAGATGAAAAAATTAAGCAAAATCTTTGTGGGCTTGATAAAAATTTTTTGCAGTGTTTAGAAAACAAAGAAAGTTTAGAAAAACAAAAACTTTTTGAAAATTTGTCCTTTTTAAATGAAGATGAACAAAACAATATTTTTTTATTTTTTAAATCTTTAGGACGTTCTGACATGGAAAATCAACTAAAAGAAATAAAAAACTTTGAAAAAAAATTTGGAGATTTTTTATCTTCAGCGTCTTTAGAATTTAAAAAATATGGCAAATTGTCTTTAAAACTTGGTTTCGTAGCTTGTCTGCTTGTAGTTGTTATATTTATTTAAGGAGGGCAAATGGGTGTTGAAGTTATCATAAAAATTGCAGCAATAGGACTTTTAACTGCAATAATAGGACAAATTTTAAAACAGACAGGTAGGGATGAAATTGCTACCATTGCAACTTTAGCCGGCTTAATTCTTGTAATTATCATGGTTTTAAATCTCATAGGTGAATTGTTTGAAACTTTTAATAACTTGTTTCAGTTTTAAATAACCAAAATTGGCTTGTCAATTTAACTTTTGTTTTACGACATTTTTTTCATGATTATTTTATTTAAAAATGGAGGCTTATGGATATTATCATAAAAATTGTAGCGGTTGGCCTTATTACATGTCTTGCAACATTGATTGTAAAGCCTATTCGAAATGACTTTGCAATTTTTATTGCTTTGGCTGGCGGGCTTGTTATACTTTTTATGGTTCTTGGATATGTTAGTGAAATTTTTGATGTATTTAAAAATATCATTTCTACTACAGGAGTATCTTCAAACCTCTACAAACTTTTAATAAAAATTATTGGAATAGGATATCTTATAGAATTTGCAGTAGGTATTTGTGTTGATACTGGGAATTCAAGTCTAGGTGATAAAATCTTGTTGGGCGGAAAGATTGTTATCATGGTTATGGCTCTTCCAATCGTTACAAATATTCTGCAGATAATAATGGGGCTGTTGCCATCATGAAAAAATTATTACTGCTTATCACTTTTCTATTCTTGTTCTGCCCAAGCGCAATAAAGTCCCAAACTTTTGCCTTGACTTCTTCACAAGAAGAAATTTCACAAGAAAAAGTTTTGGAAGATTTAGAAAGCTCTGTTGATTCTCAACTTGAAAATTTGGACTTTACTTCACTAGATGAAGTGATAAAATCTTTTACTGAAGGTCAAATCGCAGTTTTTGGCGGAGATTCATTTCTTGACAAAGTTTCCGCTTTAATTAGCGGTCAATATGATGATTCGCAAAATTTATGGCAAGCAGTTTTAAATTCGGTTTTATCAAGTATTGTTGGTCTCTTACCGATTATTTCAGCGATTGTTGGAGTATCTATACTAGGTAGCATGCTTCAAGGGATAAAGCCTTCCTCAAATGGAAAAAGTATGTCCAATATTATCAATTTTGTTTCTTATGGAATAGTTGTTGTATTGCTGTTATCTCTAGTTACCAAAATGATAGTATCCACTTCAAACACTATTTTTTCAATCAAAAAACAAATGGACGCAATTTTCCCAATACTGCTTACTCTTTTAACATCTCTTGGCGGAACGATATCAGCTTCTATTTATCAACCAGCAATGGCTGTGCTTAGCAATGTTATTGGCTCAATTGCAACTTATGTATTGCTACCAATCTTTATTTTTTCTATTGTATTTTCTATTGTTTCAAATCTTTCAAATACTGTCAAGTTGGAAAAGTTTTCCGGATTTTTAAATAGCATTTATAAATGGCTGATGGGACTTGTGTTTACAATTTTTACCGCCTTTGTTTCTCTGCAAGGTATATCTGCTGGATCTGTTGATGGTATTTCTATTAGAACAGCAAAATATGCAATTAAAAGTTATGTGCCACTGCTTGGCTCTTATCTTTCAGATGGAATGGGCTTAATTTTGGTTTCTTCAAATCTTATAAAAAATGCGGTAGGTGCTGCAGGCTTATTCTTGCTTTTTGCAAGCATTTTGTCTCCACTTTTAGACCTTGTAATATTTATGCTCGCTCTTAAATTTATTGCAGGATTAGTCGAGCCTTTAGGCAATAGTCAAATTGCAAACTTTGTAAGTTCTCTTTCAAAAAACATGACACTTCTTATTGCTCTTATAATCGCTTTATCTTTTGTTTATTTCATTATGATCGGTCTTGTTATGTGCAGTGCAAATATTTTTTAGGAGGTTAAATGATATCAACTCTTTCCGCTTGGATTTTGTCTATAGCAGGCGTTATCCTTTTGTCAGTTCTTGTAGATCTTATTTTGCCAACCGGCGCAATGAGCAAATATATCAAAGGCATTTTTGCTTTTATCATAATGCTTGTTATTTTGACTCCTATACCAAAACTGCTGGGGCAAAATATTGATATCTCTAGTTTGTTCCAATCTGAAACCATACAAGTAGATAAAGATTATATCGAACAAATAAATTTTGAAAAACTTCAAACGTTACAAAACAATATTGAAAACGAAATATCGACATATGGTTACAAAAATGTAAAAGTTTATATTTCATCTGACATTTTTGATAATGCTTTTAGCATAAAATCGGCAACTATAGATTTAAGAAAGCTTGTCATAACTGAAAATGCAGAGCATACAAATATAGTGAACATCAAACAGCATATAACAAACATTGTTAAACAACATTTAGATATAGGGGAGGACGAAATTTATTATGAAGAATAATCTTGTAACAAAGGTTAAAGAAATCTTAATAAAACTTAAATCAAATAAAAACTTCTATATCTATCTTGCGGTTGGACTAGCTGTCTTGATTGCCATCATATACTTTGCCAGCACGATAACAACAAATGAAAGCACTTCGACAAAACAAGACACAGCAAATGAAAATTTATCTGCATCTGAGGAATATGTTGCCAAACTTGAAAATAAACTTGAAAGTGTAATCTCGCAAATTCAAGGAGGCGAAAATGTCGATGTTATAATAACTTTAGAAAAAGGATTTGAGTATGTTTACCTGACAGAAGAGGAGACAAAAACATCTGCAAGTGGAATAACAAGCACAACGACAAATGTTGTTTTAGTAGATGGACAGCCTGTACTTATGAAAGAAATTTATCCAAGTATTAAAGGTATTGCAGTTGTTTGCAAGGGTGCAAATGATGTAACTCTAAAGATGAATATTATCTCACTTATCCAAACGGTAGTTGAGGTAAATAGTGCAAATATTTCTATATATACATCAAAATAAAAGGAGACAATTATGAAAAAAAGAACAAAAATAATTATTTTATCAGCCATGATTTTACTTCTTGGAGTAACAGCATATTTAAATGTTGTGCTAAACAGTTCAATTACAAACAACGACACAGTTATAGAAACATCGAGTTATTTTCAAACTTATCGCTCAGATAGAGAATCTACTCGCGACCAAGAAATGCTTTATTATGACGCAATAATTGCTAGTGACACTTCAAGTGAAGATGCTGTCAAAAATGCACAAGATGCAAAACTTTCTTTGGTAAGTCAAATGGAAAAAGAACTTGTTGTTGAAGGTCTTATAAAGGCAAAAGGTTTTGAAGATTGTGTAGTTACAATCTCTGACAATAATGTAAATGCTGTGGTAAAAGCAAGCAGTTTAACTTCTTCTCAAGTTGCTCAAATTGTATCTGTAATTCAAACAGAACTTTCAACAATAAATCTTGCAAATATTAAAATTATTCCAGTAGAATAATTGCCAAACATGAAAAAAATATGTTATAATACAAAAGAATAGGAGCAAAATATGGCAAAAACAAAAACATTGCAAAATAAAGGTAAAGTAGAAATAGATAGAGATATCCTTCTTTCTATAATCAACCTTGCAACAAAAGAAATCAATGGAGTTCAATCTCTTACAAACGCCTATTTGCCTTGGTATAAAAAAGTCTTAAAACCAAAAAGCGAAGGGGTAAGCATTAAATTTGATTTGAATGGAAAGTTAAATATAGATGTTTACATTAAAGTATATATTGGATATTCAGTGCCTGATATTGCTTATAGAGTACAAGAAAATATTAAAAACTCATTAGGCTCAATGGTAGGGTTGAAACCTGGCAAAATCAATGTTCATGTATATGGCGTCGTTTGTGATAAAGAAGGAGCGGAAGAAAACTAATGAGGACAAAAGCTAGAGAACTGGCATTTCAACTTATTTTTGAAAGACTTTTCACCGAAAACGATAGAGTTTTTGATGAAGAGTTTTTTGTTAGTTTAAATAAAGAGGAAGACAAAAATTTTTGCAAACAAATTGTAAATGAATTTTCAAGTCACAAAAACGAGCTAGAAAAACTTGTAAGTGAAAATTTGATTGGTTATGAAATTGACAGAGTATATAGGGTTGATTTAGCTTTGATATATGAAGCAATAACTGAAATAAAATATCTTTCCTCGCCTATAGCTGTTGTGATAAATGAAGTTGTAGAACTAGCAAAAAATTATTCAACAGAAAAATCAGCTAGATTTGTTAACGGCGTGTTGTCTGCCATATGCAAAAAATTATAATATTTTTATAAGATTAGTTTTTAGGAATTTAAATGCAAGATTATATTACAGTTTCAGCACTAAATGGATATATAAAAAAAATTTTTGATAATGAAGAATTGCTTCATAATATTCCTCTTCTAGGAGAAGTTTATGGAGTTAGTTTTTCTCGAAATGTTATTTATTTTTCTTTAAAAGACGAAAACGCGTCTATTTCATGTGTCTGTTTCTATCCCGCATTTGCTGAGCAAATTGTAGAAGGTGCAAAACTTGTTTGTTACGGAAGCCCAAACTTTTATACGAAGGCTGGAAAACTTAATTTCAATGTTAATCGAGTTGAGGCTTTAGGTCAAGGGAAATTGTATGAGCAATTTTTGGCGTTAAAATCAAAACTTGAAAAAGAAGGTCTTTTTGATAAGGAAAATAAAAAGGCTTTGCCAAAAAAGATAGAGAGAATTGGTGTTATAACTTCAAAAGAGGGGGCGGTCATTCAAGACATAAAAAATGTAGCATGGCGGAGAAATCCATATGTTGATATCGTTCTTTATAACACTAAAGTTCAAGGTCAAAATGCTGAAAATGAAATAGCAAAGGCTATAGAAATAATGGGGCAATACAAAAATATTGATGTAATTATTGTGGCAAGGGGAGGAGGAAGCTTAGAAGACCTTTCTGCATACAACACTGAAATAGTTGCAAGAGCAGTTTACAATTGTCCAAAACCAGTTATATCAGCCGTAGGGCATGAAACAGACTTTACAATCATCGATTTTGTAAGCGATTTAAGGGCTCCAACCCCGTCTGCTGCTGCAGAACTTGTTACAACAAATATGGAGGAGCAATCAAGTTATTTTGTCAATTTAAAAAATAGATTTTTAAATTTAATCGAAGATTATGTTGACGAAAAAAAATCTATGATTTATAATATTTCAATCAGTTGTTATGACAAGATAGAAAAAGATTTTTTAAAAAAGAAACTCGACCTGTCATCAAATGCAAAAAAAATAGAAAGCTCAGTAACAAATTATTTAAACAATCAATATTATCAAATTGGACTGATAGAGAATACTTTAAAAAAAATCAACCCACAACAGATTTTAAAACAAGGTTATGCTAAAATTGAACAGCAAGGGAAATGTATTAAAAAAATAGGTGATGTTAACTATGCAAATGATTTATCAATTTTCTTGCAAGATGGAAAAATTATAGCAAAACCTTTAAAGGAGAAATAATAATGAGAATAAGTAAACTTGTTGGAGAAAGACTTAAAGATAGTGCAAGCACTGCAAATGTCAAAAGCCATAACTATTTGCTTAGAGCTGGCTATTTAAAACAGGTTTGTAATGGCATATTTTCTATGCTTACACCAGCACAGCGCATCAATCTTAAAATACAAAATATAATTCGCGAGGAAATGGACGCTGTCGGTGGTCAAGAAGTTTTATTCCCAGTTGTTATGCCAAGAGAACTATGGGAAAAAAGCGGAAGATATTTTTCTATAGGTCAAGAAATGGTTCGTTTCAAAGATAGAAATGACCATGATATGCTACTTGGAATGACACATGAAGAAGCTGCCGTTCATCTTTGTCAAAACACAATAAAAAGTTATGACCAGCTTCCTTTCATGATTTATCAAATCCAAACAAAATTTCGTGATGAAGCAAGACCAAGAGCTGGACTTATTAGAGTGAAAGAGTTTACAATGAAAGATGCATACTCATTCCATTATGACAAAGAAGAACTTCAAGAATTTTATAAAAAAGTTTATGATAGTTATAATAAAATCTTCAAAAGAATCGGAATGAAAAATTTTATAGCCGTAAAATCTGATTCTGGCATGATGGGCGGGGACATTGCTCATGAATTTATGCTTTTAACAGACATTGGTGAAGATAGCATTGTGATTTGTCCTCATTGCGATTATAAAGCAAATATGGAAGTTGCAATCTCTAAAGAAATAAAACCACAATTTGAAAACACAGAGAAAAAAGAAGTTTACACAGCTAACGCAAAAACAATAGAAGAAGTTTGCAAACTTTTAAACATCAGTGCGATTCAAACAATAAAAGCTGTTTGCTACGCAATAGTTGGTGATGATACCAACACAGTAATTGCCTTTATTCGTGGTGACAAAGAAGTTAACGAAGCAAAACTTAAAAAGATTATAGGAAAAGATATAGCTGTAAAAGATTTAAGTGATACAGGACTTGTCAAAGGTAATATTGGGTGTTTAAATTTAAATTTACCAAATACAACTGTGGTATTTGATAAATCTCTTGAAGATATGCAAGGCATGGCGACTGGAGCAAATAAAGAAGGCTATCATATTAAAGGCGTAAATTTAAAAAGAGATTTAGAAAATGTTGAATTTGTTGATATAGCTAAAGTTAAAGAGGGTGAACTTTGCCCAGTTTGTGGAAAACCATTGACAATCAAACGAGGTATAGAAATAGGCAATATTTTCCAACTTGGAACAAAATATACAAAGTCTATGGACATGACAATAAACATGCCTGACGGCACTCTTATAAACCCTCTGATGGCTTGCTATGGTATTGGAGTTGGGAGAGCGCTCGCTTCCGTAGCGGAAGAAAGTAGTGATGAAAAAGGACTTGTATGGCCAATGAGCATTGCACCATGGCAAATATATTTCTGCCCTTTGAGAATGGACGATAACTCTGTTAAAGAAAAAGCAGAAGAATTAGAAAAATCTCTTTCAAACAATTTTGAATTGCTTTATGATGACAGAAATGTTTCAGCAGGAATAAAACTTACAGATAGTGAACTTATGGGTATACCACTTAGAGTTGTCATATCTCCTCGATCACTTTCAAATAACGAAGCTGAAATCACTATACGAAAAAGTGGAGAAAAAATTATGTGCAAACTTGACAATTTAAATGAGTTACTAAAAAACCTTATCAACAAAGAAATGGAGGAATTAAATGGATAAAAACATGTCTTTCGAACAAGCTTGCCAAAATCTTCAAACTATTGTGGATCAAATTGAAAGTGGAGAGGTTTCTCTTGAAAAATCTATTGAACTGTTTGAACAAGGGCAAAAACTTATTCAATTTTGTTATGACACTCTTTCAAAAACAAAAGGAAAACTTAGTGAAATAAAATTGTCAATTGATAAACTAGAAGAAATTTAAAAAGCAAAGAAAATAAACTAATATATAAAAATATAATAAGATTAAAATTAAAAACTCAAAATCATTTTGAGTTTTTTTCTTTACAAAATCAAAAAATTTTTTAAAGTTTATAAGCAACTTAATAATTAAACAGATTTTCATAGACACGATGTTAAAATAATATATTATATTGTGGCTCACAAAAAACGTAAGCTTAATTTTCTTTGGGCTTTTAGAATGTTTATAATGACTCTATGTTTATCCATAGCGTTTGGCTTTTTAAGTCAGGTGGTTTTTACAAATATGGGTATAGTTTATGCTGTCTTAGGAATTTTGTTTTTTATACTCATATCTACGATTTTTGATATGATAGGGATTGCCGCAGCAAGTGCAGACATAGAAAAATTTAAACTATGGAATCTTAATAAAGTTGAAGGCTCTCTAACAGGGCTCAAAATATGTCAAAATTGTGAAAAGGTTTGCTCCTTCTGTGCTGATGTAGTAGGGGATATTTGCAGTACATTGTGTGGCGCCGGAGGTGCAAGTGTTGTGTTGTCAATAACAAAAAATACACAAAATTTAAATTTAATAACAATAATATCAATTTTTACTACAGCTCTTATCGCAGGACTAACAATTTTTTTTAAAGCTTTAATGAAAGAGATTGCTTTAAAAAAATCAGAAAGAATAATTTTAAAATTAGGGAAGATTTATGAAAGAACTTTCAAAAAAAACAAAAAATTAGTTGACAAATAACTGAAAGTATGTTATATTCTAAACATGAAAGTAGAAGTTTCCACTTCTCACCATTCGATAATTGAGTTGAATTGGTAATAACTTAATATTAAAAATATTTAGTTATAGTGGGACTTTGTGCTTCCACTATATTTTATTAAAAGGGGTATAAAACAATTTTTAAGGAACTTTTGATTAACGAACAAATCACGGCACCACAAATCAGATTGATTGGTGAAAACGGCGAACAGCTTGGGATTGTATCCAATGCACAAGCACAATCCATCGCTGAAGAACAAGGATTAGACCTTGTTTTAATGGCAGGCAACTCAACACCTGCAGTATGCCGATTATTAAACTATGGAAAGTTTAAATATGAAGCATTAAAAAAAGAAAAAGAAATAAAAAAAGCTCAAAAAATAGTTGAGACAAAGGAAGTTAGACTTTCAATGACCATAGAAGAACATGATATTGAGTATCGTCTTTCAAACGCTCAAAAATTTTTAAAAAATGGTGATAAAGTCAAAGTTTCTTTAAAAATGAAAGGCAGAGAGCAAGCCTATGTAAAAAAAGGGATTGAAATTGTAAAAGATTTTTGCGCAAAACTTAGTCAATTTGGATCTCTTGATAAAGAGCCGGAACATGTAGGTCGCAACATCTTTGCTACATTAACCCCAAATAAGTAAAAAGGAGAAAGATTATGCCAAAACAAAAAACACATAGCGGATGCAAAAAGCGTTTTAAAGTAACCGCAAGCGGTCAAGTTAAATTTGCAAGACCAGGAAAAGGACATTTCCTTACAACAAAATCACAAGCAAGAAAAAGAAAACTTAGAAAAGGGTCTTATATTGCAGGAAAAAATGCAGATAACATCAAGTCCCTTTTGGCTAGATAGGAGGTCAAACCATGAGAATTAAAAGAGCAGTAAACGCAGTAAAAAAACGTCGTTCTATTTTAAAAAGCGCAAAAGGATATAGAGGAGCGAAATCAAAACTTTATAGAACTGCAAGAGAACAAGTAATGAAAAGTGGCCAATATGCTTATATTGGAAGAAAACAAAAGAAAAGAGATTTCAGAGCACTTTGGATTACAAGAATCAATGCAGCTTGCAGATTAAATGGAATTTCTTATTCAAAATTTATTGCTGGACTTAAAAGCAAAAATATCGAACTTAACAGAAAAGTGCTTGCAGACATGGCAGTAAGAGAACCAGAAGCTTTTGCATCTCTTGTGGGACAAGTTAAATAATGCTAAAAGCAAGCAACAGTTTAATTAAAGATTTAAAAAAGCAAAAACGCGAAAATAGTTCTTTGCTTTTTTTGGATAACAAGAAAATAATAAGCGATGCAATATCTCATGGGTTAACGCCAAAGATTATTTTAATAGAAAAAGAAGAACTAAATTTATGGGGCAATATCTGTCCTATTTATTTAACAGATCAGAAAACTATAGAACAGCTTTCAGATTGCATAACACCACAAGGGGTATTATGCGTAACAGAATACCTACAAGATATTGATATAAACGAGCCTAAATCAAATTTTTTAGTATTAGATACATTACAAGATCCCGGCAATGTAGGCACTCTTATACGAAGTGCTGCAGCTTGCAATTTTAAAGAAGTTTTTTTGTTAGATTCAGTAAAAATCACAAATCCAAAACTTGTAAGAAGCTCTGTTGGCACAATTTTTAATGTAAAAATACATTCTTTGTCTAAAGATAAATTTGCCAAAATCGCAAAAAACTGGAACAAAATAGAATTCATTAAAGCAGATATGAATGGCGAAAATGTTTTTGAAACGAAATTTGATAAAAAATATGGACTTATTCTTGGAAATGAAGGTAAAGGTGTTAGTAAAATTCTATCCTCATTATGCACAAAAACTGTTGCTCTTCCTATGGAAGATGGTGTTGAAAGTCTAAATGTGGCAGTTTCAGGAGCCGTGATTATGTATCAAATATATTCCCAAACAAAAATATAAAATTTATATAAAATTACAGAAATCTTTTATCAAAATACAAAATCATTTGACTTTCACTTTACAAGATTTTAAAATAAACATATAAGGAGATTTAATATGTCAGGACATTCAAAATGGCACAACATACAGGCAAAAAAAGGAAAAAGTGACGCTCAAAGAGGTAAAATTTTTACTAAAATCGGGCGCGAAATTGCTGTTGTAGTAAAAGCAGGAGGGGCAGACCCTGTATCTAACCCAAAGCTTAGAGATGTAATAGCAAAAGCTAAGCAAAACAATATGCCAAACGACTCTATTGAAAGGAGCATAAAAAAAGCTGCGGGCGAAAATGCTGGTGTAAATTACGAAAGTTGCACTTACGAAGGTTATGGTACAGGTGGGTCTGCGGTTATTGTAGATTGTCTTACTGACAATAAAAATAGAACGGCAGGTGATGTCCGTCATGCATTTGATAAGTTTGGTGGCTCTTTAGGTTCAACTGGTTGCGTTAGCTATTTATTTAATCGAAAAGGAATAGTCGAAGTAAGTCTTGACGGAAAAGATTTAGACGAACTTATGATGGATGCTTTGGAATGTGGGGCACTTGATGTAGTTGATTATGACCAAATCTGTGAAATTGTGACTGAGCAAAACCAACATAATCAAGTTGCCGATCAACTTAAAAATAAAGGCTATGAAGTTTTAAGTGCAGAGACAATGCTTATCCCTGATTCATATGTAGATTTAGAAGAAGAAAAGCTTACAAAATTTACCAAAATGATTGAAATGCTTGAAGACCTTGACGATGTTCAAGAAGTATATCACAATGTTAATTTACCTAATGATGACGAATAAAATTAAATTTAAGTATTGATATTTTTAAAATTATGTGATAGAATAAGTTATACTAAAGAAAAGGGAAGAACAATGCAAGAAAATAATAAAGCATCAAAAACTAAAAATTGCTCTTTTAGCAGTTTTTCTGGCATCGTTGAAATGTACGATTGCAAAAAAATAGATCCTTATTATAAAGTTACTTATTTTAGAGATATAGATTGTGATGATTGGACAATGGAGGAATATAAAAACAGTTGTACTCCCAATCATGTAAATAAAGCAAAAGTTAGGGCTCTTTGGTTGTACACTGCATTTAATGTATATTTTAAAGATAAAAATCTTAAATATCTTATAAATAGCTTTGTTAACAATAAAAGCGAATTTTTAGATTTAGCTCAAAAAGCAAAAAACATGTTATATGCAAATGAATTAAGCCCTTTAGACATAAACAGCAAAGAAAATCAGTTTACATTATCTGAAGTATGCTATTTTAACAATGAATTGATTTCTTATTGCTACAAGTTTGTCGAGTCTTTAAAGAGATTTTTGAATAATTTATTTAAAGAAATGGACTTTGTTGAATACTTGTCGCTGGCTGAAAAAATGCCAAATGTTTTGACTGAGCTTATTTATCCAACAAACTCACAAAATGAAATTTAGTCAATGTATAATTATTTGCCAATTAAATAGACTAACTTTTAGTTAGTCTATTTTTTGTTGGAGGCTTTGAATGCGACTGAGAAAGAAAAAGAGTAATTTCTTTATGATATACATTTTTTTACTTGTTTTTTTGATAACATCTTTATTTTCAAATTTTTCATCATCTTTTTTGTTAAATCTTCCTGATGATTTTTATACCAATCTTGAAGAAATAGAAAACTTAAATAAAGATAAAACTCTTGGTCAATTTTATTCCGCTGATTTTGTTAAAAACAATCTTGAAACAGGTGAAAAAGAAGATAAAAGCGGAACTGTTGTATTTAAACTTTTTGGGTTAATTCCTATAAAAAAGGTTAAAGTCGAGATTTTGCCAGAAGAAGAAGTTTTTATTGGAGGAGTTCCGATTGGTCTAAATGTTACAACTCAAGGCGCAATTGTAGTGAGCAATACATTTGTTGACACTCAAAACAATAATATTTCATCTCATAAAATCTTGAAAAATGGGGACATCATAACAAAAATAAATAATAAACAAATAAATGCAGTTCAAGATATAGAAGAATGTTTAAACAACACAAACTCATCAGTTGTAAATTTGGAAATTTTGAGAAATAATAAATTTAAAAATATTGAATTACCATACATAAAAAATTTAAATGAGAAGTGTAAATTAGGCGTCTGGGTAAAAGATGACATTTCTGGTATAGGCACTTTGACTTTTGTAAATTCACAAAATCAATTTGCTGCATTAGGCCATCCGGTTACAGATTCAAGTGGAAGCAACATCATTCCAATAAGTGGGGGAAATGTTTATGATTGTTCTTTATTGGGGATTGAAAAAGGCAAAACAAACAACCCCGGGCAACTTAAATGTCTATTTGTACAAAGTGAAAGAAATGGGTCAATATTAAAAAATACTAAATATGGAATTATAGGAAAATACGATACCACAACTGACATGATTGATTCGAATTTGTCTGCAAAAATAGGTGGTAGACTTAGTGTTAAGCCCGGAAAGGCATCTATAATATCAAGTGTAAGCGGAATAAGACAAGAATATGAAATTGAGATAATCAAAGCAAATTATCAAAAAACAGAAGACGACAAAAGTATGATATTTAGAGTAACAGACAAAAAATTGATTGAATTAACAGGCGGGATAGTTCAAGGAATGAGTGGCTCACCAATATTACAAAATGGAAAAATCGTAGGAGCGGTTACTCATGTCTTTATGAAAGATCCGACAAAAGGTTATGGTGTTTATGCAGATTGGATGTTAAAAGAAATGAAAAATTGATTTTAATTTTAAAAAAGTGAACCGCCTAAAGTTGTCTATTTTTTGGGGTTCACTTCGTTATAAAGATACTTTTTTATTACTAAGGTTTATTTCCAATATTTAATAATTAACTGTTTGTATATTAAGTAAGAAATTGGCATTTCTACGATTATCAAAACCATTGGCAAGATTAAAGAGGTAGCATACAAACCAAAATTTGCTCCAGACAATCCAAATATAAAGTTAAGGCCAATTACAGCACCTATTATTAGTATAGTATAAAGAGAAATTTCCCAAAATGAAATCATTTTTTTTGGTATCCAGCTTGTATGGTATTTGTAATTATAGAATTTAATTCCAACAATTATAAGCTGTAAAGCAGGAAGTAATATATACATAAAATTAAATTGCTCATTTAGCAAATTGGAATAATAAAGTGATATAAAAGTCACTGCTGAAACAATCGCAAGCAAGAAAAAGGTTATCACGCTATGTATAAATCCTAATTTGTTGGTGTTATGGTTAATTTCTAAATTGGTTTTTTCATATTCTTTAAAAGAAATTTCTTGTTCCTGATAAAATTCCTTTAAATCTTGATAATCATATAGAGCATTAACAGAACCTTCATTTTTGTTGTCTTTTGTTCTTGAATATAGTTGAGATATTATTTCTTTATGAGAAGGATCTATCTTTACGTCTCTTTTAGGAGGAGGTAGCGTTTCATTTTTTTCGCTTTGTAAAATTTTTAATTTTGGAGGTTGTATTTTTTTAGGTTTAACTAAATCTTCATTACTAATACGATTGGTAATAAATTTTCCATCATCTTCAACAACTTCTGCAACTGGTTTTTCTTTAAAATATGTATTTCCACCCACCTGAAAATGTTTATTATCTATTGTCGATCTTTGTTGTCTTTCACTATATTTTGCGAATTCATCTTCATTTGAAAATTTTCTTTTATTTTCCATTAACGAAGCTTTAAAAGCCTCTAAATTAGCTTTCGTTTTTTCTTCTGATTCTTGAAGGGGAGTTTCAACAGTCATCGCTATTTGGTCTTCCGCAAAACTTCTTTGTTTCTTATATTTTCTAATGTCTTTAGAAATATCATATAATCTTTGGTTGTAACTATCAACCTGTTCTCTATTTAAAAAAGCCCCATCGTCTTTTGTATTATCGCTGTTTTCCTTTACAACTTCAACTTCTTCCACAAAATTTTCTTGTTTATCATTATTTGCATAAAAGTTTTGATTTTCATTTGAAGATGCAATATTGGTTTTGTTGTCTGAGCTAGAATTATTAAGATTTTCTTGCAATTTAAAATTTTCATTTTCAGAAGAGTCAACATTTTGAACCTGATTAACAAATTTAGATTGGTCAGCTTGACTTGAAACAAAATTTGAGTTTTGCTCTTCATCTTTGTTTTCGTAAGAATTTAAAGATGAAAAATCAAAAAAATCATTACTTTCATTGTCATTATTTTGTGTCAGATCTAGTGATATTTGGCTATTTTCTGTTGTAATGTTTTGTGAATTATCATACTCTTCTTTAAAATCTCTAAAAACATCAATGCCATTATTTTGAAAATCAGTTTTCAACTGTTGATAAAAATTTCTTCCTTTTTCAGTTATTGAATAATAGCGACGATTTGGTCCAAAATCGCTAGATTTTGTATAAGAAGAGAGGTAGCCTTGCTTTTCCATTCTTGTAAGACTTGAATATACGCTAGGTTTTTTTAGATTTATACGTCCATTACTTTTTTTGTTTATTTCAGTAATAAAATCTAAGCCATAAAAATCGCGTTCTAGAAGGCAATTTAATATCATGTATGAAAGTTGACCTTTTGCAAAAATCTCCATAAACACCTCTATAGACAAATTATAGAGTAATGCAACAAATAAGTCAACCTTTTTTTGTGACTATTATGCAAAAAAAATTATAATCTAAACTATATTTTGTGCTAGTATGCAATATTAAACACAAAATTATAAATTTATTTGTTTTATATTTTGATTAAAACAAAAACGATGATATAATACTTAGGAGAGAAACCCATGCAAGATATAAAAGAAAAAAACTACAACATCATAATAAAAAAAAGCAAAAGAAAAACATTAGCTCTTGTTATTTTGCCCAATGGTCAAATAGAAGTTAGAGCTCCACTTAAATTAAATACAAGCAAAATAATAAATTTTGTTAAAAGTAAAAGCCGTTGGATAAATAGAAATTTAAATTTAATTAACCAAAAAGTCGCATTTAAAAATAAATATGATTTTAAAAATTATTCTTATATATTAGGGGAAAAACGAGATGGAAAATTAAACTATAAGGATTATGCTGTAAATATTTTACCTAAAATGATAAAAGAAATTTCTCTAAAAATCAATTTAGACTATAACTTAATAAAGATTTCAAATTCAAAAAGGCTATGGGGGAGTTATTCAAATAAAAAAGTTATAATGATAAATTTTAAATGCATTGTTTTGCCTAAAAAATTTATAGAATACATAATAATTCATGAACTATGTCATAGTAAAGAAATGAACCACTCCGTTAATTTTTGGAAACTTGTCGGAAAATATTGTCCACAATATAAATCAATAAAAAAAGAACTGACTTTTTTTGATTTTTTACTAAAAACAGAAATTTAATAATTCTTTACTTAACGCAAAAGATTGCTTAAATTATAAATTTATGTAAATATATACCAATCTAACAATTGAACAGGGGATAGAAAAAAATGATATTAAATTTTTAACATTTAAATATTGGATAACAAAAGTAATCTTTAGTTTTTAGCTTTTATATAAAATAATTTAAAAAATATCACTAGTCTCAAAACCAAAATTTTGCTTCTTTAAATTTGATTTGCGTCAAAAATAAATACGAAAAATGTAAAAGGTTATGCTTCTTTGATTTGATTTTATAGCCAAAATATATACGAAAAATGTAAAAGGGGTATTAAGTTACAAAATTTCAACTTTTATAATCTATGCGTAAAACACAACTTTTACGCATAGAACAATGCATAATAGCCATTGAATAGAGCTATTATGTTATTTTTTTATAACTTTATTATTTTAGCTTTTTAAATTAGATTTGAATTTTTATATTTGTTTTATATTTGTTTTAATATGATTACTGTTTTTTATAATTCTTTTTAAATATATTAAAAAAATTGCAGACTACATTTTATCTGCAATCATTTTTTATTTGCAATCATTCTTAACATTTTTAAAAATCCAATTTGTTGACTAGAGCCTAGCATTTCATCTTCATATAATTTTAAACTCAAATCGTTAATAGATTTAAAATTATTTATAGGCTTTAGTGTTAAATAATTTACAATCTTTATAAATGTATTGTATATATTTTTTTCTTCATACAACACATCTGGCACATTATATAGAACGCTTTCCATAAAAATTGCATTTGGCATTTCTTGATTAGCATAATAAAATAACACATTAAAGATTTTTAAAATTTTGACAAAATTCGGTCCTGCTTCGCATATTTTTTCGTGGAGACATCTTAGTCTACATGAAAAATCTAATTTTTTATAACCTTTCTTTTTGCTTATAAAAAACTTAAAACATTCATTCGAATAAAAACAGATTTCTATTTTTATTTTTGTATTTAAGCCAAAATCATCTTTACCAACAATATAAATTATATTATCTTCTTGAGAAATTATTGAAGTTTCAGAAAGATATTGCCTTATAGATTCAAATAAATCATCTAATAAATTGTATAAATTATACTTACTTATATCTAAATCTATCTTTTTTTCTTTCTCTATTTTTTTCTTTTTCTTTTTTCTACGATTTTGCCAAGCATATTTTAATCTTTTTTTTAAATTTCTCCAAAAAGTATTTATTTTTGCAGTATTTAGCTCTAACTGAGCATTTTCAACTCCCAACAAAAAATGAAAAACACTGTTGTCCGTGACAGCACCAGATAATGTTTCATTACAAGGTTGCAACACAACATTTTTTGTACTAATATAAGGAATCTGCTTTGACAATAATTCTATTGAATTTGTAAGAATAACAGAAATTTTTTCATTCACTTTGTCAAAATAAGCTTTATTGTTTTCTTTAGCTATTCCTTCAATCAATGATTTATCGACAACAATATTTGCCATATTCACCTTTTACTTTTTAGGATAAATTTTATCTTTTCCACCCATGTAATTTCTTAATACTTGTGGAATATTAACACTGCCATCTGCATTTAAATTGTTTTCTAAAAAAGCAATTAACATTCTTGGAGGTGCAACAACAGTATTATTTAAAGTATGTGCAAATCTCATTCCATCAGCAGTTTTATATCTTATTCCAAGTCTTCTTGCTTGAGCGTCTGAGAGATTTGAACAAGAGCCAAGTTCACCAAAATAGCGATTTTGTCTAGGACTCCAAGCATTTAAGTCGCATGATTTGACTTTTAAATCAGCCAAATCTCCACTGCAACATTCCATTACTTCATGCGGAATGTCTAAACTTTTGAAAAACTCAGAAGAAATCTGCCACATTTTTTTATACCATGACATACTATCTTCAGGTTTGCAAATTACAATCATTTCTTGTTTTTCAAATTGATGAACTCGATAAATTCCTCTTTCTTCAATTCCATGAGCACCTACTTCTTTTCTAAAACAAGGCGAATATGAAGTCAACATTAAAGGCAAATCTTCTTCTTTTAGTATTGTATCTTTAAATCTACCGATCATAGAGTGTTCGCTCGTGCCAATAAGATATAAATCTTCTCCTTCGATTTTGTACATCATATTTTCCATTTCTTTGAAACTCATCACGCCATTAACTACATCACTTCTAATCATAAATGGCGGGATACAATAAGTAAAACCTTTGTCTATCATAAAATCTCTTGCATATGACAAAATCGCAGAATGTAGCCTAGCGATATCTCCAGTTAAGTAATAAAAACCATTTCCACTCGTTCTTCTAGCACTGTCTAGGTCAAGCCCGTTTAAACTTTCAAGTATGTCTGCATGATATGGAATCTCAAAATCAGCCTTTTTTGCTTCGCCTACAGTAAGCCTTTGAACATTTTCACTGTCATCTTTACCAATAGGCACATCGTCAGCAATAATATTTGGAATCGACATCATATATTTTTTTAACTGAGAGGACAGTTCTTCTTCTTCTTTATCAATTTTTTCAAGTCTTTCGTTAATTTTAACTACTTCGGCTTTGATTAAATTTGCATCTTCGACTTTTTTCTCTCGCATGCACAAACCTATTTTTGAACTTTTAGCATTTCTTTCAGCACGCAGTGAATCACCTTCTTTTTTCAAATTACGAATCTGGTTATCCAATTTTATTACTTCATCTACGTACTCTAGTTTATGGTCCTGAAACTTTTTTCTAATATTTTTTTTGACAAGCTCAGGATTAGTTCTAATTAAATTTATATCTATCATTTTACGCCTCACTTTTTGTTAACAATAATATACCTTTTTTTTCAAAATTAGTCAATCAATAAAGACTAAAAAATAAAATTTATACTCAAAAAGTGGTTTAATAAAAACAAAAAATACATATCTAGTAATTATTATGCAAAATTAACTACAAAATAAAGTAATATGAGATTTTACGCATAGATTAAAAAATGATTTGCAAATTTGTTTTAAATTTGTTATAATAAAAATTATGGATAAATTAACTTATTATCAAAAAAGAGATTTAAAAAATCGAATGAAGATGAGCAACTATTTGCAATCACTCCCCGCTTATTGCTTAGATTATTTTATAGGGATTGAAAATAACACATCTTCTTTGACAAGATATAACTATGCAATGGATTTAAATGTCTTTTTTGATTATCTTTCCAAATATAAATTTAAAAAAGACAAGCATGACATATTACTCAGCGAGTTAGATAGCTTAAAATCGCGTGATATTGAGCAGTTTTTATCCTACTTAAGTTATTATAGTGGCGAAAATGATAAGATTAGTCAAAATAAAGAACGCGGAAAAGCTAGAAAACTCGCTTCTTTACGAAGTTTTTTCAAATATCTTTTTAATCACGACCTTTTACAATCGAATGTGGCAAGCAAAATAGAAACACCAAAACTTCACAATAAAGAAATTATAAGACTTGAAGAAGACGAGGTTTCTAAAATGTTAAATGCCATCGAAAACCCATCAGAATTTACTCAAAAACAAAAATCTTACAACAAACACACCTTTGAGCGAGATAACGCCATTGTAACCCTATTTTTAGGCACAGGCATAAGAATTTCAGAACTTGTAGGACTTGATGTTGACAATTTTGATTTTAAAGAAAATGCTTTTGTTGCAACACGCAAAGGCGGAAATAAATCTGTGTTATATTTCTCAAATGAAGTGGCAATGGCTTTAAAAACTTGGCTTGAAAAAAGAGCAACATTAAATCTTCCACAAGAGGAAAAAGCAATGTTTATTTCTCTTCAAAATAAACGCATTTCAGTAAGAGCGGTAGAAAATTTAGTAAAAAAATTTGCACAAATAGCATCTCCATTAAAAAAAATAAGTCCTCATAAATTAAGAAGTACATTTGGTACAAACCTTTATAGAAAAACAAAAGATATTTACATTGTAGCAGACGTTTTAGGTCATAAAGATGTTAACACAACCAAGAAACATTACGCAGCAATCAATGAAGATATGCGAAAAAGCGTCGCAAATGTATTGCAATTAAGACAGGAAAATAATGAAAGTCAATAAGTATGTATAAAAAAGCAAAATAAACATATCATAATATTGTGAAGGAAATATGCTTCACGTAAAAGAAGAAGATTTGCGTATTTGTAAATCTTCTTTTTTTGTATAAACAATAAACTAAACAAACTTTAAAATATAAATTTTATTTTTTGTAAAATTTAATATAAACTAAAGCAAATTAAAATAATCTAATAAAAGTAACTTAAAATAGTAAATGTAAAAAAACCGAGAATATTTTAAAGTGAACATCTTAAAATTGTGTAACTTTTAGAGTTTACCCTATTCTCGGTTTATCATTTTAAATTATTTTGCTGTATCGGAGAATCGAGATTCTCTAATAACATTAACTTTTATTTGTCCTGGATACTGCATTTGGTTTTCAATTCTTTTTGCAATATCTTTTGCCATAAACATTGCATCATTATCGCTTATTTCTTCTGGTTTAACCATTATTCTAACTTCTCTGCCCGCTTGAATTGCATAAGATTTTTCCACACCTCTAAAGCTGTTACAAATTTCTTCCAACTGCTCAAGACGTTTAATATAATTTTCAAAACTTTCGCGCCTAGCTCCCGGTCTCGTACTAGAAATCGCATCAGCTACTTGAACAATGATTGCTTCAATACTATGGAAAGGCACATTTCCATGATGAGCTTCTATACAGTGAATAACAGCTTCGCTTTCTTTATATTTTTTAGCAAGGTCAACACCAATAGACACATGAGTGCCTTCTATTTCATGGTCAAGTGCTTTACCAATATCATGCAATAATCCACCTCTTTTTGCAACAAGGACATTTGCACCGATTTCGGTAGCAATAAGGCCTGCAATAATAGAGGTCTCAACACTATGTTTCAAACAATTTTGTCCGTAACTAGTTCTGAATTTAAGTCTACCTAAAACTTTTACAAGCTCTGGATTAAGATTATAAATTTGGACTTCGTTGCAAGCATTTTCTCCAGCTTCTTTAACAGCATTTTCAACTTCGATTGTTGATTTTTCAACAATTTCTTCAATTCGAGCAGGATGAATTCTTCCATCTACAATAAGTTTTTCAAGCGAAAGGCGAGCAATTTCTCTTCTAAATGGATCAAAACTAGAAATAGTGATACTTTCCGGAGTATCATCAACTATAAGTTCAACTCCTGTAGCACTTTCTATTGAGCGAATATTTCTCCCCTCTCTGCCTATAATTCTACCTTTCATTTCATCATTAGGTAAAGCAACAGAAGTTACCGTCATTTCGCTAGAAAGATCAGTTGCGCATCTTTGAATTGCTCCAACTACTATTTCTTTTGCTTTTTTCTCAGCATTTTCTTTAGCTTCATCTTCAATTTTCTTCACTAAAATACCGGCATCTTTTTTCGCTTCATCAGTTATGCTTTCGATTAAGATATCTTTGGCTTCATTTTTTGTCAACCCAGAGATTTTTTCCAATTTTTCGAGCATTTGATTTTTAATCTCTTCCTGCTCATTTAATTTTTCAGTTAATTTATTTTTTTCATTTTCCAATTTTTGTTTATCATTTTCAAGTTGTTCGGATTTTGTGTCTATAAGTTGTTCTTTTTTTGTGATGTATTCTTCTCTTTGATCTAGTCTCTCTTCTTGTTTTTGAAGCTCTACCCGTCTTTCTTTTGCTTCATTATTTGCCTCATCACGAATTTTTTGAGCTTCTTCTTTTGCTTCTAAAATTGATTCTTTTTTAACACTTTTTGCTTCCGCATAGGCATCTTCAATAATTTTAACTGCATTTGATTTGTTTTTATTTATTTTTTTGTCAATAACAAATTTGTATACAAAAATGCCGATAACAACGCCTAAAATAAGGGCGACTAAACCAGCAACAATACCAGCGGTTGCAACAGCGTCACATAACATACTAACACTGTTGATCATAATTTAAATATTCCCCTTTTAAAAATTTGGTAACTTCTAAAATAATGTTGACATCTCTTTTAATTTCAATGTCTAAAAAATGTTTAATTTTTAATATTCAAAAGTTGATGACAACTTTAATTTTTCAATATACCTAATTTAATTATAACTACAATTTTTACACAAGTCAAACAAATAGGAAAAGAAATAAAAAAAACTTTGCAAGTTTCTTGACGCAAAGTTTTTTAAAATTATTATTTATATTTTATATCAAAATCGAGATTTTGATAGGTCATAATTTGCGGAAAATTCTTCTTTAAATTCAGGAAAGTAATCTGCTAATATAGCTTCTCTGCATTCATGGGCAAGATTTATGAGCATATGAAGATTATGAATCGACAACAGTTGCGCGCCAAGCATTTCACCAGCGTTAATCAAATGTCTTATATAGGCTTTGGTGTAATGTTTGCAGGTGTAGCAGTCGCATGAACTATCAATAGGAGAGAAATCTTCTTTGTATATAGAATTTTTAACAACCAATTTGCCTTTTCTCGTAAATGCAGTACCATTTCTAGCAATTCTTGTAGGCAAAACGCAATCCATCATATCTATTCCGCGAGCAAATCCTTCTACTAGACAATCGGGAGAACCAACTCCCATTAAATATCTCGGCATATTTTTTGGCAATAGTGGTTGAATATGGCTTAAAATATCATACATAACAGATTTTTCTTCACCAACTGACAATCCGCCGATAGCAATTCCGCATTTAGCATAAGGCAAACAATCTTTAATACACTCTTCTCTTAAATCTTTATAAATGTTTCCTTGAACAATAGGAAAAAGCATTTGATTTTCATTTTGATGTGCCTTGAAACATCTTTCAAGCCAAAGTTTAGTTAACCTTTTTGCCTCAAGAGCTTCTTGATAAGACGCACCGGCCTCTGTACATTGATCAAGAGCCATAATAATATCTGCTCCTAAAGCTTTTTGAATTTCCATATCTTTTTCAGGAGTTATAAAATGCTTTTCACCGTTAATATGCGATCTGAATTCAACCCCTTCATCGCTCACTTTTCGTAGTTTTGACAATGAAAAAACTTGAAAGCCACCGCTATCAGTTAAAATTGGTTTGTCCCAATTCATAAATTTATGAAGTCCACCCGCTTTTTTTACGATTTCATGTCCCGGCCTTAAATATAAATGATATGTGTTTGCAAGGATAATTTGGGCTTTTAAGTCTTTTAAATTTTCAACCGTTAAACCTTTTACTGTAGCTTGTGTACCAACTGGCATAAAAATAGGTGTTTCTATATCTCCATGAGGTGTGTGAAAAATTCCAGCTCTAGCGCCGGTTTTAGGACATTCCTTTATAACTTCAAATTTAAAATTTTCCATAAGCCTCCTTATTTTGCGACTATTATTCATGCATAACTACAATATATAGTATTATGCGTTTTAATAAATAAACATCGCGTCTCCAAAAGAAAAAAATCTATATTTTTTCTCAACTGCCGTTTTATAAATTTGCATAGTTTCGTCATATCCAGCAAAAGCAGAGACCAACATAATCAAAGTGCTTTCTGGCAAATGAAAATTTGTTATTAAAGCATCTACCACTTTAAATTTATAAGATGGATAAATAAAAATATCTGTTTCTTTTTTTTGTGCAACTATTTTCCCATTTTCGTCTGCGCAACTTTCCAGAACTCTTACACTTGTTGTTCCGACCGCAATAATTCTTCTACCCTCTTTTTTTGCTTTATTTATAATTTCTGCATTTTCTTCAGTCATCTCAATATGTTCGCTATGCATTTTGTGATTTAGAATATCTTCTTCTTTTACCGGCCTAAATGTTCCTAATCCTACATGCAATAAAACCTCTACAATTTGCACTCCTTTTTCTTTCAGTTTAGAAATAAGAGCTTGTGTAAAATGAAGACCTGCAGTAGGTGCAGCAGAAGAGCCTTCAATTTTTGCATAAACCGTTTGATACCTTTCTTTATCAGCAAGTTTTTTGTGAATATATGGAGGAAGCGGAACTTGCCCAACTTCACTTAATCTATGTTCAAAAACTCCATCAAATTCAAATTTAATCTTACAACTTCCATATTCAAATTTTTCAACTATTTCACAACTTAGATTTTCACTAAAATGAAGAATTGTACCAACTTTCAACCTTTTAAACGGCCTTGCAATAACTTCCCAAGTTTTCAAATCTATTCGTTTTTGCAACAGTACTTCTATTTTTGCCCCAGTGTCTTTGTAGCCAAAAAGCCTTGCAGGCAAAACTCTAGTATTATTTACAACTAAAACATCGCCCTTTCTTAAGTAATCTATAATATCATAGAAATGCTTATGCTCAATTTTTTTATTAGCACGGCAAAAAACAAGTAGTGCCGAACTATCACGCGGTTCTATTGGTGTCTGGGCAATCAATTCTTCTGGCAAACCATAGTAATAACTAGATTTTTTAAATAAATCTTTATTTTCGATATTTGACATTTTTTCATCCTATTTGTTTTGAGTCAATCCAAAGTGTTTATATGCACTTTCCATAACCACTCTACCCCTTGGGGTCCTTGAAATAAATCCTAGTTGCAATAGATATGGTTCATAAACATCTTCGATTGTTGTGGCATCTTCACTTATCGTAGCAGCCAAAGTATCAAGCCCTACCGGCCCACCGCCAAACTTGGTTATCATTGTTGTTAAAATTTTTCTATCGATAGTGTCTAGCCCCAAATCATCAATTTCCATAACTTGCAAAGTTTTATTGGCTATTTCTTTGCTAACATGCCCTTCGCCAACAACCTGAGCATAATCACGGACTCTTTTTAGCAGTCTATTAGCGATTCGAGGGGTTCCACGAGAGCGTTTTGCTATTTCTATAGCCGCATCTTCATCGATTTTAACTCCCAAAATCTTGGCGGACCTTTTTATAATTATTGTCAGTTCTTCCGTGGAGTACAATTCTAGTCTACATATAACCCCAAATCTATCACGGAGAGGGTTTGTAAGCATTCCCGCTCTGGTGGTTGCACCAATTAAAGTAAAAGGTTTTATTTTAAGCCTCATATTTCTAGCAGATGGACCCTTTCCAACAATAAAATCTAAAGCAAAATCTTCCATAGCTGGATACAAAATTTCTTCCACCGTTTTGTTTAAACGATGAATCTCATCTATAAAAAGAACATCATTTTGATTTAAATTTGTCAAAATAGCCGCAAGATCCGCAGCATGCTCTATAGCTGGCCCTGAAGTAACTTTGAATTGTGAACCAAGTTCATTTGCTATAATGTGAGATAGTGTGGTTTTGCCAAGCCCCGGAGGTCCATATAGCAAAACATGATCCAGACTTTCTTTTCGTGATTTTGCCGCCTGAATATAAACTTTTAAAGATTCCTTTACTTTAGCCTGACCAATATAATCATCTAAAGAATTTGGTCTCAACGAATTTTCTATCTCGGCGTCAGTCATATTTTTTGTGCTTTGCACAAACCTTTCTTCTTCGTTCAACCTTTATACCCCCTTAAAGCCTTAGAAATAATTTCTTCAGCAGTCGCATTATTTTGAGCATTCGCTCTAGCAAGCATATAAGCTTCGTTTTTGTTTACGCCGAGGCTTATCAATGTATCGGTAGCCATTTGAACAGCGTCTTCATTATAATCAACATCATATACACTTTGTGAAATCGTTTGCACATTAGACAATTTATCTTTTAGTTCCAAGCAAATTCTTTCGGCAATCTTTTTGCCCAGTCCCTTTATTTGCGACAACAATTTATAATCCTGTTTAATGATTGCTATAGATAAATCAGACAAGCTAAGACCAGAAAGAATTGTTATAGCCATTTTGGGCCCTACGCCACTAACAGAAATCAATTTGAAAAACAAATCTCTTTCCTCTTTAGTTAAAAAACCATAAAGAAAAATACCATCTTCGCGAACCGCCATGTATGTAAATATTTTAACAGTTTCTCCCGTCAAAGGCAATGCAGATAATGTGCTATTTGAAACACAAATATCATAGCCAACGTTATTAACATTTAAAATAAGTTCGTTTTCATTTTTTTCTTCAATTATACCTATTAAAAAGGATATCATAATTACTCCTAAATTCGATTATTGTTTAACATCGGACTAGATTGGCTATGGCATATTGCTACCGCAAGCGCATCAGCCGCGTCATCAGGTTTAGGAATAGATTCCAGTCCTAAAATAGCCTTAACCATAAACTGCACTTGAGCCTTTTCCGCTCTTCCTTGACCAGTCAATGCTTGCTTAATTTGAAGCGGGGTATATTCATAGATGTTTCCACAATATTTTTGACAAGCGAGCAATATAACGCCACGAGCTTGAGCAACTTGAATCACAGTCTTTTGATTTTTAAAATAAAACAGCTCTTCAATCGCAACAACATCAGGCTTAAATTTGTCAAAAAGATATTTTAAACTTTTATCAATGTTTTCAAGCCTCACTGGCATGCTATCTTCCTTTGGCGTAACTATTGCACCATAATCTACAAGCAAATTGGACTTATTTGTATCAATCACCCCATAACCTATAATCGCATATCCCGGGTCTATTCCTAAAACTACCATGAATAAATTTTACAATATTTAGTTGATTAAGTCAAATGTTATGGCAACATTAAATCGGCTTTTTGTTGATACATCAAAAAATAAGCAACACCCGTTGCCTACTTTTTATTTAATATTTAATAACTTTGCGACTCTATAAGTATTTCCTTTGCATGCGTTAAGGCTGTTTGAGTTATATCTGCCCCACTTATCATCTTCGCGATCGCTTCCACAACCTCTTGTCCAGACAAAATTTTTATATGGGAGAAAGTTTCGCCATTTTCTTCATTTTTAAAGACATTTATAAAGTTATTTCCAAAAGATGCGACTTGAGGCAAATGAGTAATACAAATAACCTGTGAACTTTTAGAAATATTTTTTAATTTTTGACCGACAATTTTTCCTACTTGTCCACTAATTCCAGAGTCAATTTCATCAAATAGCAATGTGCTAGCCCTGCCTTCAGCCATAATATTTTTAACGGCAAGCATAAATCTACTTAATTCTCCTCCTGAAACAGTTTTTGCAAATGATTTTACTTCTTGTCCAGCATTTGCAGAAAAATTAAATCTCACATCATCATTTCCATTTAAAGAAATCTCCGGCAAAGGAAGTATTTCTACCTCAAAACGAGCTGATTTCATTCCAAGGTCTTTTAACTGCTCCGCAACTTTTATCTCAATAAATTTACTTGCTTTTTTTCTTATTTTGCTAAGCTGTGCCGCTTGCTCTTTCATTTGATTGTATAAAATTTCTCTCTGCTTTGACAATTTATTCAACATAAACTCACCATCTTCTAAGAGAGCAATTTTTTCTTTAGTTTTCGAAGCAAATTCTAAAACTGCAGTTATTGAACCACCATATTTTCTACAAAGTGTTTTTATTAAATCATAGCGTTTTTCAAGAGATTCAAGCTCGTTTTCGTCGTATAAAGTATTACCTTTTATATCCACTAGCGTTGACTCAATATCTTCAATTTCATACCTTGCACTATCCAACCTATTTTTTAGATCTAATATTTCGTTTATGGAACTTAGAGAATTTAATTGAGAAGACGCCTCTTGAAGTTGGCTTATCACGCTTATTGAGTTGTCACATAAAAGATTTTCACATAATGAAACAACTTCGTATATTTTTTCAGAGTTGTTTAAAACCTTAAGTCTTTCCTTAATTTCTTCGTCTTCACCGTCACGCAAAGCAGCCTCGTTTATTTCATCGTATTGATATTTTAACAAGGAAATAGTTCTCTCTCTATCATTTTCATCGCCACCAAGTGCAGATATTTGTCTATCTATTTCTTTTACTTGGTCAAAAAGTATAGCCAAATTGTTTTTAACCTCTTGCTCGTCTTTCTCCGCAAATTTATCAAGCAATACAATATGATTTTTATAATTTAAAAGTTCAACATTTTCATGTTGAGCAAAACTATCAACCAAAAACTTCGACAATTCCTTTAAAATGCTAGATGTTGCCATCATGCCATTTATTCTTGCAGTTGATTTGCCTTCAGAAGTTAAAGTTCTAGACAACAAAAGCTCTCCTTCATATTCATAGCCAGAGTCTTTTAAAAAATTTTTTGCTTCATTGTTTATATCGACAAACAACGCATCAACTCGCATAAGGTTTTCGCCCATTCTGACAAAATTTTTGTCAGCTTTTTCACCTAAAGCAAAAAGTAAACCATTAAAAATAAGGCTTTTACCAGCACCTGTTTCACCTAGCAACACATTCAAGCCTTCCTTAAATTCTACAGTCAAATTTTTTATCAATGCGAAATTTTCAATTTTTAAAGTTTGTAGCATTTTATCCTCTTTTAATTAAGCATATTGTTTAATGTAACAACAGCTTCGCCCGACAAGATAGTTGTAGGGAAAATAAGCATAACAGTATCTTCTCCACAACAAGCCCCCATAAGTTCGTTTAAATTTAATTTATCAACAAAACCACAAATGCTACTTGCCATACCCTTCATAGTTTTTATAACAGCAAGGTTCATTGCAGATTTAACAGAAATTACAGCTTCTTTGAAAATAGTTATGTATTTATTTGAAATAACCTGTTCATCAGAACCAACAAAACAATATTTATACTTTCCGCTTGGAGATAAAACTTTTGTAAGCCCTAGCTCTTTGATATCTCTAGAAATGGTTGCTTGTGTAATTTCAAAATTTGCGTTTCTAAGTTCTCTAGCTAGTTCATCTTGAGTTTCGATCTCTTTTGTAGAAATAAGCTCCAATATTTTAGATTGTCGTGCGCTTCTTGCCATAAACTTCTCCTAATCGCTAAATCCCTTTATTTTAGGGCAATGTAGCCGTTATGCATAATTATAAATTTATGATTATTCATGCATTTTTGATTATTATACATCATTTTTTATAATTATGCAAGCGATTTTTGCATAAATATTCATGCATTTTTTATATAAATAAAGCTTTTTGAAAATTTATAAAACGCAAATTTATAAATATAAACCTTTATACATTTTGTTGTAAAATACACCGCACGCAAACTTTAAACGAAACCTTCCCCTGCTTTTAAAAATCTTACATAACAAAATTGATTATACGATATAAATCTCGACATAACAAACTCTAATTTTATTGCCCCCCCACAATACATAAATAGGATATGATTAACTATTTGAAAAACAAAAAAAGCACGCTTAAATCAAGCGTACTTTACAAGCAAAAGATGCACTATCAGTTTTTTAAATACACAATTTCTTCAGTTTGCAATGCTTCATTTACCAAAGAATCAATATTCAAAAAACTTTCTTCTTTTTCACACTTCTCTATTGTAGGTTTAATCACCGGATTTTTGGGTAAAAACACGGTACAGCAATCTTCATAAGGCAAAATAGAAGTTTGATATGTTCCAATTTGATTTGCCACATCAATTATATCTTCTTTGTCCATGGCGATGCAAGGTCTAAAGATTGGATAATTTTGAACTACTCCGCCAATAACAGTCATACTTTGCATAGTTTGCGAGGCCACTTGTCCTAAACTTTCACCTGTTATAATGGCACCTAAATCATTTTGCTCGCATATTTTTTGGGCAATTCTCATCATAATTCTTCTCATAATGGTGATCATATACTCGCTTCTACAATGAACATGAATTGCTTCTTGAACTTTAGTAAAAGATATAACATGCAATTTGATTTCATCAACATAATCACACAATTTTTGTGCTAGCGTTACAACTTTTTCCCTTGCCTCGTCAGATGTATATGGATAACTATGAAAATGCAAGGCTTCTATTTTTAAGCCCCTTTTGGCAATAAGGTAACCAGCAACAGGGCTATCAATTCCTCCCGATAATAGCAACAAACCTTTGCCCGCACTTCCCAAAGGCAATCCGCCTTGGCATTTTATAATCTCGTCAAAGATATATGCTTTTTTATTTAATCGTATATCAACAGAAATAGTCGTCTTTGGATTATAAAGATCAACTTTTACTTCGGGATTGTTTTCTAAAACTATTTCTCCAAGTTTTTTTGCGAAATCCATAGAACCAATAGGAAATGATTTGTCAGCGCGTTTAACTTCGATTTTAAAAGATTGGGATTTTAATTTAATTGAAGATACAAAATCTATTATCTTATCTACAGTCGCTTCTACTTCTTGGGCTAAAGAAATGCTATGCAAACCAAAAACAGTTTTTATTTTCTCCACAAGCTCTTCTTCTTTAGAAATGTCGTAATTGCTTATAATATATCTACCAAATGTCTTTTCAAATTTAAAATCATAATCTTTTAGCTTATCTTTTACATTAGAAATAAGAATAGACTCAAAAATATTCCTATTATCCCCCTTTAGATACAATTCTCCAAACCTTAACAATATCGCCCTCATAATATTCCCCTTTTAAATTTCAAGATTTGCAATTTTTGACGCTGTTTTTAAAATTTTATCTCCTGCTTCAACTATTTCCTTTCTATCCATATAAGCGTTAAATGAAATTCGAATACTAGACAAAACCTCGTCTTGCTTTATCCCCATACTTTCTAAAATTCTATTCCCCATTTTTTTAGTAGAACACGCACTACCTGTACTTACAAGAACGCCTTCATCTTGCAAAGCTCTAGCCAAAGTTTCTCCCTTTACCCCCTTAAAAGAAACAGACATAATATAAGGAGAATCAGTTTCTATTATTTTTATATTTTTGTCTTTAGATAGCAAATCAACCATTGTGTTTTTTAATTGAAGAGTATTTTTATAATTTTTTTCAATATCAATCTGTTCGTTTGCCCATTTCATTGCCATAATACCAGCGACATTTTCAGTGCCAGAACGCAAATTTCCTTCTTGTCCGCCACCAAACACAATGTTTTTTAAACCATTTTTATTTTTAACATACAAAGCCCCCACACCTTTAGGCCCATGGAATTTATGCGCTGAGATTGTATAAGTATCCGCACCTAAATCACTTATCGAAAACTTGATTTTGTTAAAAGCCTGCACTCCATCTACATGCAACAAAGCATTTGACTTCGATTTAACAATTTTGCTTATGGTGGCTATATCATTAACAGCTCCCGTTTCATTACTAACATGCATGACACAAACTAAACGCGTTTTTTCATTCAATAAGTTTTCTATTTTATCTATATCAACTTTTCCATTTGCTAGCAAAGGCACATAATGGACAATCGCTCCCTGCCTTTCAAGTTCTTTTGCGACATTATAAACGCTCGGGTGCTCTCCCATAGAGAATATATATTCCCAGCTTCCATTACGCCTAGAGCCTAAAATTGCAAGATTATTACTTTCAGTTGCACCGCTTGTAAAAATTATGTCGCCTTGAGTTGCCCCCAATTTAGACAATAAACTTTTTCGTGCACTTTCCAAACATTCCTTTACTTTGCGTCCTTCCCTATAAAAAGAGCTTGGATTATAAAAAAGCTCGCAAGCAAATTTTTTATATTCACTTGCAGCCCCTTCAAACATTTTTGTTGTTGCCGCATTATCTAAATAAATCATCTTAAAACTGCTCCAAATTTATATTCAAGAGCTTTTAAAACTTTCTTCATAACCTTACCAATATCATCATCAGTCAAGGTTTTATTTTCATCAGATAAAACAATATTGAAAGCCAAACTCTTTTTATTTTCTCCTAGCGCCTCACTACGATAAACATCAAATAATGATGAGTCAAAATATAGTTTTCCACACGAAGACTTGATTGATTCAAGCATTTGCCCCGCTTCTACATTTTCGTCAACTACTACAGCTAAATCCCTTGCAACATTTGGATATTTTGAAACTTGTTTAAGCTCAAGTTTCTTATCTTTTATTTGCGTTAATACTGAAGAGTTTAACTCTGCATAATAAGAATTTGAAGGAAGTTCATAATTTTTTATAACACTAGGATGAAGTTTTCCAAAATGCCCTACTTTTTGCTCCCCAACATAAACATCAGCAGAAATTCCAGGGTGCAAATATGGTTCATTTGATCGAGAAATAGTAATTTCACCTTTTGCAGACAGCAAATTTTCAATAATATTTTTGAGCATGAAAAAGTCAAATCCATCTTCCGACACAAACATTGCAGTCATGTTTATTTCGTTTGGCAGATTTACTAGCGGTTGTTCATCAGAAAGATAAACTTTACCACATTCAAACAACCTCATCTCTTTATTGCCAACAGACAAGTTGTATGTTGCTGTTTGCAAAAGCGAACTTAGCATAGTTGTTCTCATATAAGCAAAATTTTCGCCAAGAGGATTAGAAATTTTTATTGGGCAAGATCTTTCGTCAGTTAGAAGCAATTTTTTTACAAAATCATTACCGCCAAAAGTAAAGGTCATAATTTCAAAGAAACCATAATCAACAAGCATATTGCGGTAAGTTCTTTCAAGGTTGTATCTAACATTAACCACACTTTCGGTCACAGCTGAATTTTCAAACAATTTTCCTTCAGATTTTTCATAGACATCATAACCATAAAGCCTTATAATTTCTTCTGCAAGGTCATTATTATTTTCAATGTCTTCTCTATAAGGCGGTATAATACACTCAATTTTATCACCTATAATTTTATTTTCAATCCCAAGACTTAAAAGCAAGGAAGACATCACTTTTTCTGGTATAAAAACGCCAAGAATTTTGTTGATTTCCATAACAGAGCCAACAATTTTTCTAGAAGGGTTTTGCCCTTTAGATTTATCTATAATCCCCCTTACAATTTTTCCACAATCTAATTTAGAAACAAGACATAGCGCCCTTGATAAGCCGATTTCCGCATTTGCCAAATTGATTCCCTTTTCATTTCTTGCCGAAGAATCTGTTCTAATTCCGAATTTTCTTGATGTAGTTCTTATGCTTTTTAAATCAAAAACAGCAGATTCAATAGCCACGGTTTTTGTTTGAGAATTTATACAAGAGTTTGTTCCCCCTATAATTCCCGCAATAACCATTGGCTTGTCTTTATCAGCAATAACAATATCATTTTCATTAAGTTCATACGAAAAGCCATTTAAAACTTCAATTTTTTCTCCGTTCAAAGCTTGTCTTACATTTATTTCTTTACCTTCTATTAAAGATTGGTCAAAAGCATGAAGAGGTTGCCCCATCTCAACAAGCACATAGTTTGTTATATCCACAATAGTGTTTATTGGCTTAATTCCAACAGCATTTAATCTAGCCCTCATCCACAAAGGCGAACGCTCTATTTTAACATTAGTAACCGCTCCCATACAATATCTAGGGCAATTATCCGTCAAATTGTTGAGCGAAATATAATCATGAATAGTGTCCTTTGAATATATATCTATAGGATAATTCAAATTCACTTTTTTAACTTGTTCGCCCAAAATAGCTGCCACTTCACGAGCCAGGCCAATCACTGACAAACAGTCCGGCCTGTTTGGAGTAACATAAATATCAAGCATAACATCGTCAAGCATAAGGGCTTTAGAAATAGGCAAACCAATTTTCATATCATTTGGCAAAATCAATATACCGTCTACACCCGCACCTTCAAAATAATTTTCGTCTATACCAAGTTCTTGCCCAGAGCAAAACATACCATTAGATTCAACTCCACGCATTTTTGTAGGTTGAATTTTTATACCATTGACTAAATTAGCTCCCGGCAAACTCACCGGAACAACAGCACCTTCAAAGACGTTTGTTGCGGCAGTTATAATTTGTGTAGTCGATTGACCGATATCTACTTGGCAAACAACAAGCCTGTCAGCTTGAGGGTGTTTTTCTATTTTTAAAATTTTTCCTACTACCACATCGTGAAGGAATTCATCTTGAAAAACAATTTCTTCGACTTCAAAACCAGATTTGGTAAGTTTTTGAGCAAGCTCTTTTGGCGAAAGAGCAATGTTAACATATTCTTTTAGCCAATTATAAGTAACTTTCATATTATTTCCACCTTTTATTTTTATTTAGCATTAAATATAGTTGCACACATAAATTACTGTAAAAACAAAACTTTAAAATAGCCACATAATTTTAAGCCATAAATTTTACCTAGACTGCTTTAAAAATCTCACATCGTTTTTGAAAAGCGATCTCATATCTGTGTTGTTAGTAAACAACATAGAAGCACGGTCGATACCAATACCAAAAGCAAAACCTTTATACTTTTTGCTATCTATGCCGTTATAATCAAGCACTTTAGGGTTAACAACTCCTGCCCCTAAAAGCTCCAAATATCCAGTATTTTTGCATAATTTGCAACCTTTTCCATGACATTGCGGACAACTTACATCAACTTCGATGCTTGGCTCTGTAAAAGGGAAATAAGAAGGTCTAAATCTTATCATAGTATCCTCTCCGAAAAGCCTTTTCATCATGATTGACAACATATTTTTAAGATCAGCCATTGAAACATTTTCGTCAACAACCAACCCTTCAAGTTGGTTAAACATAGGCGAATGCGTAGCATCACTATCATTTCTATAAGTCTTACCAGGAACAACAATTTTAAAAGGCGGTTTAATTTGTTCCATAGCTCTAGCTTGCACTGCAGTTGTTTGAGTTCTGAGCAAAATATTCTCAGAAAAATAGAAAGAATCTTGCATATCTCTTGCTGGGTGACTCTTTGGAGTATTAACTGCCTCAAAATTGTAATAATCACTTTCAATTTCTGGGCCATCGACTACTGTAAAACCCAAGTTTACACAAATATCAACAAGTCTATCCGTCATGCTAGTAACAGGATGAAGTGCTCCTTTTTTCACTCCTTTTGAAGGCAAAGAAATATCAACTTTTTCGTTTTGAAGTTTTTCTTCTAATTCCTTTTGAGCAAACTTTTCTTCAGCATCAAAAACCATTTTTTCTACCAAAGCCCTAACCTCATTAACCATAGCTCCCAGCCTTGGTTTATCTTGGTTAGGCACATCTCTCATTCCTTTAAGAACAGCAGTTAGTCTACCAGATTTGCCTAAAAAATAAACTTTAAGATCTGCAAGCATTTTCTTATCTAACACATTTTGAAACTTTTCTACAGCTTCTTGTTGAATTTTTTTAAGTTCTTCTTCCATAAAATCTCCTTTAAATAAAAATCTCTTTCTTCCATATTAGGACGAAAGAGAAATCTTCGTGGTACCACCTAACTTTTGCAATAATTTGCACTCATTAGCCCACTTACGCGTGGCATAGCGACAGAAACTACACAGCAACAGCTTTCACCTCTGCAACTAGAAAGCGAATTCATTTGATAGATTTTGCTCACCTTTCAGCAATATGGCAAGCTCTCTGAAAAAAAACATATTCAAATTACTACTCTTTCATCATCGTTTTTCAGTTGTATTATATAAATATAAAAGAAAATTGTCAACTAAATTTTAAAACATTTGCATAGCCAAAGAAAATTATTTATAATAAAAACATGGAAACAACAAAGATCAAAGGGATAACGTATTATAAATTTATAGCAGACAAAGATTATCCCAGTGTTTATGTATTTTTAAAAGAGAACAATTTTTCAGAAAATTTTATAACAAATCTTCGAAAAAAAGAAGGATATATTTTATTAAACGACAAAATTGCACATACTACGACTCATGTAGAAAAAGGAGCGCAATTATGGTTGTGCTCCAATCCAAATCCCAAAACAACTATTATGCATTGCATAATACCGCTAGATATTGTATATGAAGACGCATACTACTTACTAGTATGCAAACCAAGCGGACTTTCTTGCATGCCAAATAGATCGCATTACTCAAACAACCTTGCAGGTGCAATTTGTCACTACCTTCAAAAAGAAAATAAAGATTTTACATTGCGTATAATAAACAGACTAGACAAAGATACTTGCGGTTTAATTTTAATTGCCAAAGATAGCATCGCAGCTAAAGAATTAAAAGATTTTCAAAAGACATATTACGCTATTTGCGAAGGAGAAATTAAATCTCCGATCACAATAAATTTACCAATATTAACAATAAATCAAAATGGCATAAACTGTCAAAAAAGAGTCGTTTCCCCTGACGGACAAAGCGCAACCACTATGATAACTCCTATAAAAACACTAAAAAACAACAATACTTTATTGTCAATAAATTTGTTACATGGTAGAACTCATCAAATCAGAGTCCATCTATCACACATAAAGCACCCTTTAATCGGCGATGAAATATATGGAAGCAAATCAAAACTAATCGATCACACAGCTTTAATTTGCAAAGAAATTTCCTTTTTTCATCCCTTTATAAAAAAGACACTGCATTTTTCAGTGCCCTTTCCAAAAGATATCGAAGATCTAATAACTTAAACTTAATCAAAAACTATATCAGAAAGTTCCTTTACTAAAAATTTAATAGGTTTTACATATTTACTTACATACTTTAAAGAAGCGGACAAAGCTTTTAATATAACCTCATCTTTAAGTGAAGCAGTTTTAATAATTGATGATGCAATATTATGCGCATCTTCTACCTGTCTCGAATCTCTTATTTCCTCCAATTCACTCAGTATTTGTACTGCAATTTTTGTAGACACTTCAAATTTATCGGCATTTTCTTCTTTCTCATATTCTTGCCCGATTTCATCATTGTCTTCCTCAGATTCTTCGCCTTTAGAAAAATCTCCTTTTGCGTCTTCTTTTGTTTCATTTTTTGTAAAACCAAACGCCTCTGCAATCAGATTTCTAAAAGGGACAATCATTGTTTGTAAAAAATTAGCAAAAGGATTTTCTTCTCTTCCAAAAAATCTTTTTATGAAATCATTAAAATCAATTTTTTTATTATCTATATCAGCTAGAGTACAAAAAACAAGGGCTACTATTTTATATTCTTCAGTTGGCATAATACACACAAACTGTCCCTGTCCATCTTGAATGTAAGTACGCGAAAATTCCCTATCTCTGTTATATGATTCTAAACATTCGCTTATCAAAGAACAAATATCACTTGAAGAAGCTATGCTTTGCAAAAGTTTTGTAATTTTGTACTCTGCCACCAAAAATTTACATTCTATAAGTTCATCACAAGCCAAAAGAAAATTTTCTATTTCATGTTTAGTCATACTTCACCTCTTTTTTATTTTATCACACTAATAAAAATTTTCAAAGCAATATAAAGAGTTATTAAAAAAAATTTGATTTAATTAAAAAAAAATGATATTATAGTTTTGTGGAAAAATTTATTTCGGATAAAGAGCAAATAGTTTTAGACAAGTTAATTATGCTTTTTGTTATTGATAAAATGGAAATACCATTGACAGAAGATTCCATTTTAGATATTTGCTCAGTAAAAAACACTTGGATAAAAAATTATATGGATTGCCAGGCTATAATTCACGATATGGTTGATAGCAAACTTTTATACAAGCTAAGTGGAAATGAAGAAGATAAAAAACTTTTCGCCCTAACTTATGAAGGACGAGAGTGTTTGTCGCACCTTTATAGACGAATTCCGCTTGCACTTAGAGAGGAAATTTCAAATTATCTTCAAGCAAACAGATTAAATGTAAAGTCATCACAAGAATATACATCAACATATACAAAAAATGAAGATGGTTCCTATAACGTAGTTTTAAAAATTTATGAACCCCTTATAACAACCCCTATGTTCGAACTTAGAATAAAAGCACCTTCAAGGCAATCAGCCAATGAAGCAATTCACAAATGGAAAACAAACGCACCCTCTATTTACGAAATGATTTATGTAAAGTTAATCAATGTAGATTAAATTTTCACTTAATTTAAATATTGATAACCATTTTATAAGACAATTCATATAGACAAAAATAGTTTACCAACAAAGCAAATAAAAAACAAAAAAGGACTTTAAATATCTAAAGCCTTTTTTATTTTTTCTATTTCACCTCTAGCCAATTTATCGCATCGATTATTTAACTCATTATCCGAATGCCCTTTTACTTTATTCCAAAATACTTTATGCCCATCTAAAAGAGATAAAAGCCTTTGCCACAAATCAACATTTTGGACTTGCTTTTTTGTTGAAGTTTTCCAATTATTCTTAATCCAATTAGTGACCCAATTTTGCAAAAAAGCATTTACTACATATGCTGAATCACTATAAATTTCAACTTCACATTTTTCTTTTAACGCGTCAAGACCTTTGATAACAGCCAGAAGTTCCATTCTATTATTCGTAGTTTCTTCTTCTCCGCCAGACAAAACCTTTTCTTTATCTTGATAATGCAAAATCGCACCCCAGCCACCAATTCCCGGATTTCCAGAACAAGCTCCGTCAGTATACAAAATAATTTTTTTCACACCGCCCTCACTAATTTAATTTCAATTTTTCAGCTATTTCTTCAAGAGTTAATGAGTTCTGATTTAACTTCGGAAAAACCTTAAGTCCATCGTTTTCAAATCTTGGCAAAATATGAAAATGAAGATGAAAAACAGATTGTTCAGCAACTTTACCACTTGCATTGATTATGTTTACACCACTTGCACCACATTTTTCTTTGTAGTGTCTAGCAATTTTTTGGACGATCTTTATAAGATATGCAAGTTCTTTTTCATCACAATCAAAAACATTCTCAAAATGTTTTTTAGGAATCACCAAAGTGTGACCATTTGCATCATTTGAGATATCTAGAAAAGCAAGAACGCGCTCGTCTTCATATATTTTATAACAAGGCATTTCCCCATTTATAATTTTACAAAAAATACAATCTATCATACTATTACTCCTACAAGTATTATAATCTTTTTTACGAATTTTTCAAACAAAAAAAGGATATAACTCCTTTTTCTTGTTATTTTATTGTAATAATAATTTGATGATTTTAAAATAAACTTAACTAAAATATAATTCAAATTACATATCACACAACAATTTTAATCTTTGTTTATTTGCTCTTCGCTGTCATAATTAGACACAACATCTTTAATTTGGGACAAATTTTTTACATCTAATACAATAAACTCATACGTTTTTCTTATTACTTGATGATTATAAGGAAACTCTCTGCCCTTAAAAAATCCACTCAAATACAGACGATATTTTTCGTTATTTAACTTGTTTAATATTCTAGCCGCGTTTTTAAAAAATACACAAGGAACATGACAAACTCCTTTATAGTCTGGCACACGCAAAGACATTGTTAAAACCTCAATTCCATTGTGAGTAACTTTGTAAAAGCCAGGTTTTTTTGTCGTTTCCGCTGTTAAATTTATTAATCCCGAGTTAAAATTTTCATCATTTTTTTCGCATACATCTTCAATGTAAAAAAAATTACATAAATGATGACACTCATCGAAGCTTCGTAAACGGCCTTTAAAAATTTGAAATTCGTCTGCTTTAAAATTTGATAATTTTCTTAAAATATTTTCATCAAAAGCAACCGGGATATTTATAAATTCCCCGTTTCCATTATCATAAACCAGCTCAGAAAAATAATGAATTTTGCCCCACACATTTTTTGACTTAAGTTTATAAGATGATATTTTACCTAGAATTCTTCCTTCATTTATCAACTCTTCTTCATTTTTAAAAAAATTACCATTTAAACAAAACTCTATCCCTTTCATTAACTCACCTTAAATAAATCATTTCAACGCTTAAATTATGTTCTATTAAACAATTATGCATATATGCAAATACACAAATAAATTTTATTTTAAAGCATTAAAAATTATTATTTTTCGTTTGAGCAATCTCTTCCCAAATGCATAACCCCATCACCAGAAATGGATGCTCTAGCAGAAGTGATAACAGAAGCATATTCTTCTAATAATCGTTTAACTTCTTTTACTTGCTCATTTGATAAAATAGCCGGAACAAATCTTTCTGTCTTTGTATCAAAAAATTGCATTAAAAATGCTGTCATATTGTTATATAATCTGCCAAATATATGTGCTTCTTTCAACTTAGCAGCTTTTCTAAATAGTTTTTCCACCAATTTCCAGTTTTCTTTATCTTGTCCTTCCAAAACCTGTCCTGCTGAGACTTTAATTGCAGATATCATCATCTTTTCGATAGCCGCTGTATCTTTTTCCACACAAGATACATTTGTTACATTATCAATAGTAGCATTATTTTCATTTGTATTTTTCATAATTTCCTCCTTCATAAAATACATGTAAAAATTATATAGGATAATACAATAAAAGTCAATAGGCTTTTTCGAAAAACTTTAATTTATTTTTTAAGAAAATATAAATAAAAAAAGATACCAAAATGTATATTTTGCAAAAATCTATACATTATAAAAATGGGAGGTAAAAATGAAACAATACAGACCTGGAGAGCAATGTCCTAAAACAGGAAATTACTCTTGCTATGACAAAAATGGAAAATGTGGCGGAAGCACTTACCTTGAAAAAGGTCAAAGATTTCCTGCAACACAACATGAAGGCTCTCATTACGAAGCTGATGAATAAAAGGCATGTTTAGAGCTAAAAAAATGCGACTTATTTGGTCGCATTTTTTATCGACATATAGTATCTAGTATTTGCATAATACATACTATATTTGCGATTTTTATACAATATTACATGGCGCAGAGGACAGGATTCGAACCTGCGGAGGCTTGTGACCTCACACGCTTTCCAAGCGTGCGCCTTAAACCACTCGGCCACCTCTGCAAACTAGAGAATTTGTTATCTTTGGAAAAAATTTTCAAAATAATATCTTATAAAAGTTAACAAATTCTGCTATATTAAGGGCATAAAATTAAATTTAACAAGATTAAAAATTTAAAAGCAAAAATTTCATTATATTGCTTTAATTTTTTAAATTTTGATTTTAGCAACAATTAAAATATCATATTTGTTTTAATATTAAATTTAAATTTCCAATCTTTTTTTAATTTTTATCAATATTCGCAATTGTTTGGAGTCCTTGGAAATAATATAACATCTCTTATATTAGAGATTCCTGTAACATACATGAGAATTCTTTCAAAACCTAAACCGAAGCCACTATGTTCAACCGAGCCAAACTTTCGAAGGTTCATATACCACCAATAATCCACTTCTTTCAAACCCTTTTCGGCCATAATAGACTTAAGTTTTTCGTAATTTGTTTCTCTTTCACTCCCTCCTGTTACTTCTCCTATTCCAGGGAAAAGTAAATCACAGCCCCTTACAGTTTTTCCATCATCATTTATCTTCATATAAAACGCTTTTATTTCTTTTGGGTAATCAGTTACAAACACTGGTTTATTAAAAATTTCTTCGCATATATACCTTTCATGCTCAGTTTGTATATCGCACCCCCATTCTACCTTAAATGCAAATTTATCATTGTTTTTCTTTAAAATTTCAATGGCATCAGTGTAGGTAATATGTTCAAATTTACTGTTAACAACATTTTGAAGTCTTTCAATTAGCCCTTTATCCACAAAGGTATTGAAAAATGCCATTTCATCTGGACATTTTTTCATAATGCCACCAATAATATACTTCATCATATCTTCTTCAAGATCCATCAGGCCATTAAGATCCATGAAAGACACTTCTGGCTCTAAATGCCAAAACTCATTTAAATGTCTTGTTGTGTTGCTATTTTCCGCCCTAAATGTTGGGCCAAAAGTATAAATTTTCCCAAAGGCAGCGGCACAAGCTTCACCTTCAAGTTGTCCAGTTGGCGTTAAAAATGTTTTTTTGCCAAACAACTCATCTTTCGGGTCAAATTGTTTCTTTTCATCATAAATATTTTGAGTCGTTACTCTGAAAAGCTCACTACCTCCTTCACAATCAGATGAAGTAATTATTGGAGTGTGAACATAAACAAAGCCATTTTTGTTAAAAAATTCATGAAGAAGAAAAGATAATTCGCTTCTAACTCTAAATATTGCATTAAATAAATTAGTTCTAGGTCGCAAATATGCAATTTCACGCAAAAATTCAAGCGAATGCTTCTTTTTTTGTAAAGGATATTCACTGTCAGTTGCTGATATTACAGTAATTTCTTGTGCCTGCATCTCAAATGGTTGTTTATTTTCAGGAGTTAAAACTATTCTGCCTTTGCACATTATCGCTGAGCCTGTATTCAATTTTTCAACAATATCAAAATTTGACAAATTTTGTTTGTTAAAAACTATTTGAAGACCTTTAAACGAAGTGCCATCATTTAAATCGATAAAGCCAAATGTTCCATTGCTTCTACTGCTTCTAACCCAGCCGGCAACTACGACTTCTTTATCAGCAAATTTTTCTTTATCTTGATATATCAATTTTATGTCTACTTTTTGCATATTTTTCTCCCTTCTATTCATTATTTTCAATCAGTTTAAGACCTAGTTCTTTTAATGTTTGATCGCTAATTTTACTTGGAGTATTCATCAATAAATCTCTGCCATTTTTGTTTAATGGAAATGCAATAATTTCTCGTATTAGATCATACCCTAAAATTTGCATAAGCATTCTATCAAATCCTATTGCTCCACCTGCGTGAGGAGGCGCTCCGTAAGAAAAGGCATTAAATAAAGCTGAAAATTTTGTTTCAACCACTGACTTATCATAACCAACAAGTTCAAAAGCTTTAACCATTGTTTCTTGATCATGATTTCGAACACCCCCGCTAAGCATTTCATAACCATTGCAAACGAGGTCATATTGATAAGCAACAATATCAAGAGGATCTTTATTTAACAAACTTTCTAATCCGCCTTGAGGCATAGAAAATGGGTTATGTGAAAAATCTAACTTGCCAGTTTCTTCGTTGATTTCATAAAATGGAAAATCAACTATCCAACAGAAGATAACCTTATTTTCATCAATTAATCCTAAATCTTGGCCAAGTTTAATTCTTAAAAAGTTTGCAAGCTTGATTGCCATGTTTTTCTGATCGGCGATGAAGAATACCGAATCGCCTTCACATAAATTAAGTTCTTTTATTAAAGTGCTTTTTTCTTCTTCATTTAAAAATTTCACTATCGAGCCAGACAACTGCCCATCAGTATATTTAACCCAAGCAACACCTTTACCTTCATAAGAAACAATATAAGTAGAAAGTTCATCATAAAATCTTCTTGGCTTGTCTTTGCAATTTGCACAAATGGCCTTAATAGTTTTTCCTTTAAATGCATTAAATTCAGTATTTTTAAAAATTTCAGTCAAATCATGAACAATAAGTGGATTTCTTAAATCTGGCTTGTCTGAGCAATATTTTTCTATTGCCTCTTTATAAGGTATTCTAACAAAAGGAGCTTTGGAAACTTCCCAATTAGTAAAATTTTGATAAATTCCACAAACTAGATCTTCGCAAACCTCAAAGATGTCTTCTTGAGTAGCAAAACTCATCTCAAAATCAATTTGATAAAACTCTCCCGGAGATCGATCTGCTCTTGCAGCCTCGTTTCTAAAACAAGGTGCAATTTGAAAATATTTTTCATATCCGCTAACCATTAAAAGTTGTTTAAATTGTTGAGGCGCTTGTGGCAATGCATAAAACTCACCTTTATTGAAATAAGTAGGCACAATAAAATCTCTCGCTCCTTCTGGTGAGCTTGATGCAAGAATTGGCGTCTGAACTTCTACAAAGCCGTTGTCATGCATTTTGTTTCTTACATAGTGCAAAATTTCGCTTCTTTTTTTAAGAACTTCGTGTGTTTGAGGATTTCTTAAATCAAGATAACGATATTTAAACCTAAGTTCTTCTTTAGTATTTGGTGCATCACTTATTTCAAATGGTAAAACAGGATTGCATTTGCCAAGAACATCAATTTTGGATACATTTATTTCTATATCACCGGTCTCCATTTTTGGATTTTTTGAAGAACGCTCAACAACTGTGCCTTCTACTCTTACAACAGTTTCTTTACAAATACCCTCGAGCAAGTTTTCGTCATGAACAACAATTTGTGTAGTTCCGTAATTGTCTCTTACAGTACAAAATACAATTCCCCCAAGCTTTCTTATAGAAGCAAGCCAACCTGAAATAACGACATTTTCATTGACATTATTTAATCTTAATTCTCCACAAGAATGAGTATGATAATAATTCTTTTTCATAATAACTCCACTTTTTGATTATAACACAATTGAATTTCTTAGTAAAGAAAATAAAAATAATTTTTCTTGCCTTTCTTATAATTTTAAAAATAAAATAGAGACTAGCTCTCTATTTTAACTATCTTTTTCAACTTCTGCAACCATCGACACATCAAAACCCGAAACTGTTCTGTCTATGTAGTGATCCAAAACTCTTAAATTTGCATTTTTTAGTTCAGACAAAAATGTTTCCCAATTTACTTTACGGCAAGATGTAGTTGCAACTTTTATTATTGAATCTCCAAAAGGTCGATCTGCAAGTTCAAAAGCTTTTGAAGAATCTGTCTTATACTGCTCAACACCATCTCCCATAATTGTTATAAATGCTTTTCCGCCATTTTTTAAATGGTGATAAATAAATGATAAAAATTTATTTCTATCTTCATCTTCGACAAGCATATGCAAAACTGCTACAGAAAAAATAAAGTCATATTTTTTTGTTAATTTGTTTTTTAAAATATCCATAACAAAAAATTTTCTTTCATCAAGATTTAATTTCTTTGCTTTTTCTTTACACCATTTTATAGCTTCTTCTGAAATATCGGAGGCCTCAAGATTATAATTTTTAGACATTAAATTCAATGCGTTTTGCCCTTCACCACAACCAATTTCTAAGATTGAAGAGTTTTTGTTTGCCCCATATTTTTTCAATAGTTTTTCTAGTATTTGACTTGGTTTTTCTCCAGCCCATGCTAAACCTGTTTCTTGATGTACTTTCTTGTAGCGCTCTTCGTATGCTTCATAATACTTTTTGTCCATTTGTCCCTCCTTATTATTTTTTTGTTATTTTAAAAATCAAATGTTATCTTGATTTTGAATAACCATATATTAAAAAATAAAACGCTTATGAGATTTCGTTTTGAACTAGTCGACATAAGCGATTTTCTAAATTGGTGCGAGCGGTGGGAGTCGAACCCACACTCTTTCGAACTTGCCCCTTAAACAAGCGCGTCTGCCATTCCGCCACGCTCGCAAAATTATTGTTACTTTATAAAGTATAAATATTTTCACTACCATTGTCAAGAGAATTTGACAATTTAATAAAAAAAAAGAATAATAAATTTTGGCGTGGACCTCCTAAAGTTGTCTAACTTTTAGGATTCACTTAATTGTTATTATTGTTCTTATTTCATATTTTTATTTTTTTATGAAATTAAATTTTACACTACTTTTTTATATTTTTATTTTTTTATGGAATTAAATTCTGCAAGTCCTTTTTCAAATTGAGTTTTGCTTTCTGGATCGAGAGAGAATAAAAGACCAAACAATTGTCCCACATGAAGTTTTTCTTCTTTAACTATGTCTGCAATTGTGGTTTGAGCCGCCATATCAGCGGTTTGTTCCAAATGGTTTGAATATTGGATAATTGCCTCAAGTTCACCAACAATATCTTCTCTTGCATTTTGAGCTGTGATAAAAGAATTTGAACGATTTTGATTGTCTAAAATGCTAAAAAACCTGCGCATAAAACCTCCTATAAACATTTTTATATATGCACATGTGTTAAAAAGTGTTAAAAAAGTGGACTTTTTTAGCCCACTTCTTTTTTATTTTCAGCCTTTATAATCTCAGGTTGTTCGTTATCAAATTCTATAAATTTATCTGTAACAATAATTTTTTTAATATCTTTATAACTAGGCACTTCAAACATCAATTTAGTCATTTTAGCTTCTAAAATTGTTCTAAGACCTCTAGCACCTGTTTTTAACTGCATAGCCTTCTTAGCAATTGCATTTATAGCGGCATCTGAAAACTCAATTTCGACGCCATCTATTTTAAACATCAATTTATATTGTTTTATTATTGAGTTTTTAGGCTCTGTCAAAATTTTAACAAGCGCCTCTTGCGTTAAATCATCAAGACCTACCACAACAGGCAAGCGTCCTATAAACTCAGGTATAAGACCAAATTTAATTAAATCATTTGGTTGGATATCTTTAATAAAATTTACCTTTGATTTTTCTTCATTTGTTTTAATTGTTGCATTAAATCCTAAAGAAGAATCATTTTTTCTCGCATCAATGATTTTATCAATACCAACAAAAGCTCCTCCGCAAATAAAAAGAATATTTGTTGTATCTATTTGAAGCATTTCTTGATGTGGATGCTTTCTTCCGCCTTGCGGAGGCACAGAAGCAATAGTGCTTTCCATAATTTTTAGAAGCGCTTGTTGAACGCCTTCTCCCGCCACATCTCTAGTAATAGAAACATTTTGAGTTTTCTTAGCTATTTTGTCTATTTCGTCTATATAGATAATTCCTCGTTGTGCTTTTTCTATATCGTAATCAGCATTTTGTATCAATTTTAAAAGAATATTTTCTACATCATCACCAACATAGCCGGCTTCTGTAAGAGTAGTTGCATCGGCTGAAGCAAAAGGAACTTTTAAAATTTTAGCAAGCGTTTTAGCAAGCAAAGTTTTGCCTGTTCCTGTTGGTCCCACCATGAGAATATTGCTTTTTTCAAGTTCAACATCATCTTTATCGTTTATTGGTTTTGCAAAATTGTAATTGAGTCGTTTATAATGATTATAAACTGCAACTGCAAGCACGCGTTTTGCTTCATCTTGCCCTACAATATATTGATCAAGAGATTGCTTAATCTCACTAGGAGTAGGCAATTCAATTTTTTCAAACGAAGATTTTTTGCCAAGTTCAGCAATAATATCTTTACATATTCCAACACATTCATCGCAAATATACGCTTCTCCGTTAGGACTAGCTATAAGTTTTTTTGCTTCTTTTTGACCTTTCCCACAAAAAGAACATTTATATTGATTTTGTTCCATGACACTCCTTTATTTTGTTTTTCTAGTTTGAAAAATTTCGTCAATCAGACCATAATCTTTTGCTTCTTGTGCAGTCATATAGTTGTCTCTATCAGTGTCTTTTTCAACAATTTCAAGAGGCTTGCCGGTGTTTTCGCTAAGCATTTTATTCATTCGATCTTTGATATATTGAATGTGATTTGCCTGAATTTGAATATCACTAACTTGACCTTGTGCTCCTCCTAGCGGTTGATGAATCATAATCTCGCTGTTTGGCAGTGCAAATCGCTTTCCTTTTGTTCCTCCTGCAAGCAAAAAGGCACCCATAGAAGCTGCTCTTCCAACACAAATAGTAGAAACATCACATTTAATGTATTTCATCGTATCATATATTGCAAGTCCAGCAGAAACGCTTCCACCAGGACTATTTATATATATGAATATATCCTTGTTTGGGTTTTTGCCTTCAAGATAAATTAGTTGTGCTACAACAATGTTTGCAATATCGTCATTGATTTCACCATTAAGGAAAATTATGCGGTCTTCTAGCAACCTAGAATAAATATCATAAGATCTTTCACTATTTCCTGTTTGGTCAATTACCATAGGTATCAACATATAATATCCTCCCAAAAGATTTATTTTTTATACAAGATAACATATTTTTGTTATTGCCAAATTATTTATTTTTAGATTTGATAAAATCCAATAATTTTGTCATAACAATGTTGTTTTCAAAGAAAGCATAATCATTAGGTGATAAAGATTTTTTAAATTCTTCAACGTCCATTCCATAATTTGAAGCATACTGAGCAAGTTTTGCATCAAGTTCTTCACTTGTTGCGACTATATTATTTTTTGAAATAATTTTTTGGAGAACTAAACGAGTTTTAATGTTCTTTTCAGCATCTATTTCGCGTTCTTTTTTGAATGTTTCAATATCTTTGCCAATGTAAGATAGATAATCTTCCATTTTCATGCCTTGATGAGACAGTCTATGTTCAAAATCTTGTACCACATGTTCAACTTCGTGTTGCACCATAGAATATGGAATATCAACATTGCATCTATCAACAATTTCATCTACAATTGCAACTTCGTAATCACGCTCAGCCTTTTCTTCTTCAACCTTCTTTAAATTTTCTTTGATTGATTTTTTATATTCATCGAGAGTTTCAAATTCAGTAGTATCAGCAACAAATTTGTCATCAATTTCTGGCAAAACTTTTTTCTCAACCTTTTTTACAGTTACAGCAAAAACCGCTGGTTTACCTTTTAAATTTTCAGCTCCATAATTTTCTGGAAAAACGACATTTATATCTTTTTGCTGCCCTTTTTTCATTCCTACAACTTGTTCTTCAAAACCTTCTATGAAAGTATGAGAACCAAGCTCTAGCCTATAATCTTGTGCGCTTCCACCGTCGAATTTAACCCCATCAACGCTTCCGACAAAATCAATAGTAGCAAAATCTCCATTTTCGCATTCTTTATCTTCTTCAACAAAGCGAGCATGTTTTTCTTGTTCTTTTTTAAGTTCTTCTAAAACTTGTTCATCAGATATTACAACTTCTTTTCTCTTGCTTGTCAAATTGTCAAGTTTTCCAAGTTCAATTTCAGGCATCAAATCGAAAACAAGAGTAGCTTCAATACCAGCATCAACAGTAAAAGAATTCATCTCTACATGTGGATAAGAAGCTGGAACAACTTCTTTATTTTCGGTCAAAAATTTGTTATATTCTTCATTTATAACATTTTCAAAAGCATCGTCGAAGAAAACTGTATCCCCATATACTTGCTCAATAACTTTTTTAGGCGCTTTGCCTTTTCTAAAACCTTGAACAGTAAATTTACTTTTTGTTTTTTCGTAAACTTCATTTACGGCTTTATCCCAATTTTCTTTTGAAATCTTGATTTTTAAAAATCCTTGTTTTTCTTTCTTTTCGTAAGTATACATAATAATCTCCTTTTTTGTCCGTATAATTTTACCACAATAAAAAATTTTAAGCAACTATTTTAAACAAAAAAAGAGAAAGGCGATTCTCTCTTTGGTGTCGAAAATTGATTTTTGAAACTTTAAAAAAGTTTTCCAGAAAAAAACAAGCTGATACAGCTAATTAAAATTGTTAAAACTACAAGCATCTTACAAACTTCAAAAATTTTTTCTTTTAACAAAGTTTTCTTAAACTTTTTAAAATAAAAATTTAAATTTGCATTTATTTGTTCAACTGATAAATTAGAGTTATTGATTAAAGTGGCGCAATATAATTTAAATCTTTCGTCCAAATTTTTGTGATAGTTATGTATATACGAATAAATTAGCACCCAAAGCCAATATAAACAAATCAGAACAAAAAAAGAAAGCGCAAAATAAGAAAATCCAGCCCAAACTGAATTAAGAAACCCAAATAATAAAATTAAAATTACCGCTGTGATTGTAAAAATAAAGTTTAGCATATTAAAGCACCAATTTTATTAAATTTAAATAAGAATAATCATCGTAAAAAATTTTTAAATATAGACAAAATTTAATATATTTTTTTATTAAAAAACAGTTAAAATATATAGCACAACAATAGTAACTACAAAAATGACATAGCAAATAAGCCAAGCTTTATGCGGATGCGATCTTACCCAGAAAAACGCTAAAAAGATTGATATCATATAAGCGATAACTTCACCGATTGTTCGAAACGCATTTGATATTGATGCATTATTTTCAAAAATTAAGGCGAGAATTAACGCCACAGCAATAAAGCCTATTCCTATAAAAGCCACAAACGATAAAACTTGATTAAAAGATAATTTTTCTTTTTTTTGTTTTGAAGAATTATTTTCCATTTTTACCTCATTATATGCACACAAAGGTCTACCGTTTTATTAGAATACCCCCACTCGTTATCATACCAAGCGACCAATTTGATAAAATTGGGACTTAAAATCATACTCGCATTGATGTCAACAACGCAGGTCCTTGATTCTCCAATAAAATCTGAAGAAACGACTGCATCTGTTTCAATACCTAAAACACCTTTCATTTCTTTTTCAGAAGATTTTTTAAGTGCTTTAATTATATCTTCCATAGTTGCTGGTTTGTTAAGTTTGCAAATCAACTCTAATACAGAACCATCAAGTGTCGGAACACGATAACTATTGCAAGCAATTTTGCCTTTAAGCTGTGGCAAAACTTCCCCAACAGCCTTAGCCGCCCCTGTAGAAGAAGGAATTATGTTGTAAGATGCAGCCCTGCCACCCCTCCAATCTTTTTTGCTAGGCCCATCTACTGTAAGTTGGGTTGCGGTTGCAGAATGAATGGTGGACATAAAAGCCTGTTCAATGCCAAAATTTTCATCTATAACTTTAGCTAAAGGCACTAAACAATTTGTTGTACAAGAAGCATTTGACACAACTAGCATGTCCTTTGAGTATGAATTTTGATTGACGCCCATAACAAAAGTAGGCATATCTTTTCCCGGCGCTGTAACAACTACTTTTTTTGCCCCTGCATCTATGTGTTTTACTGCATCTTGATATTTAGTAAATTTTCCACTTGCTTCTATAGCAACATCAACATCATGCTGTTTCCAAGGTATTAAGCTAGGTTCTTTTTCATTATAAAAGGTAATAGAGTTTTTGTTTACATTAAGTTTATTATTAAGAACCGAGCAGTCACAATCGAATTTACCATGCACTGTGTCATGTAACAAAAGATATTTTCCATATTCAGCATCAATAAAAGGGTCATTGACTGCAACAACCTCAACATCATTTCTATTTGCGCAAACACGAAGGACCAACCTCCCAATTCTACCAAAACCGTTTATTCCTATTCTTACTTTTTTCATTATATCTCCTTTTATTTATTACCGTTTTCTGAGAAATTTCCGCCTATTAGCTCACCTTCGCCTACATTTTTTTTACCAACTTTGTTGTTGAATGCGAGCATCATAAGCAGAATTATTGCCACAAATGCACAAATTATATCAATGCAAACAATCAAAAGCCCTAAAATAAAATTTATATTGACAAATAAGCACAATAATACTGTAAATAAAATTGCAACGGCAAAAAGCGTAGAAGAAGATAGTATATATATTAAATTTTGTTTTTTATCTACAGGATATTTATCCGTTTTAGATAGAGAAACATCTACCGAACTTTCTACAACCCCTCTCCAACGATTGACACGGCTGTTGTAACTTAAATTTCCAATTTGCAAAAGTACTTCGGATAAATCTTCACTAAACATTATCACACTTGTGTTGCCTTGATAAAAACCGACACCAAAAAACATATGAACAATTAGTCGCCATAGCATAACGAAAAAATCTACAAATTTATTTCGTGATTTTTCTTTTGCCAACAAAATAGATTGATTAGAAAATATAAATTTTTCCAAATCTTTTTGCCCTAATGTTTGCCTTAAAATTAAAATTTTGCCAGACAAGACAAACATGGAAAGAGAATTTATCATTTGTTCTTTATTTGTATTATCTTTAAAAACTAAATATTTTACTCCATCTTCTTTTATGAAACTTTTATCTATATTTTCAGTAAGCCCAACAATAATGTTGACATCACTATAAACAAGAAGTTGAGCTATCATTTTTTGATATTTTTGCACATCTTCCACAACTGGGATTATTACATTTATCATAAATTACTCCTAACTCATTTTTTTAATTCTTCTTGCATGCCTACCACCCTCAAAGTCAGTAGTTAAAAAAACTTTTATAATTTTTATAGCCTTTTTAGCTTTAGTTGCTCTTGCCCCTAAACATAATACATTTGCATCGTTATGAGCTCTTGCAAGCATTGCGTCAGTTTCACTACGGCAAAGAGCGGCACGAATTTTAGGATTTCTATTTGCTGCCATAGACATTCCTATTCCCGAGCCACAAATGAAAATGCCTACATTTCTAGAATCTTCTAGCACTTTAACATTACCCGCTTTGGCAAAATCAGGATAATCATCAAGTTGTTCGCGTGAGTAACACCCAACATCAATCGCAATAATATTTTCTTTATTAAAAAAATTTTTGATTTCTTCCTTTAAAATGTAACCTGCGTGATCACTTGCTAAAACTATCATATCAACACTCCATTTTTAATTTATTTAAAAGCACTTTTACACCTTTTTCAATCAATTGAAAAGTTGATTCATATTCTTTTTCATCTTTTCCATAAGGGTCTACAACATCTTGTCCAATAAGGTCTTTAAAACTTATAACTTTTAAGCAGTCAATAAATTTTTTCATAAAATCTTCCATCACAATATATAAGGTATTTTTGTCAATTTTTTTAAGTTTTACACTTTTTCTATTTGCACAAGGCAAGCCGTGAGTTTTTAACACTATTTTTGCTGACGACGAAATATTTTCACCATTAGATCGCAAACCTTTTGAAAAGACTTTTATATCAATCCCATTTTGTTTTTTCAAAAGATTTTTTAAGATTCTTTCCGCCATAACAGAACGGCAAGTATTACCGGTGCAAACGAAGCAGATTTTTATCATATTTCACCTATTTTCACCTATGGACATAGTTTAACACAGATTAAAAAAAAAATCAAAAGGTTTTTATTACCTTTTGCATTATTTTTTGTTACCAACAATATCTTTAGCTTTTTTTGATTTTTTTACAGCAGATGTATCTTTTATAATATTTTGGACTTTTTCTTTTTGCCATAATTTTTCCAAATTAAATTTTTCGCGTACTGAAGGGATAAAACAGTTTAAAACTACATCTTGGAAATCAAAAATAATCCATTCTCCCTTACAATAACCTTCAGGGAATTCTTCTATAGAAAAATCAGCCAAAATTTTATCTGCAAGTTTTTTGTTTTCAATAACATTTGGTTGAGTTGCGACAATACAACTTACATTTTGCCCCTCAATTCTAACATTAAATACAGCAATATCTTTGCATTTTTGATCTAAAAGATAATTATGAAAACTAGTTACAACTTCTTCCAATTTGTCCCCCTAATCTCGAATACTTTTTATAAATATATTACACAAAAAAAATTTTGTCAAATTTTTTGTCTAAATTTATGGTAACTGTCAATAAAATAACTATGAAGATTTTTTTAAGCATATTTAAATTATTGATAAAATTTTCTCTTATATTTATGATATTCTACATTTGGCTAAGATATTATCTAACATCTACCATAAAAGCAGGTGTTATATCTCTAATATGTGCAGTTATAATAATTTTGATTTTAGACTCAATATCTAAACCAAAACAAAATTATAAAAATTTAAAACAAAAAGAAAAAGAAGAGGCTGAGCAAATGTTTTTTTCACTAATAAAAAACAAAGATTACCTTTTCTTTTATAATCTTGCCAAAACTAGAAATAAAAATGTTGAGAAAAAAAGAATTTACTTGTTAGTAAAAAATGAAGAAAATAAAATCATGCTTTATCCATATTTAAAAATAAAACCGCTTGGGCAAGATGACCTGCTAACAATTATATCTGTCGCAAGTAAAGAAAAAGTGCAAAAAATTGTAATATGTGCAAGCGATATTGAAAAAGAAACATATTCTTTTGCAAAAACTTTAGAAGAAGATATAGTTTTGCTAGACAAATACGAAACCTATCAATATTTATTTAAAGAATATCAATATTTTCCACAAACCATTTCTAAAACACAGCTGCCAAAGAAAAGCAAAGTTTTGTTCGATTATGCATTTTCCAAACTCAGAACTAAAAGTTATTTATTGTCAGCTTTTCTTTTGCTTATAATAAGTTTTATTTTTCAACAAAATTTATACTATTGCATTGTCGCTACCATTCTTATAATTTTTGCGCTGATATGTATTATCAAGCCAAAAGACAAACCTTCTTTAAATAACCCATTATAACAACCTAAATACAAAAAAGGTAGATTGTTAAATCTACCTTAAAGCCCAATCTCTTAGCAAATACATTTTATCATACCTTAACAAATTTACCGCTTATAAAATTGCCAAATAAAACAATAACAATTTTTATCTTTTTATAAAATAAAAAGCAAAAAATGTCCTAAACCAATTCTATATGCTTGAAATCTTTTTTCGTGCTAAATTTATATAACACCACCATTGAACCAATAACTTGAACAGGACAAGCGTTGAGTTTTTTGCAAACCTCACTGCAAACATCTTTAGGCAAAATCGGACAATTTTTCAAAACTTTAATTTTTATAAGCTCTCTAGCTTGCAAAAGTGCTTCGATTGCTTCAAGAGAATTTTCACTTATTCCTTCCTTACCGATTTGCATTACGGG
>CALVNT010000023.1 GCA_944349925.1 uncultured Clostridia bacterium
TTATTCATTTTTGGAAAGCAAATATGTTGTAAATAATTTAAAAGATAAAATGAATAAGAGTTTTGATTTAAATATTTCCATTTTAAAGAATAAAGGGTTCGATGTAACTTATTTAAAAATATTTAAACAACAATATTTAAACAAAGTTTTTGAAGAACAAAAAATAAGACTTGTTTATAATGATGGACATTTTGACAACTTTTTATATGATGGAGAGAATGTTTTCATTATAGATTTTGATAGAGTTTTATGCACTTCTATTGATTATGAATTAATGATAATAGGACTTATGTTGGAAGACCCAGCTAAATTTGCAAGTTATGAAAACGAAAAATTTGTTAAAAAAGATGACTATGTTAATATTTGGACAGATTTGAAAAACTTTTATCCTGAAATGTTCGATTTTGAATACTTTAATGAAAGACTATATGTATACTCATTTATTTATAAACTTGGTCAAGCATTTGAAACTAACAATAATGAAAAAATCAAAGAATTATTATTCAATTTTGAAATTTTTGTTGATGATTTGTCAATACATATGTAATTAAAATTATATATGTTTGTATATTAAAATATAAATATTTATTACTGCTATAAATTTTTGCAGGAAAAATGCAAAATTTTTGCAAATGGGCTGTTTTGTGTTGTATTTTTTCGTGTTTTTATTATATAGTATTGTTTGATAAGGTCAAATAGTCGAAATGTCGATAAATAAAGGGATTGAGAGATTTTTGATATGATATTTTATGGTAAAATATGATATGAAAAGTCGAACTCTTGGCATTTTCAGGTCGCCCCTTCGGATCGATTATCGAGGGTTCGAGTCCTTCTAGACGCACCAAAGTAAGATAAATTTGTTGAAAATAGTAATTATAATCTAGAGTTTAATTCTTTAAAAAAGGTTTACTATCTAATTTTTTTTTCTTTGCTAAAAATTAAAAGAAAGCATAATGCAATGATAATATGTGTATATCTTTTTGCTTGATTTGATATTAGCTCTAAGATACAAACGCGCTAACATTTACACCATATTTCATACAAACTATTGAATCTTTGTTATCATATCTTCGATAAATTTGTTTACGGCTGTTGTAATACTTTTTTTTTGATCTATCTAACTGTTGTATTTTGTTCTTTAAAATTTGTTAAATCTTTCTTTTAGTAAAATAGAATATGTTTTTTATTCATTATCAAAGCGATATTAAGGTATTTGCGGAAATGTTATGTAAAAACAGGCTTTATGTTTTTGGTTTAAAGAAGTTTACCGATAAGTTTTGCGTCTTTGATTTAAAGTCTAGCCCGACATATTTTGCGCTAAGGGAAGTTACTTTCTTTTTTTATTCATGGTAGCAATAAAAAATTTTTATATAATTTTAATTTCCAAATTGTATCATATGTACTATACAATGAATCAAAATATAACAAAATATTTAATTAATAGAGATATTTAAAAAATATAAAAATTTGTAGATTTTTTGTTCCTTTTATTTCAATTTTAGTTTATAATAAACTTGACAGTTGTAATATTTGATCTTATAAAGGAGAAAAAAGTGAACAAAAGAGAGCTTATAAAAGATAAAGAAACAAATTTGTTTTCCAATGAAAATTTTAAAGAAAAAGAAAGGCTTTCATTTCAACAAAGTCTTTTATATGAATATGACATTGAAGTTTATAACAAATATCTAGATCACGATACTCAATATTATGTTTTAGATTTAGGTTGCAACAACGGAGATACTTCTTTTAAGAGATTTAAAAATTTTAATATAGGCACTTATGTTGGAATAGACATAGATCAAAATAGTATTAAGCAAGCAAGTATTAATTATGGCAAAGACAATGTTCATTTTTTTTGTTTAGATTTAGAAGATTCAAATTTTGAAAAAATTTTATCCAATATATTGAATAAATTAAATGTAAAGTTTGATATTGTAAATTGCTTAGCGTTGTTTGCTCATTTAAAATATCCAGTAAGATTACTCGAAACGGTAAAAAAATTTTGCAAAAAAAATGCATTATTTTTTATAAGAAACATCGATGATGGTTTTAACATTTCATATGGTTCCAAGGATATTGAAAAAGGGTTAAAATTTTTAGATAAAACAAAGTTTACGGGATTTAGATATTCAGGAAGGGAAATATGCAATATTTTTGCTAAAGCAAATATTACAAATTTGAATTTAGAAAAAAATGGTATATGTAATGTGGGATTAACAAAAGAAAAAAAGTTGGCTCTGTTTCACACCATATTTGATATAGTAAAAAATTCGTTGGTAAAAGAAAAAGAATTAGGAATTATCACTTCGGCAAATTTACAAAGATTGAAATGGTTGGAAAATAGGTATAAAAAAATAGAAACCGATTTTTTAAAACCCGAAGTTTTTATAAATATAGGATTTATGTTTTATGTTGCAAAATTTTGATAATATTGAGTTGAAAATACTAAAAAAACAAAATATTCTTGAAATATTTAATCTTCAAGAACAAGTTTTTGCTGAAGGTTATACTGAGGAAAAATTAAGACATAACACAATTGAAATTTTTGAAGAAGTATTTAAAAACCCAAATATCTCTTTAGGCTTGTTTCACAATAAAGAGTTGGTAGCTTTTGGGATTTCGCAAATAAACCCAAAAGAAAACAAATTGCTAAGCAGTGATGAAATTTATGAAATGTTGCCATTATTAAATCAAAATCAGAATAAAAAATTTAACAAAATAAATAAATTAGCTATTATTAAATTGATAATAGTAAAAAAAGAATACATAAGAAATGGTTTTCAAATCTTTTTACTAAATCAATTAGAAAATATGTTAATAAAGAAAAATATAAGATTTTTGATTTCATCAGTGTCACCAAAAAACAATTATAGTCTTGATAATTTTTTGAAGCTGGGATATAAAATTGTAAAAAAGAAATATCTTTATAATAATAATGAAAGATATATTTTATTTAAAAACATTTAAAATTCATAAGATTTCGTTTATTTTGGAAAAATTTGGAATAAAAAGAGCATGCTTTGGCTTTGTGCTTTTTAAAATAAATTCACAATGAAGAAATTTCCTTCTGGTTAGTGAAAATAAATTATTATTAAGTTTGTATTTTATTTCATTATTATATTGGCAACTTGCACAGCTTCCGCCAATATGTTCTTTTATTGGACAATGTCTTAAATACATATATTCTGGATAAAAAAATGATAAATAAAATAAATTCACACCATTATTTTTTATTTTGTTTATAGATAAATCTTCAATTGAGACCACTACATTTTCATAACCAAGCGTTGAATATAATTTGGTAGAATAAGAGTTTGTTACATTCATAGCGCTTCCTATCATTACTCTAGATGGCTCAGCCAAAGATAAATAAGAATAGTTGTTTGCATAAATTTTCCAATTCAAGCAATAATTTAACATATCTTTTATTAAATTATTTTCTTTTTCAACAGTCATAATGCTAAAAGATAAATATATATTAAAATTTTTATATTTTTCATATTGATTTTGCATTTGCTTTATATTTATAATATTTGGCTGATAAATAAAACCGTCAAACTTATCTTTTATTGTGTCTAGTTTGTCAAGCGAATGAATAAGGGCAAAATTTTGAATTGGTTTGGTTAAATTGGTTAAATTTATAGTTGCTTTTTGGTTTTCAATTTTTTTGTTATCTAGATTGTTTTTGTTGTTATAATTAGATAAAATTTGTTGACATAATTTATCTATTGATTTTCTTCTAAAATCATTGATTTGTGATTTTGCTAGAAAAACATTCCCTATTTGACAATTTATTTTCCTTACGCTAAAATTTTCGCCCAATTTTGACAACTGCAAGATACAGTCTGCCTCTGTCAATGGAGCCGTTTTCGAACTTTCAATAACAAATTCGCTTATATTTGTAACAGAAACTTCATCTGTTTTTAATGTCAGGAGTGCTTTTTCATTTTCTTTTGCATAAAATTCTATATCTACTTCAATTTTTTTTGTTGCATTTAAAATTTGTTTTTCTTGCTCATAGTCTACTATTAGATTAACATTTGAATTATTTTCAATTAAGTTTGTCGTGGTAGTTCGGTATAAATTTTCTGATAATTTTGTTAAATCTTTTAAAGTAATCACGCCAATTTCTTTGTCATTTTTGAAAAGTTTTATAACATCATTTTTATGAAGGGGAATGTTAGATTGAATAAAGATTTCATTAAATTTCTTTCCTTTGGAAACATTTACAACTTTTCCTATTTCAATTCCAATGTGATTTTGCGCTTTTGGATAAATTATTTTATCATCATTAAAATAACCTTGGATATAGTTACCCCGATTGAATACTTTTTTTAAGTTTTCAATATCTTTTGTTAAATAAATAAAATCATTATCTATTATTTTGCGATAAGTAGCCACGCTTTGACCAACATAGGCTGAGCGTCTTGCCCGTCCCTCTATCTTAAAACTAGAAATTCCACTTTCTGCTAGTTCTTTTAGTTTTGGCACCATACAAAAATCTTTAGTGCTTAAAAGATACCCTTTTTTAGTGAGGTTTTGGCATTGTAATTCATAAGGCAATCGACAAAATTGTTTGCATTTCCCACGATTGCCGCTGCTATCTGCAAGCAAAGAACATAAATAACAATTCCCTGAAAAAGAAACGCAAAGAGCACCTTGAACAAAATATTCGAGGTCTATATCGCAATTTTCTTTTATTCGTCTTATTTCTTCAAGGGGAGTTTCTCGTGCTAAGACTACTCTCTTAAAGCCCATCTTTTTTGCAAATAAAACGCCTTCTAAATTATTGAAGCCCATTTGTGTGCTCGCATGAAGTTCTATGTTTGGAAAATTTTGTTTTAAAAAATATGCAAGCCCGATATCTTGTATTATAAACGCGTCTACATTTGCCTGTAATGCTTTTTTGGTAATTTGATATATTTGTTCAAATTCATCATCTTTAAACAAAATATTTAATGTCAAATATATTTTTACGCCAAAAAGATGTGCGTAATTGACAATACTTTCTAATTCATCTATATTAAAATTTTCTATATTTCCTCTAGCATTAAAAGAATTTAAGCCTAAATAAATTGCATCTGCGCCGTTATTTATAGCTGTTTTTAAACTTTCAATGTTTCCGGCAGGAGCAAGAACTTCAATCTTATTCATATGTCTTTCCTATCAAAATGTTTTAATAATTTTATATTAAATATTAAAAAAAAGCAATTATATTTTTGCAAACAAAAAACTAAATGTTGTGGAGAGCATCATAAAATGGATTTTTGTTTTCAAAATACAAACAATAAATGAATTTATTGCGGCTCTTATTGTATTTACAAATTTATTAAATTCAGTAAGGAAAAATTTTATATAAAAAGTTAAACGCATTATATAAAAGTATTGTTACAAACATCAATATTGGCAAAGAAGTTAAGAAATATATCTCTGCAAACATTAAAATCAAATATATGAAATTTTTATGGAGGGGGTATAAGATAGAAATAGCAAATAGAAATAATGCAAAGAGAAAATTTCAAATTTATTAAGACTCTTTAAAAGTTCTATTTCTGGATTTTTATGTTTAAAGCAGAATTTAATAAGATAAAAATTTTTGATTGTTTTAAGAAATACTTGTTATTGACTTTATAGAAAAAATTTGCTAATATGGTTATAACAAAAAAAGAGAGGAAAATTATGGAAAAAATTAAATATTCAGAAGTAAAAAGTCATAGACAAATAATTCATGTTGTAGGTGGAGCTATGACAGAAGATTTAGAAAAAAATATTGAAGAATTAGCAAATTGGTTTATAGATAATGATATCGTTTTGTTGTGGGGAGATTCTTATTCGGAAAAAGATAACAAAAATCATCCAGTGGCTAGATTGGCGCAATTAGTAAAAGAAAAAGGAGGAGAAGTTATCAGAGTTCTTCAACTTGGAAAAGATTACGCAAGGTTAGATGATAAAGACCAATTAGAAGAATTAGTTGACGAAGAAGGAACTATAATAGGTTATCACGACAACGCAATTAAAGATGAATTTATGATTTATACCCATCAACAACAAGATAGACAAAAAGGCCACTATAATATTTCAGATGGTTTGATGGCTATAAATGGCGGAATTGGCGTGGGCTATGAAATACCTAATGCGCTAATTTATACCTTTTCTGGAGATTTACCATCATATTTCAAAATAATTATATTGGACAACCAATCAAAGTTCAAAAATTTCATTGAAAGTTATTTAGCCTTAGTAGGGGCGGAAATAAAGAATTTTAAAAATATAGATTATTATTCAAGTTCAGATGATTTTATTCAAAAAAATAAAATAGTAAAAGATAAAGAAGATTAAAATATTTGCAAAAGTTTTAGTTTTAATAAAAGGAGAAAAAATGGAACTTATTAATTTGGTTGGGGAAAAAGTAGAGGTTAAAGAGTGCTTGGGTTGTGAAATAGTAAAAGGCAAATTAGATGCTTTTGGTGGAATTCTTTATAATGGGGAATATTTTACATTGACACAAGACTTTGA
>CALVNT010000024.1 GCA_944349925.1 uncultured Clostridia bacterium
CCCAAACACAAACTATTGTGCCGCTGAATAGGCAAATGAAAGCAATTATTAACAAACTTAATTGTAATTTCGCTTTTTTTATCATTGCAGTTTCCTCTTAATATTTTATATTTGACTTTTTTTACTCGACTTTTTTTGTTTTTTTCTTATTTGTAGTATCTTCTTTCTCTTTTGTAGATTTGCTTGTCATGTTTTTTGCTGTAGCAGAAGTAGAAGCTTGCTTTGTAGTTTCTTTTTTAGCTGTTGGTTTTGTTTTTTTTGTGGTCTCTTTTTTTGTTGTTGATTTTGTTTCTTTTTCCGTTTTAGATTGTTTTGTTGTATCGTTTTTATCTTCTTTTTTGTTTTCTGTTTTAATTGTGCTCTGTGATGGTTTTATTTCGTTTTCATTTGTTAGGGTAGTATCTTGCTTAGTAGTATTTGGTTTAATTTCTTTTTCCGTTATGTTTGCTTTTGGTGGCACCGCTTTAGCATTTGGCGGAGTTGGTATCTTTTTTGAAAGGGTTGCATTAAGTTTTTTGATATTTTCAATGTTTTCGTCAAGTGATTTTCCAACTTCTTCAATTTGAATGTCATCATTTTGATTATCTTTATTTTTATTTTTTTCGTAATCTTGCATTTCAATAATCTTTGCAAATTCTTGTTCGCGTCTTTTCTTTTCAGCAGTAACCATTTGGTCATAAATTTGAATGATATTTAAAATCAGTAAGAAAAGAACTACACAAGAAGGAAGAACAACAACAACTATAATCCCCGTACTGCTAGAAACAAAAGTAAGAATGTCGGCTAAGAAAGAATCTTGATATACACCAATAACATAGTCAGCACGGACCAAATTTGTATCGTAAGAGTAAGTTCCGTCATTATTTATGTTGCTTGTCCCATAAGTTTGAAACCAAAGGTTGCCATCTTCATCAACATAAGATTTGTTGACTTTATGGAAAACAATTTGAGAATTGTAAGAAGTGGAGTTTGTAGAAAAATCTTTTATAGTTGAAGAGTCAACATCTTCGCGATCTTGCATATCAGGCTCTTTTAAAGAGCAGTAGTAGAAAGCAATAATGTCGCCATCTTTTATTTCTGAAACATTTTTCATTTTTATAACAGCAACATCGCCTTTATTAAAGCCACTTGCTTGCATAGAACCTGACAAAATTCTAACATAAGAAGTCCCAAAAAACGATGGAACTTTGTTGCCAGAAAGGTTGCCAAAACCAAAAGCCATAAATAGAATGAGAACTATCATGACGCCAACAAACAATATGTCAGAAATAATATTGAAGGCAAGTTTTAAAGCACTAGTCTTTTTTTCATTAGAGGCATAATCTTTTTGTGCTTGCGATTTTTTTTCATCGGTCGTTTTGTCCTCGTCTATTTTTTCAGGAACATTTTGTTTTTGTTTGACATTGTCTTTAGATGCAACTTGATTGTCTTTAACTATACTTCTGTTTGAAGGTTGTTTTGCGCCAGCAACTTCGTCGCCATTTTCTGCAGCAGAGACTATAGAATTGTCAGAACTTTTAATTTTTTTGTTTGATTTTTTTTCTAAATCTTTTTCTAAATTCTTTTCCATAACTATCCTTTTAAATTTTTTTTATGTAAATCTAACTTTAAATAGTGGCTATTTTAGTGCAAACGATTTCTACATCAAAATCTTCTTTTACTTCAACTTGTTTATCTTTGATTGAAATCTTCAAAACGATGGAGCAACTTTCTTGAGCGTCTAAGTCAACACTTGCAGTTTGAGTGAACTGTGTAGGAGATGAGCTTTCAGCATTAAGATAATAAAATTCTTCAAAAACGACATTGTCTTTTGTAGAGTTGTTTGAAAAAGCAATGTTTACAATGTTACCTTCTTGAGTGTAATTATTTACAATGTTGATAACAATTTCAATAACCGAATCTTCATTGTCAAAAACAAGGTCGAGGTTTTTCCAAGAAGAACCCCCAATTGTGTCTTCATGAATAACGAGTGTAGGCAAAGAAATTTCGCTTTCAGTGCCAGAGATAGAGCAGTCTGCTTGTACATAAACGCCACTGCCAACAAGTTCTATTTGACCATTTAATTTGTCTCTAACACCAAAATACATAATAATGCTTCCAATAAAGAATAAAAGAAGCAAAATGAAAATTGTTATAGCAATGATAAACCTATTTCTTAATGACATAATTTATCTCCTATCTTATTTTAAGTTTTTTTAAAAAAAATATCAAGCAAATTGCATAATATGCAAAAAAAATGTCGAAATTTTTAAATAAAAAAAATCTTATAATTTCTTATAAGATTTTTTTGCGGCTTTTTTAATTTTTATTACTGATTAAGCAACATTTGTTAATGTAATTGAAGCACTGTCCCAAACTTGGTTAGATACAGAAAGGTTAGTATCTAAAATTTTGAATGTGATTTGATATTGTAAAGTTTCTCCAGCGTCTATTTGGACAGCTGTGTCGTCAGTAAATGCAACAAAGCCTTCATCATCTGCACCTTTTTGTTTAATTTCAACAGAAAGATTAGTTTCATTAGTTGTTGCTACTCTATTCAAAGCTAAGATATCAGTTGCGTCAAATGTTGATTTGATAGCTCTGTTATCCTTGTTTGTGTTTGTAACAGTGATTGTAAATACAATACCAGTTGTTTTTCCACTTGTTTTATCTGCAAATGACCAATTTAAATTAGTCCATGTTGCTTCTGTTGGTTCATAAGGAGTTGCTTCGTCACCTACTTCAGAACCAGTGAAAACGATTGGATTGAAAGTGTGAGTTCCTGAAATTCCTGTTACAGCACCATTGATTGTAGCGTTAACGTCGTTAGCAGTAAATGAAATTTGTCCGTTCATGTTTACTTTGACAGAGCTTGCCGCGAAAACTCCGACTACCATTAAAACAGCAACGAGACAGAATGCAGCGATTGTTGAAAACAATTTTGCCTTTAATGTCATATTTTTTACCTCCTTTTTTATGACTAAACAAAGAATACGAAATTTTTCGAAAAATGTCAAACGAATTGAAATATTTTTTTACATTTTTTTGAAAAAGTTCAATGATAGTATTTATAATTTCACAAAAATTATGTAAAAAGGCGTTCAAAATGCCTTTTTTTTGTTAAAAATGCGGTTTTAAACAACTTTTTGCCTGTTTTTTATGATTTTTTTAATAACTACCCAAATTTTATCTATAACGACAATTTAGATTATAATTTGACAAAAAATGTTTTTATATGATATTATTTGACAAATTATATATAATTATTTATAGTCATAATAAAAGGACGCATATGAAGAAGATAAAAAGGTTGTTTTTATTGTTGGTTTTAACTGTGATAGTCGGCAGTTTTTCTGGCTTTAATTTTGCAAGCACAAATGCTGGAATATTTGACACTGTTTTTGGAGAAGTTGAAAATGTTGAAGGAGATTATGTCAACAACCTTGTTATTTTCAATTTTCAAGGGGAGAGCAATGAGCTAAACAATGTTATATCATCTAATCAGGTTTCTATTTATAATGATGTATACAATGAAAACGAACATTCGCTTAATGCATACTACAGTCAAGTATCAAAAGGGAAATTAAATTTAGTTACAAATTTTTTAAGTAGTGCTGACAACATAAATGTATTGACTATTGATAAAAATCGTGAGTACTTTATGAATTATTGTGTTTATGATTATAATCAAAATTCTTACATAATAAATGAAGAAGGATATTTTCCTTATGAGATTGTTTCTTCTTCGACTGCACCAGACTCTAGTTTAGTTTTTGACTTTACTTTTTATATGCAAGCGGAGCATTATGCTTTTGTTTATGGCGACAGTGACAATCAAAATTATATTCCACAAAGTTCGCAAGAGGGGGTTTTATCTTACAAGCAGGCTTTAGAGTTTGTTAGTAGCAATTCAGGATACTATTTAGTTGAAGGTATTGAACGCTATTTACGAGAACTCGAACTTGTCAGTTTGATTGACGACAAACTTTCTTCCAATTTATCTTTATCTAATTGCGACAATAATAATGACGGCAACATTGATAT
>CALVNT010000025.1 GCA_944349925.1 uncultured Clostridia bacterium
AAATTTTTGAATATACTTTTTCTATGTTTGAAATTGCATTGTCTTCGTCAACTATTGTATAGCCAAATTCATCTGTTTTTAACCTATATAACGCGTTTTGTTTTGTTGTATTTTCTGTGTTATCATCACCACTTAATGTTGAATAGTCAACAAATGTATTTGCATAATAAACATAATCTCCTATTGTGACAACACTGCCTCCGTTTGACGAAACATCACCTGTTGGCATTTCTAATTTTGGAGAACAGCCACTAAAAATAAAACATATACACAGCACTAATGCCGATAAAATTCCTAAACTTTTTTTCATTTTTACACCTTTATTTAATATTCGCAAGTTGAATATATCATTTAAAAATATTTATGTCAATTATAAATTATACTATTTCAAATAGCAATTTAAAATCATTTCTTTCTTCTTTAAATCCTTTTGATGGATTGATAACTTTAGTTTTTAACTCCATTTCTGCAAAATGTGCTTCTTCGCCAGGTATATACCCTGCAATTATTGTTGGTTCGGAGAATTCATTTTCAATATATTGAGAATTATCAACATATTCGCTGAAAGAAACTTTTATGGATTTATAAGAGTAATTATAAATTTTTAAAGAGTAGACAATTTCTGTTGTTCCATCAACAAATTGCAAACTTTCCTTTAATTCCCAAGGTTGTGCCTGTAAATTTTGCGATTGTCCTCGCATATCTTCTGAAAAGTTTACTCTGTGAGTAATACCAATACTATCCCAGTACTCGTCTAATGTGGTATAGCCATCAGGTGGAGTTGTGTAATTAGATTGTTTGCTCCCACTAATTTTGCAGTCCAATGCAACATAAATTTCTTGTGATGAAACAAAGCCAATGGTGTTTGAAACAGAAAAGGTTTGTTGCAAACTTGCATATACACCATACGAAATGATAGTCAAACTAGTTATAATACAAACCAGAATGCTAAAAATGGTAAATCTTCTACGCATTTTTATCTCCTTAAAAATTCTTTTTTATTTTTTACTCTATTTGCATTTTTCTACACATTGATTTTAATAAAAAATTTATATTAAAGTCAAGCAATAAACAAAAAGTTAGCAATTATTTTAATCAATTACTAACTTTATATATTATTAACTATAATTTATTATTTAAGCAAATTTTTAAATTTATTATTTTAAATCTTCATCGGTTACAATGTAACTTGCTATTTTTTTCAAAATATTTTTGCAAATTAAATCCAATTCACTGCCCTCTGTGTAGTCTGCTGGGGCAAGATAATCTGATCGTCTTTCCAAATAAAGTTTTCTACATTCAAGGTAACTTTGTTTATCATTTGGTGTGTAAACACAAATAGATGTTCCACCCTTTTTGCTAACAGTTCTCATACAAGGTATATCCGTTTGCCCATCACCAAAATAAACAAAATTCTTATAAGGCACCAAATCGTCTTTACATTCAATATATTCATTAACACTGGAAGGATTGTATAAATCATCTAGTGCATTTTTTCTTATTCTGTAAATATATTGCGTTTTCGTTGTATAGTTTACGGCTTGAGATGGCCAAAATGGTATTCCATTATCATCATAAGCGAATTGAGATGCAAAAATTCTGTGAAAATTACTAGCTATTTTTGTCCCTTCAATTATTTCCTTTAATCCGCTTGAAATAACATAATGTTTTAAATCTAATCCCAATTCTTTTGCATAATCAGATATTCGTTTAAAGAATGTTTCAACACCTTCAAAAAATTCTATATCTTTTCCCAAATTCACTATATCTTTTTTTGTTAAATGTATTCCTTTTTGCCTTGTAACAGTAATTAGTTTATACATCATTGCAAGCGCGCCGTCCATATTGTGCTTTTTCGCGAATACATTTACATCATCCCACCAATCGTCTTTATTTGTTTCAATTAAATCTTGAAATGAAAACTCTTGCATATTTCTTGGCGACAAAGTTTTGTCAAAATCATAAAGAAAAACAACTTTTACTAATTTTTGCATAATTACCTCCACATTAAGTTTTGTTAAAAGTATATCATATATTTTACATAAAAGACAATACTAAATTTTAAAGCATTAAATTAGAAAAAAATATTGAAAATTGTAATTTATTGTTGTATAATGTCAATGTTTAAAAAATAAAGGAGATTTTTATGTTAGAATTTTTAAAAAATTATTGGCCACTTCTTGTTTGTATTGTTTTAATAATTGTCGCTATTGTGCTATTAATTGTATTTAAAGACAAAGAAAATGTTGATGACAACGCAAAAACTGAAAATAATGAAAAAACAACTGTTGTTGCTAACGATGAAAAAAATGATGAAGAAACAAAAAAAGTAGAAGCAAAAGCAACAAAAAAAGATGAAAAAAAAGACGAAAAAGAAGTAGAAACAACTGAAGCCAAAGAAGAAACAAAAACTGAAGAAACTAAAACCGAAGAAACAAAAAATGAAGAAACAAAAAACGAAGAAACTGAAGACGCCACAACTGAAAAAGATGTAAACGCTACAGAAAAAAAGGAACAAGCACAAAAATATATGGTTTCATATGATAAAGAAAGCAAACAATGGGTCGTTAAAAAAACTGGCGCAACAAGAGCATCAAAAAGATGTAAAACAAAACAAGAGGCAATGCAAGTTGCGGAAAAACTTGCTGAAAAACAAGACCTTAATCTTACAGTAAAGAAAAAAGATGGAAAATTCCAAAAGAAAAGCAATGCACAATAAACAAAAAATTGCAAAGTTTTAACTTTAATTGTGCATACTCAAATTGTTAATATATAATAACAACCAAAAACAAAATTTATTTATTTAAATTTAGTTTTTGGTTTTTTTATTGAATAATATTAACATCTTTTAATATTTCATTTAGATAAATTTAAATATTGAACTATAATTTTTTTTATTTACTGTTAAATAAGTTTATATTTTTTCAAAAAATAACTTGAACAAAAAAACACTTGAAATTGTAATTGGAACTCCTATCACAGAATTAAATATTTTGTCGTAAGTTTTCATTTGATTGCGGGAGCCGTTTGCTCTACTTCCCAAACCGACGGTTATATTCCATATAACCCGAAGCAAAAAAAATAGAACGCTTTTAATACTGCGTTCTACTTAACTTGGTTGCGGGAGCCGTTTGCTCTACTTCCCAAACCGATGGTTATATTCCATATAACCCGAAGCAAAAAAAAATAGAACGCTTTTAATACTGCGTTCTACTTAACTTGGTTGCGGGAGCCGTTTCACTACTCCCCAAACCGACGGTTATATTCCATATAACCCGAAGCAAAAAAATAGAGTGCCTACTTATGTGCACCCTACTAATTTTGGTTGCGGGAGCCGTTTCACTACTCCGCAAACCGATGGTTATATTCCATATAACCCGAAGCAAAAAAAAATAGAACGCTTTTAATACTGCGTTCTACTTAACTTGGTTGCGGGAGCCGTTTACTCTACTCACCAAATCGACGGTTATATTCCATATAACCCGAAGTAAAAAAAATAGAACGCTTTTAATACTGCGTTCTACTTAACTTGGTTGCCCTATTTGATTGTCGGTAGTAAAAATACTACCGCAATCTAAATTAGGCTGTTTTCCCATAACATTTATTTCAATATTTGCTCTGAATTTGGCATTTGGCTTTTGACAAAGTTTTCTATACTCATATAGATTAGTTGCTGACTCTGTTGTTTCAAGTTCCCAATCTCCAAAAGTTAATTCTCCACTAAACAAATGAGTTTTTAGTATGTCAAGGTCAAGAGTGGCACAGCAAATGGTTGGAATAAGATTGATATATATTTCCGCTTTATCTTTGTAAATTAAAATTTGATTTACAAAGTTATTGATAAGTCTTCTCTTGGCGAAAAAATCATTTCCATCCAAAGTTTCTCGTGCTTTTCTATATACCTTTTCAACTTCACTTATCGTGGCAGGTATATAGTTATTTCCTTTCATTTCCTCTTGTAGTCTATGCTTTATTGTTTCTTTTTCGTTTTCAAGTTTTTTCAATCTTTCAAGCATTGAATCGGAAGAATTGCCACAGCCAATAACATCAAGTAAGTTTGAAATATTCTCATCAATTTGTTTAAGTTTTGATTGTAAAACATCAATCATTGCATTATCGAGTGATTGAGATTTTACATAGTTGTTGTATTCATTAAAAACTTGTGGTATAAATTTTTCATTAAATACAACTTTTTTAAGTTTTTCTATTACTGCTCTTTCCAAAGGTTCTTTTTGAACTGAATTATTATGGCAATATTCTTTTTGAGTTTGTCCATTCTTATAACTGCTTTGATTTACGCACTTGTAATAGGTATACATCTTTCCGTGTCTTTTACAGCGCATACCGTTATATTGTGCTCCACATTCTCCGCACTTTATCTTGCCTGTGAGCAAATATTCTTCTTCACTATTGCAAGGTTGACGATGTTTCCTACTTTCTAAAAGTTTTTGAACTTTTTGAAATATTTCCTTTGAGATAATAGCAGGAAATTCGTTTTTTACCCTTATTGTGTCATAGACTGGTTTATCTCGTGTGCCTTTGTTATAATGGAAATCATATTCGCCAGTGTATCGTTCGTTTCTTAAAATGTTGTCAATTGCAGTGCCAGTAAATTGTTTCCCTAGGCTCTTTTTGGTAACTTTCCTAAAACCTTTCTTTGTTAGTTCTTCAATAATCTCTGCTCGTGTGTGTCCGTCAATAGTCATTTGATACATCATTTTGACGGCTTCCGCTTGCTCTGGTTGTATTTCAACAGTGTGCACTTTGTGCCCGTTTTTTGTATGCAGTATGTTTCCTGATTCGTCTTTTTCTTCTTTTAGGTAATAGCCATAAGGTGCCATACCACCGTTTCGTTTGCCTTTTTCTGCATTGACAATCATTCCTTTTGTTGCTTCGAAAGATAAATTGTCAAGGAATTGTTCTGCCATCGCCGCATAAATCATCTTGACAAATTTATTATTCATTTCGGGTTGTGCAACATATACGATTTCTACACCCATAGATGTAAAATCTTTTTCGTATTGTAAGAACTGCAAAATGTTTCTAGAAAATCTATCCATTTTATGAACTAAGACTTTCCCAACATTGCTCTCTTTTAATTCTCGTATCATTCTTTGAAATTCTGCTCGGTTGTCATCTTTTGCACTTTGTGCCTTATCTTCGTAGAATTCAAGTATTGTTATTTCATTTTGGTCTGCATAAAACTTAATTGCTCGTTCTTGTGCGTCAATACTTTCTTCTCTTTGTCTATCACTGCTAAATCTGGTGTATGCAACCGCATAATTTGGATTGCGTTCAATTTTGTTTTTATTTGTTTTCATTTTTCATTTCTCCTTTTAATCTTTTCAATTCTTCTTGTAGAAAGCGGTAAAAAACTCTACCGATTTCAATGTTCTTTTGTTGGTTCTCAATAATTACTGGAATAATTTCAAGATTACATTTACTCATTTTTACCTCCTTTTAAGGTTTTGCGGAGAAACAAAAAAGGACACCGCAAAACTGATTTTTGTCAGTTTAAACGGTGCCCTCACAATAAACTGTGTCATAAGGCGGTTGCAGACATTCATTATAAACGAAAGTCTGTACCAAATGTGTTTCCACAATCGTTCTGCTAGAAGCATATCATTTTCTTTATCATTTGTCAATACTTTTTCTAAAAAAAATTTGAAATATCTTTTGTTTCCCACAATGAATTATAAAATAAGCATTTTACAATGTAAAGAGTTTTGACCTAAACTTTTCAAAATATGTGTGGTTTCCCGCACACTATAATATATAAATAGTGGGTTTAGTGTAATCTATTTTTCTTCTTTCTTTTGCTTTTTGTTTTTCTTAAAGTGCATAACTAACATTACGATTGACAAAACAAGTGATAGTATAACGAAAATTTCAAATACTATCATTCCCGCTTCTGTGATAGTTTTAAA
>CALVNT010000026.1 GCA_944349925.1 uncultured Clostridia bacterium
GGAGGAATGCCACTGGGTACAGCGGGAAAAGGATTGTTGCTTTTGTCGGGAGGCATAGATAGTCCAGTTGCTGGATATATGATTGCAAAAAGGGGGTTAAGCCTTGTTGGTTTACATTTTTATAGTTTTCCTTACACAAGCGAACAAGCAAAGCAAAAAGTTATATCTTTGGCAAAATTGTTATCGCCATATTGTGGTCATATAAAATTGTATATGTGTCCTTTTACAAAAATTCAAGAAGAAATTCACAAAAATTGTTCACCAGAATTTATGATAACGATTATGAGAAGAATAATGATGAAAATATCTGCTAAAGTTTGCAAACTAGAAAATTGCAAAGCAATAATAACTGGCGAAAATTTAGGACAAGTTGCAAGTCAAACTGTTGAAAGTTTAACATCTACTAATTTTTCTCAAACTGAATTTCCTATTTTTAGACCGTTAATAGCATTTGATAAAAAAGATATTATAAAAATTGCACAAGATATTAATACCTACGAAACTTCAATCTTGCCATATGAAGATTGCTGTACGGTTTTTCTACCAAAAAATCCAGTAATTAAACCAAAATTAGATAAAGTTATAAGAGAAGAACAAAAATTAGATTATAATAGCCTTATTGATGATGCAATGAAAAATTTAGAAATTTTTTATTGTTAAAAAAAGTGTTTGACAAATTTATGCTAATTAAACTACAATTATTTTGTAAATTAAATTTTACGATAAATTAGTCGAAAATATATAAAATGAGGTAAAAATAATGAGCAATTTTGTTAATGCACTTTGTGCAGTTAATGTAGTTGCTTCGGTTTTTATAAGTTTAGGCACCTTAATTATTGGTTTAGTGGTTGGATATTTTGGAACTTACCTTATCAATACAAAAAAAATGGCGAAAGGCAAGGCAAATGCTGTAAAGATTATTGAAGAGGCTTATGCAGAAGAAAAAACTGTAAAAAAAGAGGCAATTTTAGAGGCAAAAGAAGAAATTCATAAATTAAGATTGGATTTTGATAAAGAAGTTAAAGATAGAAGGTTGGAACTTCAAAAAACCGAAGATAGACTTTCTCAAAAAGAAGACTTTATTGATAAAAAAGATCTCAATTTAGATAAAAAACAAGAAGATATTGATAATCAAAAAAGAATAGTAGAAGAAAAATTAAACAAAGTTAATCAAAATTTGGAAGAGCAAGAATTAACAAAACAAAAAATGATTGCTGAACTTGAAAAAGTTGCAACGCTAAAAAGGGAAGATGCAAAAAAAATTCTGATTGATTCCATGGTTGAAGATGCAAGAAAAGATGCAGCAAAAATTGTAAAATCGATAGAAGAAGATGCTGTTGGTGAGGCAAATAGAAAGGCTCAAAATATAATTAGTTTAGCTATTCAAAAATGTGCAACAGATATTACAAGCGATGTTACTGTCTCTTCTGTGGCAATTCCTAATGATGAAATGAAAGGAAGAATAATTGGAAGAGAAGGGAGAAATATAAGAGCTATTGAGAATGCAACAGGTGTTGATTTAATTGTTGATGATACTCCTGAATCAATAACTTTATCTTGTTTCGACCCTATAAGAAGAGAAGTCGCAAGATTGGCTCTTGAAAAATTGATATTAGATGGAAGAATTCATCCAACAAGGATTGAAGAAATTGTTCAAAAAGTTCAAAAAGATGTTGAGCAATCCATTAAAGATGCAGGGGAAAAAGCTGTAGATGAGTCTGGCGTATATGGTTTACATCCTGAACTAGTAAAAATTTTAGGAAGATTAAAATATAGGACAAGTTATGGACAAAATTGTTTAAAACATAGTTTAGAAACTTGCTATTTAGCTGGTCTTTTAGCAGGGGAATTAGGTGCAGATGTAAAAATTGCAAAAAGAGGGGGGCTTCTTCACGATATTGGTAAGGCTTTAGATCATGAAATTGAAGGCACACATGTAACAATAGGTGTAGATTTGGCAAAAAAATACAAAGAATCCCCAGAAGTAATTCATTGCATTGAAGCCCACCATTTCAATGTTGAATTTCATAGCGTTGAAGCTATAATAGTTCAAGTTGCAGATGCAATTTCAAGCGCAAGACCGGGTGCAAGAAGAGAGACTCTTGATGCTTATGTAAAGAGATTGGAGAAACTTGAAGAAATATCCAATTCGTTTAAGGGTGTTGAAAAGTCATATGCAGTGCAAGCTGGCCGTGAGGTTAGAATTATTGTTAAACCTGAAGAAATAAGTGATGCAGATGCAATGTTCTTGGCAAAAGATATTGCTAAACGCATTGAAGATGAAATGGAATATCCAGGCCAAATAAAAGTAAATGTAATTAGGGAGAGTAGATTTTCTGAATTCGCAAAATAAATAAAATTTAATTAATTTTAAAAATATTAAATAAAAAGCTTTAACAACAAATGTTAAGGCTCTTTATTTTTTAGTTAAAAAATAGACAAAAATTTACTATGTAGTGTAGATTGATACAATAGTTTGATGATAATATTTTTTTTACATTCATTCAATAATTGCAACAAAGAATGTTAACAAATACTAAACAACTAAATAAAAAAAAGAAGTATGGTTTGATTTTTTGCTTTTGTAAAAACAAATTTTTTCTTTAACATTACCCTTATTAAACTCTATTTTTTAACATAGTATAGCATTTTGGAGAGATATCAAACTTTCTT
>CALVNT010000027.1 GCA_944349925.1 uncultured Clostridia bacterium
GAAATTAAAGCTTGTCCGCAAGGCTTGTCGCAAATAAGTTCTGCGTATTTTACTAGTGTTGCACTATAAGTTGGTTGGTCAGCATTTTGTCTCAAAATTCTTCCATCTTCTCCTTCCAGCCATTTCCAATCGCAAAGCTCATGAAGCGTAAAATCATTTGTATTTAATAAATACATTTTGTCATCATCGACAAATCTATCAGCAACTACAGGGATACCATTGTGAGTTATAGTTTTATAGCCCCCTTCAAGGGTCATAACATCAATATTTCTCTTGCAAGCAGAGAGATATTTTTGATAAGCTCTTCTAACTTTTGCAGAAGTAGATATAAAATTAATTTGTGAATCGTGATTAAATTCAAGTTCGTCAATTGCTTCTTGAATAACTTGATCTGAAATTTCTTGAGCCTGTTCAGGTGAAGAAATATAAGGTTTAAGCCAAGGATAAGTTGTCTTGCTTACGCCATAGATTGAAGTTTCGGTTGAATTAAAGATTTTTCCAAGCCCGCTAATTTCAAATCCTTTAGAGCCTTGAACATAAACTTTGTCGCCACTATTTACAGTAGCAGATCCTTCAAAAGTAAATGTTTTATTTTCTCTATCAACATAAATAACTTTAAGTTGACTTGCAGTTTTTGATTCTCCGGTATAAATATCAACAAGCATTCCTTCAATAAGATTGTTTACTTTATCACAAGTAACAACATTTGCTGAAGCGCTAGAAACAGTTGCAAGCAATCCTGTCCCATCACCATAAAGCATTCTGCCTAAGTTGAAAGCACTTGCCTTTACAAGACCTTCCATTTCATCAGAAAGAAGGTTAACAAAAGCACCCATATTGTTTGCAGAAGCTCTTATAGCTTTGTCAGAAAGTTCAATTTTTCCATATAAGTTTTTAAGATCTGCTCTAAATTGAACATAGCTATTTCCAGAAGATTTAGGCAAAGAAGCAGTTTCACTTCCAGCGCCAATACCTCCGTTAATTCCAAAAGGTGCAAGCTTTATGATTTCTTTACCCCAAACATCTTTACTTGACCTTTTTATTTTTGCTAAAAGTGGATTGGCGTTTACATTAAGCTGGTTTGCAACAACGCCAAGGTAAACATTTTTAAGAGCACTTTCAGCAGAAGTTAAAGTTACCATAATTATCTCCTTTTTAAATAATTTAATGTTTTTTATAGTGTTATAATTAAAAATAATGTCGAAATCAATAAATTAACTAAACATCTTGTTTATAATTTCTTTAGCTTCGGCTAAGGAAGACGGAGTGTCAAAATCTACACTTGACACTCTTTCCCCGCCTTGAGAAGAAATGACATAAGGTGTTTGTTGCTTAGCAAGGTCATTAAGATAATCTTGAATAATTTGATTTCGAACTTGACTGTCCGATAATATATACTTATTTACAATCGGATCACTTTCTTTTTGTTTTGAACTTGTAATATGATCCAAAACCACCCTAGCCCAAGCGACTTGGTAAGGGTCTTGCGAAGAAGAATCTACTTTTTGTTTAATTTCTTCTTCAAAATTTTTTGCATCAGCATTTGCTTCAAGGAACAGAGCTAAATCTTCATTTGGTAAATTTTCTGATGATGTGGCCTCAGTAAAATTCTCATTATTTTTTTGCTCCACCATATCAGTAGAATTTTCAGTTAAATTTTGCTCCATTTTATCTCTTTGCAACTGGCTTAGCAGTTGGCACTTTTTGGTAAATTCACTTTGCAGATTGTTATAGGCCTCTAACAACTTATCCGCACTTTTGAATTTCCCCAAATTGCCTTGAGAGCCGACCTCACTCACAGCCCCTTCTTCGTTTGTTATGTTTATAACATTTGCCGGTTCAATAGTCGGTTGTTCTCTGTTTTCTTCTTCCATATTATCCTCCAATTTGATTTTTGTGTTCTCTTATATGTTGCAGAAAAACATCTTCAATTTTATTGTTTTTTTGTCTTGCATTTTCATAATCTTGACCAAGCATAAACGAAATATGCTCATTAAGATGCAATTTATGGTCATCAATTTCCATAACTTTGCAGACTACTCCATCAAGCATTTTAAGATTTTCGTTATCAGCTTTATTAATGTGAAGTTCATTTACATCAAGAGCATTTTCCCAAATACCCATACCAAGCATTTCAAGCACTTTGCTTTTCATTCTGTTTGATAATTTGCCTTCTTCATTTTCTAAAATTCCATTTTCTAAAAGTTTAAAAATCATATCTCTTTTTTGCAATGGCGAGTTTAAATTATCAGTTTGAGCTGAAAGACAAATATCATCACTTGTGATATCCGAGCCAGAAAAATAAAACATTTCAATTTGTCCATTTTCGCCAACAATTTTTGCTAGACGAGGAAAAAGTGCAAACTGTTTATATAGACGAAGAATAAATTGGGCTATCTTTTTTGTCGCCTCTTTTAAACTTTCACTTGTTGCATTAAGTCTTTCTTCATCTTGACTAATCATAAGTTCCAAAGCAGTTCCACTGATATTAGCAGATGCATAGTCACTACCTAAAGTTTCACTCACTCCACTGATTTTAGAAAACTCACTAAGAAGTTTGTCTTCTTCACTTTCTATACCACTTGGAATAGACTCACCTTCCAAAAATTTTGGAGCAACAGAACCTTGCCTATACACTAGAACTTTGCCCGGGGATAATCCTTCATCTTCGAGATTGTCAAGGTCAACAGAACCATCTTCGACGCTTAGCACTCCCATTGAAAGACGATTTACAAATTCGTGTTTTCGATTTTTAATTGCGTTGTATGCCCTTTGCACAGGAATAAGTCTTTCAATAATGCTTGTTCCCCAGAAACAGCCGGGCTCTTGCGTACAAGTTTGTTTTATAAAAGGAAAATCTCTTTGCCCATCACAACCATTTTTATAAGGCAAAGCACCGTCATAAACAAGTTTATCCCCAGCGATTATTAAAAGCCTTCCATCAGGATAATCAGCACTTGGTCTTATATATTTTTCGATTACTATTGCGCTATTACTTTTGCTTCTTTCAATAATTTTTGGTACAGTACCATTAAAGCCCAATCCACCAACGCCATCACTATAACTATCTAACGAGAAAGTATTTACTTTTTTGCCTTCAACTTCAACATTATACATTTGTTTTATTTGATCAACACTATAGGCTTTTGCATGAATAATACTTTGACATTCATCAATGCTTTCACAAACTGGAGAGTCTGGATAAATTTCAAAAGGACTAACAACAGAAACTTCAATTTCTCCACTTTTTATTTCTTTTCCTTTCTCGTCCTTTCCAACAACTGTTCCTTTGTTTGCATTCCAGCCCACTTTATAGAAAACAGTTCCGCAAACTTCTGCCCATTTGATTGCTTTATTTGATAGGTCAGTTAAATTTAGTTTGTTACTCACCGACTGATAGATTTTTTTTGCAACTTTTGCAGATTGTTTATCCCTTTCATCATTTGTAGCAGGCACAATAGATATTTCAGGCTTAATTTTAGATAACTTAGAATAACGGATATCAAAAATTGGAGCTATATGATTAAATACCTCGCGCTCTTGCCAAAAGAATTGTTTTTCGGTTTCTTCTATACCAGCAAACCCCACATTGCAAAATTGATTTCCCATAAGAAAATTCATATTCATTTTCCAAATAAGGTCAAAACTGCGTCTAGCGTTAGCTCTTTGTGAAAAATCATCTAAAATTTCTTTAACTAATTTATCTTGTTCTTTTTTCATAATTTTTCCTCACTAATTTTTTTCAACTTTTTTCCATACTTAAATGGACTTTCAATAGGCTTTGGTGTTTGCATTTTAGCAAGAGCTTCATACATTTGTTTAAGACAATCTTGACAAAAACACAAATCATGTTTAAAAATACCTTTAGTTGCAAAAGAGTATTTGGCCCAATTAGAGCAACCTGAAAAATCACATTTAGTCAAAGTTTTACACTCACAAACCTTCATCATTTTCCTCCTTTAAAAGTTTTAGAAGTCGCTTTTGTTCTTCTTCTAGCTCTTCATCACTCATCATTGCGATTTTTTCTTGATAAGTTTTGTAATATCTATCTAGCAAAATTTTCACTGCGCTTACATCTGGCGAGAAATGTTTTTTGGTAACCTTTTTTTTGATTAAGACCTGTTCGCCCTCTTCTAAGCTATATTCCTCGACAACCTCGTTTGCACAATAGCCTAAAGCCTTTTTTAAAAGAGCCTTTTTTATTTTGTCTTCATCGTTCACCATAACCTCCATAGCGACTTTCTAGGCGTATTATAAAAACAAAAATAGAGAGGTTTCAAATCTTACTGCCACAAATTTCAAAAAATTGTAACACCCTAAGAAAAAATGCCTAAACTGATATTGTAGAGGACAAAAGATAAATGGAAAAGTTTTTACAATACGATAAATTGAGTTATTTTTATCAAACAAAAGAAAGCGAGATTCACGCCCTAAACGATGTAAATTTTTTTGTAGAGCAAAAAAGCTTTGCCTCAATAGTAGGCCCAAGTGGTTGCGGAAAAACAACAATGCTTTCACTGACCGCAGGATTGCTCGAACCATCTAGTGGAGAAATAAAACTAGGTGGCAAAAAAATAGAAAAAAATGATTCACGAATTGGTTATATGTTTCAACGGGACCATTTATTTGAGTGGCGAACGATATGGCAAAATATAATTTTAGGACTAGAAATACAAAAAAAGCACAAGGACGCAAAAGCGCTTGCGCTAGCCGAGGAACTGCTCAAAAAATATGAACTCTACGGATTTAAAAATAAAAAACCTCGTCAACTTAGCGGAGGAATGCGACAAAGAGTAGCACTAATAAGAACCCTAGTGCTCAATCCCTCACTCTTGTTGCTTGACGAACCATTTTCAGCCTTAGATTTTCAGACGCGACTAAATGTATGCGACGATGTTTATCAAATAATAAAAAGTGAAGAAAAGACAGCGCTCTTAGTAACGCATGATATTTCAGAAGCACTAAGTATGTCAGATAAAATTGTAATTTTATCTTCACGACCAGCGACTGTAAAAAAAGAACTTGAAATAAGTTTTGAAGGTACAACTCCGCTAAAGAAACGCGAGGACAAAAATTTTGGCAAGTATTTTGAAATGATTTGGAGAAACCTTAGCTAATGAAAACAAAAATAAATTACTCAAAAGCCCATGCAAAATATTTGAAAAATTTAAAGACAGAAAAAATAATAATAGCGTTTTGGCAAATAGTGGTAATTGTTGGTTTTCTAGGATTGTGGCAACTACTTGCTGATACAGGCGCAATAGATCCATTCTTTTTTTCCAGCCCGTCTAGAATATTTCAAACAATAATAGAACTAGGACAGAGCGGAACACTATTTTTGCATATATGGACATCATTATATGAAACAATAATCGGCTTTTTGCTTGCAACAGTAATAGGAGTATTTATAGCGATACTACTTTGGTGGAGCGAAAGATTGCGCAAGGTAATGGAACCATACCTAATAATATTAAACAGCTTGCCTAAGATAGCGTTAGGGCCAATGATAATATTATGGGTTGGTTCAGGAACAAGCGCAACAATAGTGATGTGCGTGCTAATTTGTATAGTAATAACGATAATATCTATGCTAAATGCATTCATTTCATGTGACAAAGATAAAATATTGTTAATGAAATCAATGCACGCAAGTAAGTGGCAAATACTTTTCAAACTCATCTTGCCAAATGCACTGCCCGACTTTATATCCGTTTTAAAAATCAATGTTGGCATGAGTTGGGTAGGAACCATAATGGGCGAATACCTTTCAAGTAAAGCAGGACTAGGTTACCTTATAAATTATGGAAGCCAAGTATTGCAGTTAGATATAGTAATGGCAAGTATCGTAATATTGTGTATACTTGCAGCAGGAATGTATGCTATTGTTTTGCCATTTGAAAAAAGAGCAAAAAGAAATTAAGTTTTTTTATAAAATTCAAAAAGCAATGATAATAACAAAAGTATAGATAACACACTGGCAATAGGCTCAAGATAACAAACTATAAAACTAAAACCTAGCAAACTTAAAAGCAAAGGCAGGACTACGCTAATAAAAAATAAAAAATATTTATTTTTGATTTTATCTTTTAAAGAAATTGCAAAATTATAGGTAAGAGCAAAAAGCGTAGTTGACGCGCCCAAGAATATAACAAACCTTAAAGCAACTTTTTGCCAACTAGAAAAGATTGCCAAAAACGGCATGTCAAAGTCAAAACTGTCTTGATTTTGAAGTAAAATGAAATTTGCAAAAAACAAGATAAGCATAAGCACGAATGCCGAGAAAAAGGCAACTCGTGCCTTTTGCTTTTTAGAAAGGGACTGACCTAAACTTGCAATAACAACACTGCTATTTGCAGTATTTAAAGTACAATATAAAATGCTATAAAAAAGTGATGTAAAAGGTAGCGACGAAGAACTTGCTACAGAAGAAGTATTTTTACAAGAGAAAAGCAGAAGTAAAAATAATAAAATCATAAAAGGTACAAAAAGTTTATTGAATTTATTGAAAATTGTAAGCCCCTTTTGCAAAATCATTATACAAACTAAAATAATAAACACGATTAAAAATATATTAAAAATTTGTTTAGTAGAAAAACATTGCCTTATACACGCAAACATTGCAGAAGAAAAAATAACACAAACGCATAAATTTAAAATAAGAAAAATTTTCGAATTTTTAACTTTTAAAGCGACCTTTTGCCCGACGCCTAACAAGAAACGAAAAATAAAGAAAAAGGATATAAAAGCAACAAAAATAGCAAGATAAGACCATTGTCCAAACCTTGAGAAAAAAACAATGATTTCTTTACCGCTGAAAAAACCACACCCCAGCACAGTGCCAACAAGCGTCAAAAATATGCCAAATTCACTAGCCACAAAATACATTTATTACGAAAAAAAATAAAAATAACTAAAAGGAGGAAAAATGTTTACAAATTATTATAGACAAGGTTCGTTTGTGGACCTTCGCTCATGCCATAATTGTTTTAATGGTTGCCTATTTCCTTCACCTTCATTTTGTTGTCCGTCATTTTGCTCATCTACATGCCCATGCTCTCAATGCCCACCAAATATTTGTCCTAATATAAACACAATATATTTTTTGACAGGTGCACTACTTGGTAGTTGCTATTTTAGACGATAAAACTAAAGAAAAATGTAGAAAAAGCAAAATTATATATAGAATATAGATTTAGAAATAAAAATTAAAAAATATAAAAAAAATTAAAAAAATATTAAATAAAATTAAAAAATATTAAATAAAATTAAAAAATATTAAAAAATATTAAATAAAATTAAAAAATATTAAATAAAATAAAATATTAAAAAAAATAACAAAAATATTAAAAAAATCTTGAAATTAAAAACAAATAAAAAAGAGAACTTTAAATGAGCATGTTTGCTCAAATTAAGCTCTCTTTTTATTAAATATCTATAAATTATTTTTGCTTTTCAAGTCTTTTGCTTTTTCTTTTAATTGCGATACTTCTTTTGCTAAATTTTCATACATTAAAACACTTTTATTCATTTCATCTTGAATTTCTTGCGACAAACTTTGCATATTTTTTGCGCGACTGATAATTTCTTCTCTTTGGAAATCTAATGCCTCTAAATCTTTTAATTTTTCTTGTAGCAAAGCATCAATTTTGACCCATTCTTCCAATTTTTCTTTATTATCTTTCATTTTCCATCTCCTCCATTTGCCAAATTACATATTGATTTCTATGCCAATCACCCGGCCAAGAACCACTTCCAGCATATTTAAAATCATTGAAATTTGGTGCTTTCAATATTTCGCTTTTTGGATTTTTTTGTATAAAATCATTTATTGCTGTCCAATTTGGTGAAATTCCACAAGTTACAACCTTTATAGGCTTTTGCGAGTTTTCTTTGTTATATTCTTCTACAAATGCTCTAACCCCCTCCATCGCTTTATCATATATCGCTTTGCGTTTATCATCTTCTCCTATATATTTTTTATTTACTTCAAAATCATTTACAACAGCATAACCCTCTTTTCTATTCACATAGATTATTCCAAAAGAAATTATATTGTTATCAAAATCTCTAATTACCAAAGGTTGTATATCTGGGTGAATTATCATCGCTCTCATCGCACCAGCTCCCGCTCCGTAAAGCGTTGCACAACAACTTGTCATACAACCCATCGAAAAGTTTGCAGGATCACTTTTTGAAAGAACTTCGTATGTAAAAACTGAAGATGTATCTTCAATTTGGTCATATAATATTTCACTGCCATCTTTTAAAATTTGCTCTTTTAATAATCTTGTCCTTTCCCTATACTCATCCAAACTTTTTATTCTATCTTGTTTTATAGGTTTCGATAAAATATCTTTTACCCCACTTTCTTCTCTTTCTCTATCTATTTCCTTAGCTTTGTCAAAATGCTTTTGCTCATATATATTATATTTAGAAATGCTTTCTGCAAGTTCTTTATCTCTTTGTGTTACAATGCCACTAAATCTTGTTTGAGCAAATTCTTTTTTAAGATATTCAACTGTTGGCACTCTCCAGTGCATTCTGTCAACACCATTTTCACTAGTTTCATAAACTAAAACTTTAAATCTATTTTCCTCCATAGTAGGCAAAAGCGAATTATTTGATTGTTGAAGATCAAGTTCAGTCCTAAACTTAAACCAGTCATATATTCTAGGCAAAAGTTCAAGATTTTCTTTAATATCAGACCAATTTGTTTTATTCATAACAAATTTAGCAAATTCTTGATTATATCCATCCATTTTAAGAGCCTGCAGGTTCATATGAAGCCATGATAAATTCAAATCGTCATGATTAAGAATCCCTTGCATAAAAGTATGCGCCATAGTAGAAACTGGCACTAGATTAGGTTGTCCATTTTTAAGTTTTCCAATCTCAACTTGCTTAGTTTTATCCTCTATCATTCCTATATTTACACATAGGTTAATAAACTCTTGAAGATTATCTTCACTTAGCCCTTTACTTTTTGCTAATTGATAAATTCTATTCATTTGCTTAAAATCTGCATTTGGATTATTTTTTATGTACTTAAATACCTCTGGTGTCAGTAAATCACCAGAAATATTAAAATTTTTATATTTTACATTTTTTACAAGACTAAAAGCCCAATTTCCAATTTGAGTAACGCTATCAGGTATTGTAATATTAGTAAGGCTAGAGCAGTCAGAAAAAGCTCCTTTCCCAATTTGAGTGATGCTATCAGGCATTGTAATACTAGTTAGGCTTGAACAGCGCCAAAAAGCAAAATCTTTAATTTTAGTAACACCATTAGGTATTGTAATATTTGTTAGACTAAAACAGTTATAAAAAGCATAATTTCCAATTTGAGTAACGCTAGCAGGAATTGTTATGTTAGTTAAACTAGAACACCACTGAAAAGCAAAATCTCCAATTTTAGTAATGCTATCAGGTATTCTAATATTAGTTAAATCGTCACAGTTATCAAAAGCAAAATCTCCAATTTGTTCGACACCTAGCCAAAATTCATTAGGTCTTTCAGCTAAAATTTTCAAATCTTTTTTTGTAACTTTGATTAAAACGCCATTCTCAACTTTCATAAATTACCTCTTAAAAATCCCATAAAAAAATGGTAAAATAATCATTCTTTATCATTTTACCATTATTACTAAAAATTGTCAATTTCAATTTTTCGGGGTAGATTCATTATTTTTCATAACCTTAAGTCTTTATTTAAAGTTTGTAATATAAAAATAATTTAAAATATAATTTTATTTTCTTTTACTTTCTTTTTCCCAAGCGTTCATAATTTCTTTTAAATATCCAAAAGCGACATCGTAAGCTTTCCCACTTTCAAGGTCACAATTAGATTTTTTCAGGATATTTATAGGCGTATCGCTACAACCTGCTGATAAAAACCTATAATAATTTTCAACTGCATTTTTTTCACCGCTCAAAATATTTTGTGCAAAGTTTATAGCACACACAAGACCTGTAGCATATTTGTATACATAAAATTCAGTAAAAAAATGTGGAATTCTTGCCCATTCATAAGCAATTTCTTTTACAAGTTTGACTTTGCCAAAATATTTTTTACATAAGTCATAATAATGATTGCAAAGCAAATCTTTAGTGAGAGGTTTTTCTTCCTCTTGCATTTTATGAATATCAGCCTCAAACTCTGAAAACATGGTTTGACGGAAAATAGTTGCCTTTACATTATCAAAAAGCTTGTTGTAAAGAGCAAATTTATTGTTGCCTTTTTCATTTTTTAACAAATATGAAAGAAGCAACATTTCGTTTGTAGTGCTTGCAATTTCAGCAAGAAAAATAGTATAACCTGCCATTGCTCTAGGTTGATTTTTATTTGAGTAGTAGGTATGCATAGCATGCCCAAGTTCATGTGCTAAAGTAAATATAGATTCAAGGTCATTTTCGTAGTTGCAAAGCACAAATGGGTGTTTGCCATAAATTGCATTTTCATATGCACCTGTGCGTTTATTTTTATTTGGGTAAACATCTATCCAGCGCTCATCTTTGGCTTTTTGCAAAAGCGAAACATACTCTTCTCCTAAAGGCGCTAAAGCTTTTTTCAAAAGTTCAATCGCTTCATCGTAAGAATATTTTTTTTCTTTAGCTCCTGGCAAGTTCGCCATATGGTCATAAATATAAAAATCTTTTAATCCTAATATTTGTTTTTTTAGTTTAAAGTATCTAAAAAGTAAAAGCAAATTTTCATTAACTTTATCAATTAAAGTGTTATAAACTTTCTCATCTACTTCTTCGTCAAACAGTGCCTCATCAAGAGAAGAAGAATACTTTCTTTCTTTAGCAAAATAGCAATCACATTTTACTTTATTTATATAGTTTTCTGCAAAAGTGTTTATAAATTTCCCAAATTGTCCGTTATAAAAACATAGAGCATTTTTTCTAAGAACCCTGTCATTGCTCCTTATAAGTAAAGAGTAAGAAGAATGATTAAGTTTATGGTTTTTGCCTTTGCTATCTAATATATCTGGAAATTTTAAATCTACATCGCTAAGATTTCTCATAACCGCAGAATAACCAAAAAAATTCATGCCTGAAAGCAACTTTTCTTGGTCATCAGTCAAAACATGTTTTTTGGACTTTTTTATCATTTGAAAATCGCGCTTATACTCTGCAAATTTTTGGTCGTTTATAATATCATCTAAAATTTTATCACTTAGTTTGTGTAATTGAGTTGACAAAGGAGAATTTGTGATAGAAAATTTTTGATAAATATTTTCCATTTTTTGATACAGAATGTTGCTATTGTCGTTATCAAGTTGCTCATCTTTTTTTAAGCAAATATATAATATTGCTTTATCAAAAACATCATCGATTTTTTCTGAAAATTTTAAATAGTCCCAAATACTTTCTTTTGTAGTCAACTTGCCGGTAAATTTTTCTAGCTGCTTAATCATTTGTTCGGTTTGGCTCAAATATTTTTCAAATTCGCCGTCATCTTTACAAAGACAAGATTTATCCCATTTATAAATTTCTGCAATTTGACTTCTTTTTTTCATAAAAACCTCATTTTTACTAAAATTTTTCTTATTATCTTAAAAAATACTTATCTAAATAAAATTTTTTCCAAGGATTGCTATCTTTATCAGGTGGAGCAACAAAAATCATTTTCTGTTTAGTTGTTGGGTGCTCAAATTCAATTCTACCAGCCCATAAAGCGAGATTAACTTTTTCCCCAGCAGTATTTTTTCCATATTTTTTATCCCCAACAAGTGGACAATTTATCCCTGCAAATTGAACTCTTATTTGATGAGAACGCCCCGTAATAAGTTCCACTTGGCAAAGATTTTCATCATTTTCGGTTTGTAAAACTTTATATTTTAATTGTGCTTTTTTGGCTCCAATTTCACTCATTGGCACAATTTTTACTATATTTTGTTTTTCATCTTTCTTTAAATAATTAACAAGCACTCCATCTTTTTCTTTAAGAGTCCCCTTGCAAACACAGAAATAAGTTTTTTTCATGGTGTTGTTTTTAATTTGTTCACTAAGCCTAGATGCAGATTTTGAATTTCGTGCAAAAATCATAATACCACCTGTTGGTCTATCTAATCTATGAACAAGTCCGATAAAAGCTTCTCCCGGTTTATTATATTTTTCTTTTACATAACTTTTGATTAAAGACAACATATCTTCATCACCCGATTCGTCTTGTTGAGAAGGAATGTTGTGTGGTTTGATTACAACAACAATTTGATTATCTTCATATAAAACATTTAAATTTTTCATAATTTATCCTTTTATTTCCAAACTTTAAGTCCTCTTGCTCCACAAGGCAAAACAAGCCCGTCTTGGCAAGGAAGACCAATTTCATCAGCGTCAATATTTCCTTCACCAAAACAAAGAGAAAGAACATTTTTAAGCACACATGGTTGCAAGCCTGTAGTATAAGAAGAAATGAGAACAAATAGCGGGTTTTCTGATAAAACTTGTTTGCAGAGCATAACAAAATCAAACAAATCATCTTCAAGTTTCCACATTTCTCCATTAGTCCCTCTTCCATAACTAGGAGGATCCATAATAATGGCATCATATTTATTTCCACGCCTTATTTCTCTTTCGATGAATTTTTTGCAATCATCTATTAAAAATCTTATTTCGTTGGCGTTGTTTATTTTTGCGTTTTCTTTTGCTCTCTCTACCATACCTTTGCTCGCATCAACATGAGTGACTTTAGCTCCAGCTTTTGAGGCAACCACACTAGCAGCACCAGAGTAAGCAAATAGATTTAAAACCTTTATTTGCCTATTTGCATTTTTAATAAGGTTTGTAATATCTTGCCAATTAACAGCTTGTTCAGGAAAAATACCCGTATGTTTAAATCCCATAGGTTTTACTAAAAATTTTATTTCTTGCCAAGAAATTATCCACTGCTCTGGCAAAGATTTATTAAAATGCCACTGACCACCACCTGAATTGTTTCTTCTATAAACAGCATCAACAGCATGCAATTTTTCAAGAGGAAGATGAGCTTTCCAAATAACTTGAGGGTCTGGTCTTATAAGAAAAAAATCTCCCCATTTTTCTAATTTCTCACCATTACTTGTAGAAATAACTTGATAATCCAACCAATTTTGAGCAACTTTCATAAAAAATCCTTTTGATAAGTATAGCAAAAAGGCAACCTTAAATCAAGCGATAAAGTTGCCTTCTAAAAATTTTTAATAAAATTCATAAAAATTTAAAAATAAATATAAGTCTTAAATAAATACAAAATAAATTTGTTAAAATTCTTATTAAAACTTTGTGAAAAATTAAACTTTAGAGATTTTGATAATTAAAGATTTGTCTCCAATTTGAAGCGAAACAGAAAATTCTCCGTCTTCTCCTTCACATATATTGTCAGCAAGAAGAGTTTTTTGTAAACTATTGTTATTTTTTTGCACTAGCGAGATATACTCTTTATCACCAGAAAGCTGAATTGTAATATGGTCAGTTACGTTTAAACCACTGTCCTTTCTTAAATTTTGAACTTTGCTTACAAATTCACTAACAAGTCCTTTATCAATCAAGTCTTGTGTTAAAGTTGTATCTAGAACAATAGTGATTTTGCCGTTTGTTGAAGATGAATATCCTTCTTTATTAACCAAAGTGATAAGCAAGTCGTCTTTACTTATTTGCACATCTTGCCCGTCTATATCAAGATTTAGAACATTTCCATCTTTAACTTTAGAAACAACTTCATTTGCATTACAATTTTCTAAATATTGTTTGATTTTTCCAAGCAACTTGCCATATTTTGGACCTAAAGTTTTAAGTTGTGGTTTTAAAGAATAAGAAACAAACTCATCTGCATCGTGCAAAATTTCTAGATTTTCAACATTGAGTTCGTCTTCAATAAGATTTTGTAACTCTTCGTCAAGATCTAATTTTTCAGCCACACAAATAATAACTTTTGACAATGGTTGTCGATTTTTTACACCGCTTGAATTTCTGCAAATCCTGCCGTTTTCAACTATTTCAAGAACCTTATCCATACCTTCATTTAAAGAAGTATCAATCATCTTTTCATCAGCACAAGGGAAAGAGCAGAAATGAACGCTTTCAGGAGCATTTTTATCAAGATTTCTTACTAAATTTTGATAAATTTCTTCAGAAATATAAGGGACAAAAGGAGCAATAAGTTTGCTAAGACCAACCAAAACCTCATACAAAGTTTTATAAGCGGCGATTTTGTCATCACTTTCTTCACTGCCCCAGAATCTTTCTCTAGATCTGCGGATATACCAGTTTGAAAGTTTATCTACAAATGCGCTGATTTCTTTAGCAGGCGTTTGCATATCATATTTTTCAAGAGAACTATCCACGATTTTAATAAGAGCATTAAAATCAGATAGCAACCATTTATCTAAGAAAGAAAGTTTACAGTCTTTTAAGTTATATTTTGTAGGGTCAATCTTATCTATTTCAGCATATAATACATAGAAATAATAAACATTCCATAGAGTTCCCATAAACTTTCTTTGAAGATCAACTAAATTTTCTTCAATAAAAGGCAAGCCTTGAGCAGGATTGCAACTCGAGAAGAAATACCATCTCACTCCATCAGCGCCATATTTGTTTAAAACGTCCCAAGGATCAACTCCATTTTTAAGACTCTTGCTCATTTTAAGACCATGTTTATCAAGCACTAATCCTAAAACATTGCAAGCCTTATATGGAGATTTTCCAAAAACTGCTGTGTTTACCGTTAAAAGCGTATAGAACCAACCTCTTGTTTGGTCAATCGCCTCACTTATATAATCAGCAACAAAAGCTTTTTCAAAAATCTCTTTATTTTCAAAAGGATAATGATATTGAGCAAAAGGCATAGCTCCACTATCAAACCAACAATCCATAACTTCTGGAGTTCTTTTCATTGTTTTTCCACAAACTGGACAAGCAAAAGTTAATTTATCTAAAGTTGGTTTATGAAGGTCTATATCTCCCTCTACCCAGGTTAGATCTCGCAGTTCTTGAACCGAACCAATCACATGAATATGTCCTTCATCGCAAACCCAGAAAGGTAAAGGTGTTCCCCAGAAACGATTTCTTGAAATATTCCAGTCAATATTATTAGCAAGGAAATTACCCATTCTTCCATTTTTGATGTGGTCAGGAATCCAATTTATAGTTTGGTTGTTGTTGACTAACTGATCTTTTATTGCCGTTGTTTTTACAAACCAAGCATCTTGAGCATAATAAAGCAACGGACTTTTACAACGCCAGCAATGAGGATAAGAATGCTCAAAAGGCAGAACCTTAAAGAGTTTATCTTCGTTTTTTAATTTTTCTATAACCTTTTTGTCTGCATCTTTAACAAACATACCAGCGAAATCGGTTTCGTCAGACATATTGCCGTATTTATCAACAAGTTGAACAAAATCGATATTGTATTTTTTGCCAACCTTGGCATCATCTTCACCAAAAGCAGGCGCAATATGAACAATACCTGTCCCATCTTCAGTTGTTACATACTCATCAACAGTAACAAAATAGCCATTTTTAACTTGATCTTTTACATAATCAAAAAGTGGCTGATATTTATATCCTTCAAATTCTTTGCCCAATTTTTTATAAACAACGCTATAACTATTTTCTTCAAACAATGAAGGAACAAGTTTTTCAAGCAAAATGTAGTTTTTGCCATCACATTGAATTTTAACATAAGTTTCATTTGGGTTCATACAAAGGGCAACATTTGAAGGTAAAGTCCAAGGAGTTGTTGTCCAGACCAAAAAATAGGTATTTTCTTCTTGAGAGGATTTAAACTTAACAAAAACAGAGTTTTCTTTTAATATTTTATAGTTATCTCCATTTTCAAGCTCCGCTTTTGAAAGAGATGTTCCACAACGAGGACAATAAGGAACAACCTTATGTCCTTTGTAAATAAGACCTTTATCATACATTTGTTTTAGAGCCCAAAAAACACTTTCGATATAACTATTTTGATAAGTTATATAAGGGTGCTCCATATCTACCCAGTAAGCGATTTTGTTTGTCAAATCTTCCCACATAGATTTGTATTGCCACACAGAATTTTTGCAAAGATCAATAAATTTATCAACTCCGTATTTTTCGATATCTTTTTTTCCATTAAATCCTAAGCTTTTTTCAACTTCGACTTCAACAGGGAGTCCATGAGTATCCCAACCGGCCTTACGAAAAATATAATAACCTTTCATGGCTTTAAATCTAGGAATAACATCTTTCATTGCCCTAGTGAGCACATGACCAATATGTGGCTTACCATTAGCTGTAGGTGGGCCATCATGCAAAACAAAATAGTTTTGCGAATTTTCATTTTGTTTTAGCGCTTTTTTTATAATGTTGTTTTCTTCCCAAAATTTATAAATCTTTTTTTCATTTGCGACAAAGTCAAGCTTGCTTTCTACTTTACTATACATTTAAACCTCCTAAGATAAACAAAAAAGCCTAAAAAGCCACAAGAGCCTCATAGGCAATAAACCACTTGTTTAGCTTTTTGCAGGCAAACACCCGCTCCTTCTATAACGGGAAGACCCGGCAAAATTTACTAAGAAAGTTTCATAAAAGAAACATCTTTTCAAAATTACAGCTCCAAAAGTGATAACTTTCTAGTTTCTCATGCTTTTTTCCACCACACAAAAGCTCTCTTTATCAAGAAAATCTAAAAAGTGTTGTCTTTTATCAACGCCTTTTACTAATGCATATTAAAACACATTGAGCGAAAATTGTCAAGCAAAATGTAATGATATTTAATTAGTATTGCTCTAAAATTTTATTTGCTTTTAAAACATCAGCGCCTGTCATAATACCCAAAGGCAACTGATTTTTTTCTCCTGATTTAGTAAAAAGAATAGCCATAAGTTTATGATTGTTGTTAAATTCGTTTAAACATTGCTCGATAGTATAGGAAGCTGGAGCAACAACATAATAGTTGCTGTTTTCAAGTTTAGAAAGCATGTCTTCAATTTTAACGCTTGACAAAAAAACTTCTACTTTTCCGCCTGAGAGCATAAATTTTCCCATGCTGTCTAGTATTTTTTGACCATTTGCAACGCCAATAAGTTCGTTGTCTTTATATACGGGCAAATTGGAATAACCGGAACTTGAAATTGCTTTTATAACATCTCTCATGCTTTTATCCGCAGAAATAGTTAATACATCTCGCCTAGCAACAGTATCGAGTGCTTTAGGTGGAGTCGTAAGCAACTTTTCTATATGTTCAATTTTTTCAACAACACTTGTGTGTGGCTCTGCAATAACAATATCTTCATTATTGTTGTGAATAATGGCATTTCTAAGCCTACCATAATCAATAAGGTCGTCTTCATATTTTCTTATGGTAAAATTTAAAACAACAGATTTTCTAATAAGCTCAGAAAACCCCATTGCCCTATTAAAGTCATATCGTGTTTTAATATAATAATCAATATTGTTAAAAGCCTCTAAAAATCTTTGTGCGTTGCTTTTTTTCTCATTTTTATCCATATAGACCTCTTAATAGTTTTAAAAAATTATAACATATTTGGAATATATGACAAAAGAAAAAGTCAAAATTTGTCAAAAAAAATAAATTCAATAACTAAATAACAGCAAAAAACATTGAAAAAAAAGAAATTTTATGCTATTATTGTATTGTCAAGCTAGATGGAGAGTTAGCGGTGCTCTGTAACCCACAATCCGCTATAGTGGGATTGAACACTTGCCTCGGTTTCAACTAGTCAAATATGTGCAATTTCATTTTGTGATGAAATCAAGGTCTTATGCAATCAAAATCTTCGAACCATGTCAGGTCCTGACGGAAGCATCATTAAGAGGACACTTTGATGTGCCATAAGGTAGCTTTGGTGGAGCAAAATGATATTGAGGCAGTTGGTTTATTGATATCAAAGCAAGCGCTTGACACGAAAATAAAAGCGAGGTTTAAAAATCTCGCTCTTTTTAATTATTTTTTATTTCTTCTTTGATTTTGCTAGCTTTTCGTTTTGCTTTTTTCATAGTTGACTTAATTTTTTGCTCAGCCTCTTCAATTTTATCTTCAGCTTTATTTTCAAGATCTTGAGCAGATTTCATCATTTTCTTTTCACCCATATCTACGCTTTTTTTAAATTCCTGAGAATGTTTATAAAGCATAACACCCACTACCATGCCTGTACCAAAACCAAGAAGTGCCATAAATTCTTTCATAGTTCCTCCTCGGTAATAGTTATTTGTAAAAAAATAGTTATTATACAAAAAACAGCGAAAAAAATAAAAAAGTGTCACAAACTAGCAATATTTTATGACAATTTTTTTATTTATTTAAATTATTTTGATTTTTCTTCTTGCATAGATGAGTGAAATAATTCTTCCCATACATTTGATATTTGCTCTGGATATCCGTACAAATCTTGCGCAAGATATAAAACATTTTGCGCAAAGTTTGTAACACCTTTTTCTTTTGCCATTGACACTTCTTGATCAGCAAAATAAATTTTCAATTTTTCTAAAAATTCCTTGCTAATTTGTTTTGCAGATTTATTATTTAAATCTTCAATTATATCAAGAGCAAACTCAATGTCAACATATGCTAAATCAGATTCTTGTGGAGAAATAATTTTTTGTATTAAAAATTCAAATTTATCTTTCGCAATTGTTTTATAAGCTCTTGCAAGTAACAGTCTTGTTTTATCGTTCATTTTATAATCCTATTTTGAAATTTTTTTATAATAATTTTCTACAGCGAGTTTGATTGCATCTTCTGCAAGCACAGAACAATAAACCCTACTATCATCAAGCCCACCTAGTTCATCATAAATTTCTTTGCTCGAAACATTTAATGCTTCATCAACTAAAAGCCCTCTCACAAGGTCGCAAGCAACATCAGAACAAGCAATAGACGCTGGACAGCCAAAAGTTTTAAATTTTGCTTCTTCAATAACTCCTTCTTCATCTACAAGAAGATAAAGTTTGATCACATCTCCGCAAGTTGCATTTCCTGCTTTGCCAACAGCATTTGCTCCACGAAGGGTACCCGCATTTTCAGGTCTTAAAAATTTTGCCATAACAGTTTGATTATACATATTTATTTCCTCCCTGCTTTAGTAATTGCTGAAATTGATCTAAGCCTTGCTACATCTTTAACTAACATTTCTACGACATAATCAATATCGCTCTTTGAAAGATTTTTTCCAAAAGAAAATCTTACCGCACTTTGTGCAAGATCGTCACTAAGCCCCATAGCCCTTAAAACGTGAGAAGGTTCTAGCGCATTGCTCATGCAAGCAGAAGTAGTAGAAACGGCTATTCCGTCAAGATCAAGAAGCATTAAAAGGGATTCCGCTTCTGCCATTTCAAAAGAAATGTTAACTGTACCGTTAATTTTTTGCTGAGGGTGACCATTTATTTGAATATAATCGATTTTTTCTTTTACGCTTTTAATAAAATAATCTCTTATAGCTTTTAATTTCTGTTGATTGATCGAAATATCTCTGCAAGCAATTTCTACTGCTTTGCCTAAACCAGCAACAGCAGGCACATTTACTGTACCACCTCTTTTGCCCCTTTCTTGATTTCCACCATCGATTAAGTTATCAATCAAGATGCCATTTTTAACATATAAAGCACCAATTCCTTTAGGTCCATAAATTTTGTGACCTGAAATGCTCATCGCGTCGATTTCCATGTCTTGAACATCTAGCCTAAAAGCCCCAACAGCTTGAACGGCATCAGTATGGAAAACAAGACCATAGTCATGAGCAGTTTTTGCAATTGCTTTGATATTTTGAATAGTACCAACCTCATTATTTACAGCCATGATTGAAATTAAGGTTGTATCTTTTCTAATTGCATGAATAACATCAGCTAGGTTAACAAGCCCTGTTTTATCTACAGGCAAATAAGTAACAGAAAATCCTTCTTTTTCTAGCTCTTTGCAACTATCTAAAACAGCATGATGCTCGATAGATGAAGTAATGATATGCTTGCCCTTTGAAGCATAGGCATGGGCAATGCCTTTTATAGCCCAGTTGTCAGCTTCTGTTCCGCCAGAAGTAAAATAAATTTCGTTAGATTTTTGCGCATTGATAGCATGAGCAATCCTATCTCTTGCCCTATCAACTATTGCACTTGCATCGCGACCGTAACTATGCAAAGAATTGCTGTTGCCATAAATCGCGTTAAAACATGGCAACATTTCAGAGAGCACTTCTCCAGAAACATAAGTTGTTGCCGCATTATCAAGATAAACTTTTCTTCCCATAAAACACCTCTTTAGTCAATATAATTTTACCATCTAACTCAAGTATTGTCAATATCAAAAATTTAAAAATAGAGAAAATTTGAGGTTTTTTACATAATTTTTTGATAATTTACTATTTTTATATAAAGTAAAATTTTTATCAAAATAAAAATAAAAAAATCTGTATACATGGACATTCCATATTGCAGATTTATTTTTTATTTATCAAATAATTTAAGACAGTCTGCTTTTTGCATAACTCCGACATGTTTTCCAACCATTTGACCATTTTTAAAAAGAATAAGAGTTGGAATAGACATGATACCAAATTTTCTTGCAAGATTTTCGTTTTGGTCTACATCTATTTTTATGATTTTTCCTTTTCCTTCAATTTGAGTATTGACATCTTCTAAAATACCACTCATCATTCTGCATGGTCCGCACCATGTAGCGAAGAAGTCAACAAGCACAACCCCATTTTCAATTTCTTTTTCAAATTCGTTTTCATTTACAATTTTCATATTTCCCTCCTTAAAATTTTATTTATGATTACACTGCAAATAAATAAACCACAAGTTGCAGGATAATAAGCAATGCTACCAACAATTTTACCATTATATGACGGTTTTGTCAACGCTGACACTACTTGTAAATTTTTTATTCCTCTCTCCCTTAATTTTTTCCTTAAAACTTTGGCAAGTCCATCATCATGCGTTTTATAAATATCCATCACTTCAAATTTGGGCAAATCAATTTTATTTCCCGCCCCCATTGCAGAAATTATATTTATGTTGTTTTCTTTGCAATAGCAAATCATTTCAACTTTGTCTTGAATTGAGTCTATCGCATCTACAACAATGTCATGACTATTCAAAATCGATAAATTCTCTTTGCAAATTCTCTCACAAAAAGTTTTTATTTTTGCCTTAGGATTTATTGCCAATATCATTTTTTTTAAAACATCGACTTTGTTTTGACCAATAGTCTCTTGCCAAGCAACTACTTGCCTATTTATGTTTGATGACGAAACTTTGTCAAAGTCAATCAATGTAAAATTTTCGATGCCACAACGAGCAAGCGCCATTACTGCCATTCCGCCGACACCACCAACTCCAACCACACAAACATTTTTCGAGGCAATCAGAGCTTGACCTTCTTGTCCAATTAAGATTTCATTTCGTGATAAGTCCATAATTATCCTTACAAAATGTATTTTTTTAAGTCAAATTTCTTTTTTGTTTCTTTAAAAGCATTTTGAACATATTTTTTATCAATTTTTACCTTCAGCATTGGGTGATCGCCAGAAGCATTAAACGAAATATCCTCAAGCAAACTTTCCATAATAGTGTGCAATCTTCTTGCTCCAATATTTTCACTTGTTTCATTTTCTGCAAAAGCCATTTCTGCCATTTCGTCAAGAGCATCATCTGTAAATTCTAGGTCAATGTTATCCACTTTTAAAATGCTGGTATACTGCTTTGTAATAGAATTTTTTGGTTCTGATAGGATTTTTTTAAAGTCATCTTTAGTCAAATTGTCGAGGTCAACTCTAATTGGAAATCTACCTTGAAGTTCAGGAATCATATCTTCTATTTTAGAAACATGGAAAGCACCTGATGCAATAAAAAGGATAAAATCAGTTTTAACATTGCCATATTTTGTAGCAACGGTACTACCTTCTACGATAGGAAGAATATCTCGTTGAACCCCTTCTCGAGAAACATCTTGATTGTTGCTACCACCAGCTTTTCCTATAATTTTATCTATTTCGTCAATAAAAATGATGCCTTCTTCTTCAGTTCTTCGTATCGCCTCAGCATAAACATTTTCTTTATCAATAATTTTATCGGTCTCTTCCGCCGTCAAAATTTCCCTAGCACGAGCAACAGACATGTGTTTTTTCTTTCTTTTTTGAGGTAAAAGGCCATCAAACATAGATCCAAGCATAATTTCTGGCCCGCCAACAGCAAGCATAGGCTTTTGCTCTTCTTTAACTACAATTTCAATCTGTTCGTCTTCAAGCTTTCCAGCTGCTAGTGCATTTTGAACATCAGTTTTATCAACTTGAATATTTAAAGCACGACGGCTGTCACATATAGCATCGACAAGTCTAGATTCTACAATAGGACTGACTTTTTCTTGCATTTGGTGAGTTTGCTCATCTTTTACAAGCCTAACAGCGACTTCGACAAGGTCACGAATCATGCTCTCGACATCTCTACCAACATAACCCACTTCAGTATATTTTGTAGCTTCAATCTTAATAAAAGGTGCATTTACAAGTTTTGCCAGTCTTCTTGCAATTTCAGTTTTACCAACACCAGTTGGCCCTTTCATTATAATGTTTTTTGGTGTTATTTCATCGCGCATTTCTTTTGGAAGCTTACTTCTTCTATAACGATTTCTTAGCGCAATGGCAACAGCTCGTTTTGCTTTTGGTTGCCCAACAATATATTTATCAAGTTCTTCAACAACTTCTCTTGGTGTTAAATTCATACTAAACCTCCTCTACAGTGATGTGGTCGTTTGTAAATACACAAATTTGTCCGGCAATTTCAAGTGCTTTTTGCGCAATTTCTTTTGCCGACATTTTAGTGTTTTGAATAAGTGCTTTTGCAGCAGCAAGTGCATAGTTTCCACCCGAACCGATAGCACAAACATTGTCATCAGGTTCAATAACTTCACCCGTTCCACTAACAATCAATAAGGTTTCTTTATTTGCGACAATCATCATAGCATTAAGTTGTCTTGAAGCTTTATCTTCTCTCCAAGTTCCTGCAAGTTCCACAGCGCTTCTCATAAGATTACCCGAAAACTTATTTAACATATTTTCAAATCTTTCACAAAGCGAAAAAGCATCAGCCACACTTCCGGCAAAACCCACAGCAACCTCGTCGTTGTAAATTCTTCGAACTTTGTGCGCGTTTGATTTAAATATAACACTTTCAGAAAGTGTAACTTGTCCATCACCTGCTATAGCAATTTTTCCATTTCTTTTTACACCACAAATAGTGGTTCCTCTAAACATGCTTTCCATTTTTCAATTCCTCCTTATATTTGTTCATGAGCATTTTAGACCTAAATCTTAAAAAACTTTCTTTTTCTTTAACTGCATTATTACTATCATCACTTGTTATTATATCATAATCTGCAAAAATTGGATTAAATTTTGAATAATTAAAATTGTTGGTTTTTATAATTTTTTGCATCATTGAACCAATTATTGTGCCTTTGGGAAGTTCAATAAAATTTTTGTCTTGTTTAAGTCTTAGAATATTATAAGCCACATACAACCCACACGCTATACTTTCAGTTTTCCCAAAAACCCCTGCAATATTGCCAGCGAAAAACAAATTTTCAAATTTTTTACTTTGGCAGAACTCATTTATCATATATGGGGCATTTATGTAGCAATATTTAACAGACTCACCTTTCCGAACTAAAGTTGAATTTTCAAGTCCTTTTAGTGAACGAATAATTTCAACTTGCGCCTTGTTAGATAAGTCTGAACAAAATCCGTTAATTTCATAATAATAGCCTTTCTTTTCAAGTTTAACAACAGCATAAGGTTTACTAATGCAATCATCAAGATAAATAGGTGAAAGATATTCATTTTTTAAAGCATCTTTTTCTTTTAAAACTAGCGATTCGATGGTGCCAGATTGTACTTTTTTCCCTTGTGAGAGCAATTCTGTATTTAATTTTGAGACTATTAAATTTATCAAAGACAAATATTCTTGATAAGATAGTGGCAAAAAAAGATTTTCTCCCTTTTTGCAAAACTTTGTTTGGTCGACTCCTTTAACAAGAGGAAAGATTGGAAAACAATCAAAACATTTTCTTGCTCCAAAAACCTCTACTAAATATTCGAACAATTTATGATCAGTTTGCGCCCCCGTTGAAATGACAGTCAGTTCATCAAAATTAATTTCTTTAACGCTTATATCAAAATACTGTATATTTTTATGTGATTTAACCTTTTTTTTAGCTTCTTCAAGAAGAGAAAAGCTATCAAGTTTAACTGAATTATTTAAAAAACTTTTTTCTAAATTTAAAAGTTGGCTGTCAAGTGCAATAAGTTCTTCTCTAAGCAGTTCTTTTGCAAGTGGTTTTTTTAGTAAATCTGCACTAATTTCTTTATTATTTTCATTGGTTTGATGGTCGAAAACATGGACTTTAACGCCGTGCTCTGCCAGCGTAAGCGCGCATTCGCTTCCCGCAAAACCACAGCCGATGACATTCACAAAAGACCTATTAAACTTCATAAATCCTCAAATTAAAACTTCAAAAAGAAATTAAACTTCTTTATAATCACAATCTCGATTGCTACATTTTGTTATTTTACCTTTAACAATAATAGGGCTATTACATTTTGGGCATTTTTTACCTGTAGTTATATCCCAACTCATGAATTTACAATCTGGGTAACCTGAGCAAGAATAGAATATTTTACCTTTTTTACTTTTTCTTTCCAAAAGTTCTTTGCCACACTCCGGACAAATGCCGACTTTTTTAACTTCTTGCTCAATTGGTTTTGTATTTCGACATTTTGGGAAATTTGAACAAGCCAAAAATTTTCCAAATTTTCCTTCACGAATAAGCATTTTGTGACCACATTTTTCACAAATTATATCTGTTTCTTGTGGAGGCTCTTTCATTGTCAGCGCAGAGGAATCTGCTTTTTCTAGTAAAGCAGCAAAACCATTATAAAAACTTGAAACTACGCTATGCCAATCTTCTCCCTTTGAAGCAATATCATCTAACCTTTGCTCCATATGAGCAGTAAATTTAACATTTATCACACCACTAAAGAATTTTTCAAGATAAGTTGTAATTTTTTTGCCAAGTTCAGTTGGCACCAAAAATTTTCCTTCTTTTTGAGTGTATTTTCTCGTAGAAAGAATAGTAATGGTTGCTGCATAAGTTGCAGGCCGCCCAATTCCCTTTTCTTCCATAGCTTTAACCAAAGTTGCTTCAGTATAGCGAGCTGGGGGTTTAGTAAATTTTTGCTCAGGCTTAATTTCTTTGCAAAGCAAAATTTCACCTTCTTCAAGTTTTGGCAATTTCCCTTCAAAGCCTTCCTTTTTGTCTTCTTCGACAAATTCTTTATAAACGCTTGTAAAACCTGGAAATTCCATAGTTTTGCCGTTTACCTTAAAACCATAGCCTTGACAAACAAAATTTACAGCAACATTTGAATATTCAGCATCAGCCATTTGACTTGCTAAAAATCTTTCATAAATAAGTTTATAAAGTTTATAGTTGTCACTAGACAAAGTCTCTTTGACCATGTCTGGAGTTATGTCCATAGTAATAGGTCTAATTGCCTCGTGTGCGTCTTGCGCATTTTCTTTAGTATGATAAACATTTGGTTTTGATGGCAAAAATTCTTTACCAAACTTGTTTTCGATAAATTTTAAACAAGCATTTTGTGCATCTTGAGAGACCCGAACAGAGTCTGTTCTTATGTATGTAATAAGAGCAATTTTACCTTCACCTTTAACCTCGACTCCTTCATAAAGTTGCTGAGCCGAAGAAGTAGTACGAGCAAGAGACATTCCAAGCTTGTTAAGAGCATCTTGTTGCATAGTTGAAGTTGTAAAAGGAGCAGGCGCGTGCGATTTTGTTTTAGATTTTTTTATGTTTTCAACAACAAAATCTTTTCCTTTTACATTTTCTATTAAAGTGTCAACTTCTTCTTTATTTTTAGGCACAAATTTTTTGCCATTATAAGAAGCAAGAGAAGTTTTAATCAAATTTTGATTTTTTTGTAAAATAGCACTAACAGTCCAATATTCTTCTGGAACAAAAGATTCAATTTCTCTTTCTCTGTCAACGACAAGTTTTAAAGCAACAGATTGCACCCTTCCTGCACTAAGCTTAGGGGCAATTTTTTTACATAAAACGGGTGAAAGTTTATACCCCACAATCCTATCAAGCACACGCCTTGCCTGCTGAGCATCAACAAGGTTAAGATCAATAGCTCTCGGTTTTTCAAGTGCATTTGTAACCGCTTTTTTTGAAATTTCGTTAAATTCAATTCGGCATTTTTTATCGGTATCAAAACCTAAAATGTTCGCAACATGCCATGATATTGCCTCCCCTTCTCTATCGGGGTCGGTAGCAATCAAAACTTCATCTGCCTCTGAAGCTTTTTTCTTTAAATCATCAATAAGCCCTTTTTTATCTGGCACAATTTCATATTTAGGTTGAAAGTTATTTTTTATATCGATAGCAAAAGATTTTGTTGGCAAATCGCGAATATGACCTTTAGTAGCAAAAACCTCATAACCATTGCCTAAATATTTTTTTAAAGCCTCTCTTTTAAAAGGCGATTCAATAACAACAAGTTTCAAAATTTCCTCCATTATTTAAGGTAGTATTCTCCACCCGGCATCCTTGATATTATTCCACGAATTTCAAGTATTGTCAAACAACTATTTAATATATTGATAGAAAGATTTGTATTTTTTTCTAAAAATTCAATATTTTTTGCCCCACTTGCAAGAAGAGAGCAGATTTGATTTTCCTCAAATGAAAGTTGTATAGAACTAAAATTATTAGTGTTTTGCTTAGAAGATTCAATATTCAAAGCATTTAAAATTTGTTTAGGATCAGTTACACACATTCCTTGACCAGACGAAATAATTTCATTGGGGAGAGCGCTTTTTTCACTATCAATGTTTCCGGGAATTGCAAATACATCTTTTCCATAATCGAGAGCATAATCTCTAGTGTAAATTGTTCCGCTTTTTATGCTAGCTTCAGTTATCAAGACACCGTCACTAAACCCTGCAATTATTCTATTTCTAGTTGGAAAAGTATATCTTGTAGCTTTAGTAGAAGGACAATACTCAGTAAGAATAAGACCTTTTTCTGCTATTTGATTTGCAAGATCGCGGTGTTCAGGCGGATAAATGTTGTTAAAACCTGAGCCAAGAACAGCAATCGTTTTGCCACCTTCATTTAAAGTTTGTCTATGAGCAATAGAATCAATTCCATAAGCTAAACCTGAAACAATGACTAGTCCATTTTTTGCTAAAAACGAAGTGAATTTTTCGGTCACTCTCCTTCCATAATTTGACGGCATACGAGAGCCTACTATTGCAAGACAATGTCTATCAATTAAGCTTAAATCACCTTTATAAAACAAAAAGAAAGGTGCTTCAGAAATGCCACGAAGTTTTTTAGGAAATTTTTCATCAAGTTTGCACACCAATTTTATATTTAAGGCTTCAAGATTTTCAATATATGCTTTGACCAATCTTTCATCTGCCCTTTCAACCATTTTTTTATAAACATCTACGCTAATTTCTTTAAAATTTAAGCGACAAAAGTGAGAAAAACTGTAATCTTGTCCCATTTTTTCCAAAATATTTTCAATTTTATTTACAGGCAAATCAAATTGAGATAAAAAGTAAATAAACAAATCTTTCTCATTCATACGAAAAGAGTATAACATATTTTAAAATAAACTCAAAATCATAAACGAAAATTTTTTGAGTAAAAATTTAAAGAACAATATGTAATGCGACATAACATTTTTTAAAAAAATTACTTAAAAAATAAGAATTTTACATTATTAACATTTTATTAAACGATAAAAATAAAAAAGCGAAACTTTTTCCGCTTTTTAAAAATATTTTCGATCTAGTGTTCGATAACTTATAGCTTCTGCAATATGTCTTGCTAAAATATTTTCTTCGCCGTCAAGGTCGGCTATAGTACGAGCAACTCTTAAAAGCCTATCATGTGCACGTGCTGAAAGTTTAAGTTTGTCAAAAGCACTTTTTAAAAGTGCTTCCCCGCTTTCATCTAAAACGCAATACTTTTTTGTTTGGACAGCGGACATTTTTGCATTTGAAAAATTTTTATCATTTGCAAACCTCTTTAACTGAATTTCTCTAGCCAAATCAACCCTCTTTTTAATTTGAGCCGAGCTTTCTTCTTCCTTGTCGCTTTTCAATTGCTCATATGTGACATTTTCAACTTCAATATGAATATCAATTCTATCCATGATAGGTCCAGACAATTTAGCTAGATATTTGGTTATTTGCGACGGGGTACATTTGCATTCTTTATCTTTAGAACCATAATTACCACACGGGCAAGGGTTCATTGAAGCAATAAGTGTAAAATTTGCAGGATATGTGATGGTAGCATTAGACCGAGCGACAGTAATCACTCCATCTTCTAATGGTTGTCGCAATGTTTCAATAGTATGCCTTGAATACTCGGGAAATTCGTCTAAAAACAAAACTCCATTATGAGCAAGCGAAATTTCTCCGGGTTTAGAATTTGTTCCGCCCCCAGTCAAACTTACAGTGCTTGCAGTATGATGAGGACTTCTAAAAGGGCGATTACAAACAATACCCTGTTTTAAATCTAGTTCACCTGCTATAGAATGAATTTTCGTAACTTCCAAAGCTTCTTCAAAAGTTAAATTTGGCAAAATACTTGGAAAACATTTTGCGAGCATACTTTTACCACTACCGGGCGGGCCTATCATAAGCAAATTATGACCACCCGCAGCTGCTATTTCTAAAGCGCGCTTAGCCATTTTTTGTCCTTTAACATGAGAAAAATCTAACGGAAATTGTTCTTGCGAAATAATATCTTTAAATTTGCAAATTTCTACCAGTTTTATCTGTTTTTCACCTTTTAAAAATTGAACAGTCTCGATTAAACTTTCTACCCCATAAACTTCAATTCCTTCAATAAACCTTGCTTCGTTGCAGTTTTCTTTAGGAATAATAAATTTTTTATAACCCATATCTCTTGCAGAGATCAAAATAGGAAGCAGACCTTTTATTTTTTTTACAGAGCCGTCAAAAGACAGTTCTCCCAAAAAAGAGAAATCTTTTTCATTTTTAATTTTATTTTCTTCATTACAAGATAAAATGGCGACAGCAATACCTAAATCATAAATAGCCCCTTCTTTTTTCATATCAGCAGGAGCAAGATTGACAGTTATTCTTTTGACAGGATATTCAAAGGCACTATTACGAATAGCCGAGCGGACCCTTTCCTTAGATTCTTTTATTGCAGTATCAGCAAGCCCGACAATTTCAAAATGAGGAAGACCATTTGAAACATCAGTTTCAATATCAATTTTATATCCATCTACGCCTTTTAAACCAAAACTAACAACTTTCGCTAACATTGTTTCTCCTTTTTTACTCTAAAAGCTTTTAATTCTTCTTTTTGCACAGAATTTAAACGATAAGAATCACAGGCTTTAGATATCGCTTTGTTTTTTACAAAATCATCTTCTATTTCATTTAATATGTTTTTTGTAAGATAAAAATCAATAACAAGCGCATCAGCAATCACCCAAGCTTGTGCCATCTTTACATAGTAGTTGTCAAAATCAACTTTAACAATTTTCAGTAATATATTTTCACAATCAAACTTCAATAACGATTTGAGATAGACAACTGCAAATCTAACAACAAAAGGTTTATCAGAAAGTAAAAGATTTTCAAAAAAAGGTCTATAGCTACTCATGTTTTTTAATCTTGAAGCAATCATATCACAAGTAGCCCAATTATTAATAAAAGGCAAAATATTTAATAATTGTTTTATTTTTTCTTCACTATTGCTTTCTTTTGCAATCAAAAAGCCTTTAATTAGAACATCTTCATGAAAACAAACAGGCAATTTTTCTACATCAACCTTATAAGAGCGCAAAGTTTTGACAAATTTTTCTATAACAGATGTTTTAACTCCTTTAATTTCGAACTTAGTACCTATAAGCTTTTTGTCAAATTTTGCTTTGTCGACATTAGAGTTTTCTAAATAAAAATTTTGAAATAATTTCTGTATGTCCATATTTTCATATTAACATATAATCACAATCTTTCAAAATAAATATATAAAATTGATAACATTTATAGTGTAAATTACTTTGAAAAAATAAAAAATAGTTGCACAAGCAAGAAAAAACGAAAAAGACAATAAGAAGTGCTCCAAAAGTTAGAAAACTTTGAAAGGCTTACTTTTTTTATGAAAAAAGAAAAAATTTACAAAAAACATAGCATCGTGAAAAACTATCTTTGATAACCTTAAAGCTAAAATGTTATTTGTCAATAAGTTTGAAAGTGTTAACACTTATATTGACAAATTCAAAGAATATATATTATTACAACGAATAAAAGATAATAATTAAATTAAAAATGAGTCCGGCAAAAGACCAAAATCAAAATATATTGATACAATTATTAAATTTTCCCCAACCAGCAGGGATACAATAAATTAAAATAGTCTTTTTTGTTTATTTTTCTCTATTAAAAATTTGCTTTTTATCATTTATTTATGCTAAAATGACTATATAAATAAAGGAGAGTTTTATGGCAATTTTAAAAAATATAGAATGGACTGATTCGGGAAGCGATTTGCTCGTTTATAAATATCCAGTAAAAGAAGGACAAATAAATAGAGGTTCTGCGCTTACAGTCAGAGAAAGTCAAGTTTGTATTTTTGTTGATAAAGGCCGTCTTGCTGATGTTTTTTTGCCAGGTTTTTATAAACTTGATACAAACAACCTTCCAATCTTGACAAAACTTATGTCATGGAAATATGGATTTGAAACACCTTTTAAATCTGATATTTATTTTGTAAATACAAAACAATTTACAAATCAAAAATGGGGCACGGTAAATCCTATTATTGTAAGAGATAAAGATTATGGAGTGGTAAGAATCCGTGGCTTTGGAAATTACTCTTTCAAAGTTGACGATGCTTACGAGTTTATGAAAAATCTTAGTGGCACAAATTCTACATTTCAATCTTCACAGATTACTGATTACTTAAGAAGCATTGTTTTAAGTGGCATAAGTGACGCTATTGGCGAAAGCAAAATATCAGTACTTGATATGGCTGGTAATTTGCAAGAATTGTCTGCAATGGTCGAGAAAAAAGTCGTCCAAGATTTTAAGCAGATTGGTTTGAAACTCACAAACTTTGTTTTTGAAAACTTCTCATTGCCTGAAGAACTTGAAAAAGCTATTGACAAAAACACTTCTCTTGGTATGCTACGCGGAAACATTGATGTTTACACTCAAATGGAAACATTGGAAGCCATGAAAGAAGCTGCTAAAAATCCAGGCTCAGCAGGCGGCACTATGGGTGCTGGTATGGGGCTTGGAATGGGAATGGGCCTTGGAAATATTTTTGCAAATAATTTGCAAAACATGACAAATGTAAAAAATAATTCTCATGGTGCAAGCAAAGTATGTCCAAGTTGCAACGCTCAAGTTGGCGTAAAAGCTAAATTTTGCCCAGAGTGTGGTCAAAGATTGGCAACCACTTGTCCAGAATGCGGAACTGAAGTAAAATCAAATGCGAAATTTTGTCCAGAATGTGGAACTAAACTTAAATGATAGATAAAGAAATAGAAGAAAAAATTTATAATGACAAAGATTTAAAAGTTGTTTCTAAAAAGTGTGTAAATTGTGGAGGAGAAACAGTTTTTGATCCAAAAGAACAAAAACTGAAGTGTTTATATTGCGGAAGCGTATTTGATATTGAAATCAACTCTAAAATTGAAGAAAGAAATTTGGAAGAAAAGACTAAAAATGGTCAAGTTTGGGAAAATGCCGAGGTTTTGCAATGTCAAAGCTGTGGAGCTAAAGAAATAATTGAAGCCGGAGAAGTTTCGCATGTTTGTCCTTTTTGCGGAACCAATAGCATTGTTAAAATTAGTGAGATACCGGGTTTGAAACCACAAGGTGTTGTGCCTTTTAAATTGGAAAAATCTAAAGCGGTATTTTTGGCGATTAAATGGGCAAAGAAAAAAATATATGCGCCACGAAAATTTAAAAAAAGTGTTAAAGCCGAAAATTTGCATGGTGTATACAGTCCAATATTTACATTTGATGCCAATTCTACTTCTAATTATATGGGTCGGCTTGGTAAAAGTTATGTAGTAACACACTATAGCAATGGAAAGGCTTATGTTTCTACAAGGGTCAGATATTTTAATATCTCAGGCACCTTAAATATGAATTTTGATGATATTGTTGTTCAAGCGTCTACAGATTTTTCTCAAAATGTTATCAAATCTTTGGAGCCTTTTCCTACAAAAGATGTGCCGTTATATGATCCTAAATACCTGAAAGGTTTTTCGGCAAATACATATGACAGAGAAGGTGCAAAATGTTGGGAAGAATGCGTCTCAATGATGAATCAAAAAATCGAACAAAATATTTTAAAAAAATATGATTATGATTACAAACAAAGTTTAAATATAAACACGAAATTTAGTGGTAAAACATATAAGTACATTTTAGTCCCTATTTATGTTGGGCACTTTGCTTATAACAAAAAGCTTTACAATTTTTACATAAATGGTGACAATGGAAAAATTACAGGCAAAACTCCTATTTCCGTTTGGAAGGTCTTGTTTACTATTTTAGTGGTTTTGCTAGGATTAACCGCACTTACTTTACTGTTTTATTTAAATTAAATTTTGTTTTTATTAAATTTACTTTTAATCATTTGATGTTTTTAAATAAAAATGTTATGATAATAATATATTAGCTCTATGGGAGGGAGTATGGGTAGAAATTTTATTTATAAAATAGCTGGTGCGTTTATAATTATTATCGCTGCACTTTTTTGGGTTTTATCGATAGCTTTACCAGAAAATTTCGGACAGTTTTCTTTGGCTTGGGCTGGAGTTGTGATTTGTTTTGGAATAGGCATAATTTTCCTTGTTAATGGCTGTATACAACAAAATATAACGACTATAAAAAAATTAAAAATCTGGTTTGGCGTTGGGCTTCTTATTGCAGGATTGTTGTGTTTGGTATCAGCACTTGCAATTCCAGAAAATTTAGTTATCCCTATTATTGCTCTTGTTGTGGCTTGTGGTTTTATGGTTACAATTCTTGCGACCGGTGGTCAAAAATGGGACGAAGGCGACAATCACAAAATAGGATACAAAAATTATTTTGAGAGAAAAAAAGAAGAGCAGAAAAAGCAGGATATAGAAGATAAAAAATAATAAAGCATAAAAACGACTAAATTTTTTTATTTAAACTTAGTCGTTTTTTATTTTAGTAATTTTATTTAGTTTTATAATTATAATTTTTAAAATTTAATTTTTGGTTACCGCATTTATTAAAGACAAAATTGCAACGACAGCAGTGGGGCATCGAAGTATTCTGCTCCCGAGTGTTATAGATTGAGCATTCTTTGAAATAATGCTTTCTATTTCTTCTTCTGAAAATCCGCCTTCATTGCCAACTATCACAGCAATTTTGTTTGCGTTTGTTAAACTCGGTAAATCGAAAATTGATTTTTTTTCTTCTTTTTCGTTTGCAAAAACTATAATGTCGTAATCTTTAAGTAAGTCTAGCATTTGATTAAAATTTATAAGATTTTTGCATTGCATAAATTTTGAGCGTTGACATTGTTTGCTTGCTGAAATAATTTGGTTTGTTATTCGATTTAAATTGACAGTTTTGGTGTTAGAAAACTTTGAAATAAAAAATTGCAAGTTTGAAACTCCGCATTCAACTGATTTAAAAACAATTTCGTCAATATATTCTTTTTTGGGCAAAGCTTGAATAAGTGTTATTTCTTTTTTTGGAAGAGCTTTACAAGAGTTTACATTTTCAATCTTTGCTACGCAAAATTTTTTATCTATTTTTATTATTTCACAAAAATAATCAAAATTGTCATCACAAATGCAAACAATTTTATCGCCAACCTTTTTCCTTAGCACTTTAGTTAAATGTGCAAATTCGTCATTTTCTATTAAAATATTTTCCCCGTTTTTTATTCCGAAAAATCTTCTCATAATTTTCTCCTAAGCTTAATAATTATAACAAATCGACAGTATTTTTGCAATTATTTATTATTTTTTTAAATATAAAACGAAAATATATCCAAAATAGTTGTGGAGGCAATAATGTTTGGATTGGATCAAATTTATTGGGTATTGATAAATTCAACAGTTTCTTTTATCTACCTTTTTGTTATTTCTAAAATTCTTGGCAAAAAACAGGTTGCCCAACTGGAATTTATTGATTATGTGGTTGGTATATCATTAGGTTCAATTGCGGCAGAAATGGCGACAAGCGAAAAACCCTTTTATCATTATTTAATTGCAATGAGTATTTTCTTTGTTCTTGCTTATCTAGTTGCGTTAATTGGTAGGAAATCAACTTTTTTTAAAAGAGTTTTAAAAGGCAAACCTGTTATGCTTGTCTATGAAGGAAAAATAAATTATAAACAACTTAAAAAAAGCAATATTGATGTTAATGATCTTTTATCAATGCTTAGAATTAAAAACTATTTTGATATTACTAAAGTCGCATATGCTATTTTCGAGCCAAGTGGAGAGTTGTCTGTTTTACCATTAGGAGAAGAAAAGCCTGTTGTTATTAAAGATATTAAGAAAACTAATATTGAAAAAGCTACTTTAACAAATATCTTAATTTCTGATGGAGAAATCTCTTTTTCAGGTTTAAAAGAAATAGAAAAAAACAAAAACTGGCTTTTTGAAAGATTAAAAGTCAGTCAAAAAAACAATTAAAAAATATAATTCTGGCAACTTATGATAAAGATTCAGATAAAATTAAACTTTATTATAAAAATGAAATATAACTTATTTTTTTATTTATTTTTATTGATATTATTTTTATTAAATTCTTTATCAAATTTGTAATTAGTTTTATATCCTTGATTTTCCTCTGGTCTAAGTTCGTTAGGGAAATACATATCTGTTTTTATATCATTAACTATTTTTTGTAGCTTATTTGCAATTACATAAGGGTTTTCTATATCCCATAGCACAATCGTTTTGGTTTTTGTGGTCATGTAAATATCACCAACTTTTAAAATTCTATCAATCAAGCCAACTTTTAAATTTACAGATTGTATATCCATGTAGTATATATTTTCCAAATTAACTAATATACCAGAACGCACAATTATACGTTTTGAAGTTAAAGCATATTCTATGTTTTTATGTTGAGCAAAGGCTGTTAAAACATTGCTTAGCCAAATCCAAACAGGAGTTAGGTGAAACAAGAAGAAAAAAATGATAAAAATAACCATTATTGTTGGAATAGACCCAAAAACATTATTTGATGCTATCATATAGATGAAAAAGCCATCAAATAAACCCCAAATCAAAGCAAAAGGCAACAAATATAATATTTTTGACCAAATAAAAGCGGATTTTTTAGGCTTACCTTTCCAAATTATTTCTTCATCTTTTTCAATTAGGTCTTCAATTTGATTTACATGAGTTTCGTCTTTTATAAAATTTTTTTCATTGTATTTTGCCATAAAACTACAACCTTTATTTTTATATGGTGTTCCCAACAGGACTCGAACCTGTGACTAGCCCTTAGGAGTCAATTTTTAGAATGCCAACCACTTTATTTAGTGGTTTTTTATTTATTAAAATCTATATATTGTGTATCTTTCATCAATTTTTTCACTTTTTTGCATTTTAGAAACTAACTTTCAAACCAAAGTATACCAAAAGTATACCAAAATTACCCCCTAAAAAAACATCCAAAAACTACAACCTACCTTACCAAAGACAACACCCTTAATCCCTTATTTTTCCCTTAAAAAAGCAGTTTCATTTTTACACAATTTATTATATCATATTTTGCAAATTTTCACAAATCAAATTTTAAAAAATATACCAAAACACCCTAAAATAAAACCATATTCTTAAAAAAATGTAAAGAAATAGAAATAATTGCCCCCTCATAATTAAGATTTTCAATGCTCATCATGAAATTTCAATACAAAATCAACTTCTCACAATCTCAGACTCAAACCATTGTTCTTGAAATTCTGTCAAAGCTCTTATTTGCTGATCTGTATACTTTTTGTTTTCAGGCACTACAACTAACTTGTCATCGTTGTCATTAATTCTATGAATGATCGCTATGACTTCACCTTTAAAATTTTCTACTGGTTCAAAAACTCCTAAAACATAAGCATCCAATTCCTCCCCATCACCAGAAATTGTATTTGGAATATAACCATAATTAACTGGATAAATAAAACCATGTTTCGGATGTTTACTTCCCATAACCCTATCCATTTTTACTTCTACAATTTTACCAAGATATTCTCTACTCATATTTACCTCCACAACTCTTATTTTAATTTTAAGTCTTTAATTAGTTTCATATCATTTTCATATATTATATAATTTTCATTTTTCTCAAAATCTTCGAATTTTGAACTTAGAAATTTAAATGTTTCTTTATCCATGAAATATTCATCCTTGCCTAAATGTTTATTTCTATTTTCAATCCGCTTAAATATTTCATCATCTTCTAATTTTAAATATACGAATTTAATATCATATCCTTCAAATATTTTTGAAATGCTATTTCTCTCATTTTTAGTCCAAAAACCAAAATCTAACACAACATCAATATCTTTATCTAATAATTTTTTTGACAAGTCAAAAATTACCTCTTTACATTTTTTAAGACTTTCCTTAAATTCATTTCTATCCTTTATTTCCCCAAATAAACTTAACATAAAATAATCAGCTGAAAAATGTATAAAATTAAACTTCTCTTCTAAAAATTTTGCCAAAGTTGTTTTTCCACAACCAGGCTTTCCACATAATAAAACCAATTTTCCCATATACAATCCTCCTAACTTAATTTATATTTTACTTTATTCATCTTTTTTAATAATCACATTGCAAAAATATAATTTTGAAAAATTATATATAAAATATTTACTTATTATTGTGTTTTAATGAAATATTAACCATTATAGTTATATCTTTCAAACCTTTTGACCAAGGCAAATCTATATACATAGCAGTTGGAATATCATCTTTATTATAATTTATAAAAAATATATTTAAACCATATTCATCATCTGGATATATATTTCCCTTGATTGTGTAACATCCTGAATTTTCAGGCTTAAACATATGATCTGTAAATTCATAAATATCATCAAAATCAATTCCATACTGTTTCAAATTTTCCAAATTTTCTGCTTTTTATAATTCTTTTAAAGAATTATAAATACAAAAACTGTATTCACTATTTTTCATATAGTTTTCAATATCTCGCCTTGTGTAGTATTCTTTTTGCTCAATCATTACAAACTCCTAATAAATCAATTTATTTTTCAAAAAGTTACACAAATAAAAGTTAAAAAAATATTTTATACAAATATTAAACTATCTATTTTTCATCTAATCCTAATAATCTATCTGCTGAAATATCAAGAGCAATGCAAATTGCTTTGATACTATCATACCCTGGTTTACTTTTACCTTTTAGCCATTCACTTATTTGACTTTGTTTTACACCAATCTTTTCTGCTAATTGTGATTGATTTAAATTAAAGTCTATCATTATATCTTTTAAAATATCTATAAAATCCATATTTTACCTCTCTATATAAATTTTATAGAATTTTCTATACAAATACTTGAATTATAGAATCTTCTATACTATAATATTTTTATGTAAGATAGAAAATTCTATACATGTTGTTTCACTGGTCACAGACCTAAAAATTTACCTTGGGGATACAAAGAAAAAGGTATAAAATTTTTTGTTTTTAAAAATAAACTCAAAAAGATTATTAAACAATCTATCAAAGCTGGATATTTCTATTTTATAAGTGGTATGGCACTAGGAATTGATATGCTTTGTGCTGAAATTATTTTAAAATTAAAGAAAAAACACCCTAATATTAAGTTAAAGTGTGCAATTCTTTGCAAAAACCAAACTGAAAAATGGAAAAAGGAAAGTATTGATAGATATAACAAAATATTATCTCTAGCAGACAAAATAACTTATACAAGCAATTCAAATTATTATAATGGCTGTATGCAAAAAAGAAACCAATATATGATAGATAACTCAAATTTACTTATAGCTGTGTTCAATGGCTCCAATGGTGGAACAAAACAAACTATCGAATATGCATATAAAAACAAGATAAAAGTCTTTTTTCTGAAAATATAATTTTTTAATATGAGAAATATAGATTCTATCTTTTATTTCCTTTTCCTGTAAAACTTTCATAACATTCACAATGACTAGAACCAATACAACTTTGAACTCTAAAATTACAATATCCATTTTGATAATAAATACATTTTGATTTATGCCTTCGTGAATCTTTACATTTATCTCCAAAACCTACATGCCAAGGTGTTCCACTTATATTTTTTAAACTCATAATATTTTTCTCCTTTTTCCTTCCTACTGATAGTATAACATATACCTTGTGTCATTTTTTACACAAGCAGTGTGTTATAATTAGAGTGAAAGGCATAAAACCTGGAAAAACAAAAGGAGAAAGTTATGCAATCAATTAAAGAAAAATTTTTAAACTTAAATAAAGAAGTGTGCCATTACGAAATAGTATCTCGTAAAGGATATGGGTACGAAGTAGATGATCCTATAAGA